>JACZWZ010000022.1:0-24106 GCA_022571885.1 Acidobacteriota bacterium
TTTCCCTGCTTCGCTCGACGAGGTGGGAGAACCGGCGCGACTCCTCGGGGTTCAAGCGACTCGGCTCCGGGACCGGGTTGGCCTCCTCCAGACGCTCAAGAAGATCCTTGTGGTGAGTCAATCGTTGCCTCCTTCCTCTTCAGCTGAGGGACCGGTGAACCTTGTTGTTGCATGGGCTTCAGTTCTGTCTCCAGACGTTTCTTGGCCCGGGCGATGCGCTGTCCTACTGCCACCTCCGAGCAGCCCAACAGCTCGGCGATGTCACGGTGCGGCAGCCTCTCCCAGGTTGCGAGTCGAAGCACCTCTTTATCTCGCCGGCGCAACCGAGCTAAGGCATCGAGCAGTTGCTGCTCATCCAGTCGGCGCAGCACCACCGCGTCTGGTAACTCGGGCTGGAAAGACCCGAACCGTCCGATCCGGACTAGCAACCTCCGATAACGCCGGATACTCCTCCACCGGTTGGTCATGGCGCGGTGCGCTACGCCATAAAGCCACGCCAGGGCTCTTCCGCCGGCGGGAACCTCTTCGATACGTCGCCATGCCACTGTGAACACCTCGGCCGCCACGTCCTCGGCGTCGGAGCGGTTCGTCCGCCGCAGGCAGTAGGCGAGTACCTCCTGGTGGTATGCCCGGTACAGCCGATCAAAGCGGGCATCAGCAGACCCGAAGCTGGTCATTGCTGCTGTGCCATGTCTCTCCCAACTCCCAGAGCCTTCTAGATCCTACGTGTCCGCCACCCCAAGGATTTGACACCCCAGTCAGAAGCCCCGCCGAATCCAACCACTCCGGGCCGGTGTGCCAAATCGTGAAACCGGGTCAAATTTGATCGAAAGCGGACACATAGAGGATGAACCGGTGACCGCCGGCCTGCAATCGCGAGGGAGAACTCTATGAATAGCTCTGTAAGAGGTGTGTTAGTCCTACTCCTTGGTTTCGCGTTGGCGGCGGCTGCCTGTGGAGACGACGACACCACGGCAACCCAGGCTGCTGAGCCACCGGCAACCGCGGCACCAGCGACGACCGCAACGACTGCTGCGGCCCCGACATCGCAAGCCCCCACAACTCAAGCCACGACTACGACTACGGCTACGACTACGACTACGACCACAGGACCGGCAGCGGGACCCGTAACGACGGTGGAGATCGCACTGACCGGCGGGCGCTCAGCGGTGCCCCTCGAGGGCTTCGCCAACTCAAACGGCTTCGGTCTCGGAGCCGCGACGATCACCGCGCCCGGCCCCTCACTCTCGGTCAACGTAGGCGATGAGGTGACCCTCACGCTGACGAACGAGCATCCCTTTGCCCTACAGCACAACTTCGCCGTGGTGGCAGACATTGACGACTTGTTAGGCGTGCTCTGGGAGTCGAAGACCGTCGCGATCAATATCGGGGAATCCACGTCGGTGACCTTCACGCCGGATCAAGCCGGGAGCTACTTCTACATCTGCACGATCCGAGAGCATCGAAATACAGGGATGTGGGGAGAGTTCATCGTCGAGGGGTAGGCCCCGACGGTCCGCGCGGCGAGACTCGAGGCTGGTCGGCTAATTCCCGACCGTCGCTCCTCGGCGACCACCTCACTCGAACGCATTGCCGGGTCATCTCGGGATGTCCACGGGCTTACCAGGCTCCGTTCAGCCTTTCGGCGTTCGGCTTCACAGCTCGACGACCGCGGCGGCTCGGCGCCAGCGTTCACCGGCATCGATGAACCACTCGACGTACCGGTCGTACTCATCGACGTCTTCGATGGTGGCGTTGTCGAGGTAGTCGGCGATCTTGCAGGCACGGCGATCCTCGACGTAATCCCAAACGACGACGCTCTCCGGAGCCGACTCGCTGACCAGGGATTGGCCGAGTTGACCACCGCTGAGTCGATGGTGTTTCCATATCTCGACGCAGAAGGCACCCGCCCTGCCGATCTAGCCCGGCGGTTGGGAATCACAAGGCAGTCGGCACAGACACTTGTACGAGGTCTGGTACACAAGGGGCTGGTCGAACTCGTCGATGATCCGGACGACGGACGGGCAAAGAGGATCAGGCTTACTGCCTCTGGGAAGCGGGCGGTCCCCCTGGCTCTCGAAACGTTCGCTCAGTTGGAGCGTGAATTGTCCAAGCGGATAGGAACCAGGAACGTCGCCCAACTGCGTAGCGCCTTGGAAGCCGACTGGGGCGATTCGCCCGCCGCTTGAACAAGTATCAGGGGCTGAATCGAGAGATCGAAGTTGACGAGCCGATAACCCGGCGGGTCTTGGAGCTGATGCCCGACCACCCGAAGGTTTGGCGGGTGGCCTGAACTCCACTGGTTCACAGGTGCGGGCGTTGACTACATCGCCCTCGATGCACGGACAATCCTCCAAGTGAGAAGTCCGTGTGGGATGCTTGAACCCTTCTCATTGAGGGATGTCTCGGTTGGCCTCAGATTTCGCCTCAGGATCGACACGGAGGGCCGACGTGGCCTACGGACGCCGGCAACTCATCGTCGATATCGGGCTGCTCGGGATGGCGGCGCTGTTTGACGTGGGAGTCGCGTCGAACAGCCTGGGGAGGGACCTCGACCCGGTGGGCCTTGTCCTGTGGGCGGTGGCGCTTGCGGCACTTTTGTGGCGTCGGCAGTTCCCCGCGGTGGTGCTTGCTGTCACAGCGGGCGGGACGATCGCGTTCATTGTGGCTGACTATCGCGCGGTGAACGTGTTTCCGTTCATCATCGCCACCTTCGGGGTCGTGGTGTACGGGCAGGTGCGTCGGCGGGCGCGACTTGCGGCGGTCGGGGCAGCGATAGCAGTGCTCGCGGCGTTCACCGTCGCTGATGTGGTCCGAGACATTTTCGAGGCAGAGGAGCTGGTGCGGAACGCACTCCTCTTAGTGGGTGCGGGAGTCCTGGGCGACACCATCCGGTCTCGCAACGCTTTGGCTCGGGCCGAGGTAGCAGCGGTGCAACGTCAGGCTCGTGAGGCGGTAGGGGCGGAGCGTCTGCGGATCGCCCGGGAACTGCACGATATCGTCGCCCACAGCGTCACCGTCATGACTGTGCAGATCGGTGGTGCCCGGCTGACTGTCGGCGATGACCCCGAGCGTGCCCGCGAGGCGCTCGGGGAGGCTGAACTAGCGGGACGGAACGCGATGCGTGAGCTTCGACGCATGCTCACCGTGCTGCGGGGCGTAGACGAGACGGCGCCCACATATTCCCACCTGCCGAGAGCGCGGCTGGAGTCGTTGGTGGACGAAATGGGTCGCGCCGGCCTCGATGTCACGCTCGGGACCGCCGGCAGCACCAAACAGGTTTCCGAGGCGTTGGCGGCCACGATGTACCGTGTGGTCCAGGAGGCGTTGACCAACGTCGCTAAGCACGCAGGCGCCGAGGCGACCGCCGATGTCATTTTGACCTGGACCGACGACTCCGTTCGCATCGAAGTGACCGACAACGGACAGGGTGCGGGGCCGCGGCGTGCCGGCGGTTTCGGGCTCGTCGGCATGCGGGAGCGAGTCGAGCTGTTCGGCGGCAGCCTCGACCACGGGGTAGGCCCGAACGGCGGCTTCCGAGTGGCAGCGGTGCTACCACTCAACCCGGGCACAGAGCTCCAATGACCATTCGCGTGCTCGTCGTTGACGACGAGGCCCTGATTCGGTCCGGCCTCGGGCTGATGATCGAGAGCCAACCCGACATCCGCGTGGTAGACGAGGCCGAGGACGGCCGGGAAGCCGTCGAGTTGGCGCTGCGCCACCGGCCCGACGTGATCCTGATGGATGTCCAGATGCCGCACTTGTCTGGAATCGACGCCACCCGGCGCATCACCGCTGTCGACGACCCGCCCAGGGTCGTGGTGCTGACCACGTTCGGGAACGACGAGAACGTCTACGAGGCACTACGGGCCGGAGCCAGCGCCTTCCTGCTCAAGGACAGCCGACCGGAGGACGTGATCAACGCGATAAGGGTGGTTGCCGGTGGCGAGGCGCTGCTGTCGCCGGCAGTGACGAGGCGGCTCGTCGACCAGTTCATAGCTGCCGGCAGGCGACCCGACGTCCCCGCCAGGTACGAGTCGCTCACTGACCGCGAGCGAGAGATCTTCGGCCTCATCGCCGAAGGCCTCAGCAACCAGGAGATCGCGGATCGGGTATTCGTGAGCTTCTCGACCGCCAAGACCCACGTTTCGAGCATCTTGACCAAGCTGGGCCTGCGGGACCGGGTCCACACAGTGATCTACGCGTATCGGCACGGCCTCGCCGAACCACCGAGCGAGGCCTGACCGCCAGTATCGGCCGATCGGCCGACGAGTTCTGGCCACGCAACCGATGACCTGACGGCGACGGTGCGGCACATTGGCGTTATGCCGCACCTGCGGACCCGAATCGACGACAAGGAGCCGATCATGCCCACGTCCCGCTCTGCGACCGCCACGGTCTCGCTATTCATCGCCATCACGCTGGCGATCAGCGCCGCCGTTGTCTACGTCCTCGGCCATCTGCTGGACAACCCTGATGCCGCGATCCTCACCGTGCTCGTGCCCACGACCGTCGCCGTCGTGATGACCGCACGAGAGGCCGGATGGTCCGGCGTTCGCAAGTTCCTCCGCTTGCGCGGCAGTGCTCCGGGATCGGTGCGGCTGCTGGTCTCCACAGCCCTAACGATCCCGATGTTGGCGCTAACGGCCATCGCCCTCGGCAGTACGGTCACCGGGGAGAGCTATGACATCGAGATGCCCGCCGAAGGCTTGATCATCTTGCTTCCGCTGTTGATCGTTGTCATCGGTGAGGAATACGGTTGGCGCGGATTCACCCTGCCCCGGCTACAAGTTCGCTACTCGGCTTTGGTGACAAGCCTCATCGTCGGTGTCGCCTGGTGGATGTGGCACTATCCGCCGTCGCTCATCGAGACGGGGGTTCCGCTCGACACGCCGTTCTGGCTGTTCGGAATCTTTGTGGTCTCGATGACCGTTGTGATGACCTCGATCTTCAACGCCAGCCAGGGCTCGGTCGGCCTGATGATGCTGTTCCACTTTGCGTCCAACGCGGCGTTCGTCTTCCTCCCGTTGCTGCCCGAGAACAGAGGCGGCGAGCTGACCACCTTCAGCATCTTCGTCGCCCTCGTTCTGGTGCTCGCTGCAGTGGTGGTTCGGATCAACGGTCCTGACTCGTTGGCGTCCGGGCGTCCGCACCAGGTACGGGACCGAAGGCCCATCGCCCTGTCTGTCCAAGAAAGGGAGCAATAATGCCAGTCGCCGCATTTGTGCCGTTGATTGTTGCCGCGGTCGCTTGGGTCGGATACTGCCTTTGGGATTTGTCCCAGTCTGAGGTGAAGAGTCTTCCCAAGTGGGCTTGGGCACTCATCATCGCGTTCAGCGTGCCTTTTGGTGGAGTCGCCTACCTGCTCCTCGGCCGAGACCACGTGTGATCACCACCACCAATCTCGTCAAACGCTATGACGGGGTAGAGGCACTCTCCGGGGTGGATCTACAGGTACCGAAGGGAACCGTTTACGGGCTCGTGGGTCCCAACGGTGCAGGCAAGACCACTTTGCTGTCGATCCTGGCTGGGCTGCGCCCGCCCACGTCCGGCGCGGTGACTATCGAGGCGAACCCCTCCCGGATTGCGGTGCTTCCTGATGCTCCCCGTTTTGAGCCCTGGTTGACCGGCCGTGAGGTTGTCGAACTGGCTAAGAGCCTTACCGCGCCCAAGACGCCGGCACAGGCAGTGGACCGTGTGCTCGAACAGGCCGGCATGTCAGAGGCCGCGGACCGACGAGTCGGTGGGTACTCGCGGGGGATGCTTCAGCGTCTCGGCGTCGCTGCCACCGTGGTGTCGGAACCCGAAGTGATGATTCTCGATGAGCCGGCATCGGCCCTCGACCCAACTGGACGTCGAGACGTACTCGATCTGGTACGCAGCGTCAGAGGCGAAGCCACCGTCATCTTTTCAAGCCACATCCTGGGTGATGTTCAGGAGGTGAGCGACTCACTTGGCATTCTGGATCGGGGTCGGCTGCTATTCCAAGGTACAGCTGACGAGTTGCTGTTGAACCATGCTGGGCCGACCTACCGAATTCGTCTGCGGGAAGAGCTCGAGTCGGTGGCCGACCGCCTTGAAGCCGAGCCGTGGGTGGATTCGGTGGAGGCGATTAGCGACCGGGACCTACGCATCAGAGTGACCTCGCTTGATACGGCCGAGCGACGGTTGATCCCAGTTTTGGCCGGTCTCGGTGCAAGAGTGATCTCGATCGAGCCGGAGTCCCCGACGTTGGAAGATGTCTTCTTGGAGATCACCCGATGACCCTGTGGCGCCTCGAGCTAATGAGGTTGATACGGACCCGCCGGGCCGCGGCCCTCGCAGGCGTGTATGTGTTCTTCGGGTTCGTCGGTCCTTTGACCGCCCGCTACCTGGCCGCGATCGTGGACCGCTTCGGTGGCGGCGAATTGACAGTCATCGTGCCTGAGCCCATCCCCGCTGACGGGATAGCCCAATTCGCCTCCAATGCCCAGCAAATTGGGCTGCTTGTCGCAGTAGTGGTCGCCGCCGGGGCGCTGACCCTTGACGCGGTGCCAGAGTTGTCGATCTTCTTGCGGACCCGCGTTTCGTCGGCTGCCCGGTTGGTGATTCCGCGGTACGTGGTATCCGCCTCGGCCACCGCGGCCGCCTACCTCCTGGGTGTTGGCGTCGCGTGGTACGAGACCTCGGTGCTCCTCGGGGGACTCCCGGCGGGTGGGATGGTTCTGGGCACCCTGCTCGGGATCCTCTACCTTGCTTTTGCTGTGGCCGTCGCCGCTGCCCTAGGAAGTCGACTAAACGGTGTCGTCGGCACCGTGGCAGCGACGTTGTTGATATTGCTCGTCCTGCCTATCGCAGGGATCGCTGAAACGGTCGGCCAATGGCTCCCGAGCTACCTCGTCGGAGCCCAAGTCGCTCTGGTAAAGGGCGGATCCGCTGGCGACTACCTCGGACCCGTAATCGTCACCATCGTGGCCATCGTCATCCTGCTGGCCACGGCAGTCCGATGGGCCGAGTCGCGAGAGCTATAACACCAGAGACCATCACCCCAGCGTCCCCCAGCGCCACCTCATTAGAGCGGTCCCCGGTAGTCACGCCCTGACCGCGGCATTAATTGACGGATAGGGTCCTTCGAGGGGGATGGTCATGGCTCCCTCTTCTCCTCGACCAGGTGGGGCTCGCGCAGGGTGCGACAACCTGAGACATCGGTCAACGGATTGGGGAAGTGGGTCTCGGGTGTTCTCAAAACACTCGCCTCCTAGCGGCCTTTGATCTGGGGCGGATGCTCGGTCCTCGAATCAGTCGCGACAAGGCGGGTCTTCCTTGATTGAGTCGCGGACTCTTCCCCGCGTCTCCTTCGATGGGCGCCTTCCCTTCAAGACATTTCGCAAGGTCCGTACTGATATCCCAATCTCTGCAGCGAGTGGCTCTTGGCCCATCTGGCGGGCGATCTCCCGAACCCTCTCAACATCGTGGGCCCAGGGTGTCGGCTTCGGTGTAGGTGATGTGGTAGGGCTTGCCTTGGGGGGTGTGGTTGCGCCAGCGGCGTGATTCACGTCCGATCAGGGCGATTCCGGTGACGATGGTGGGAACCGGGTGGACGATGCCTCTGGTGGTGGGTTGCATGGTTGGCCGTCGGGGTGATGACGGTGGGTTCGGCGGTTCGTCTGAGTCGTGCGACCGTAGTGGCGTATGTGTCGCCGATGAACGCGTCCGGGTTGGCGGCTGCACCTGGCGTTCGCACTGATGCGTTCGCTTTAGGGGTACCCCCTACCCCAGCAAGACGAGAGAAGGATAGAGGGCGTGGCGGCGTCGTCGCCGGTAAAAGGGGAGTTTATTGCTGCCGGATGTAGTCGTTGATGTGGTTGGCGACTTCACCGATGACCTCTCCGTCCTGCCTGCCTTCGACGTTGAAGCCGTGGGATGCGCCTTGTACCCATCTCACGGTGGCTCGGTCGCCGAGCGTTCCCGCCATGTCCGCTATCTCCGCTTCCGACCCAAGGATGTCTTTGGTGCCTTGGATGAGGAGCATCGGGAGCGTGGTTGAGTCGAGGTGGGCGGTATTGGCGGGGTCACCTTTCCGGGGAAATCCCATGGAGATGATGGCTTCTGCCGCCAGGGGGTCGTTGGCGTCGGCTTTTGAGGCCATCTGTGCGCTGACCGAATGACCTCCGACGAACAGAGGCAGTTCCGGTGCTTCGGTGGCGGCGCACGCAAGCGCCGCTCTTACAGTCGCGATCAAGACGTCATCGGCGTCCTGCGGCATGTCTGAGTTGGGGACGAACTCCGGCTTATCGGAGTATGGATACTCGAATCGGAGCGTCGCAACGCCATGATCGGCCAGCGCGTCAGCGAGACCGACCATCAGCGGGACATACATGTTCGAACCGGATCCGTGTCCGAGAACAAACAATCCGACCGGTTCGTCTGGTCTCTGCAGGATGGCCGATACGGCCTCCCCGATCGACGGAACCTCAAACTTCAGCGTCATGGCAGCAGTCATTCCCCTCCCAAATGTTGTCCCGAATCTCGAGATGAACCTACATCGTCATCGAGATGAACAGCATTGATCCGAGACTCATTTGCACGACGGACCCGCAACAACCGATCACGACCCCCTGCTCTGATGACATCTTCGTACCGGTGCATCCCCCACGGTGCGTAAATCTCACCAGAGGAGGCGACTCACCGCGACCCGGCTGACGACGGCCACAACATCAGGTGGTGGTGTGGCCGGCTCGGGGCGGTAACGGCGCACCGATCAGGCTCGTAACTTGTGCTGCTCCTGCGATATCGACCCCCCACTGACGCTTCGATGGGACGCAGCTATCTCGCGTGGGTTCGGACGCTAGCTTTCCGGCGTCAGCGTGTCCTTTCGCGGAGGGGGTTTTAGAGATGCAAGCGGTTGTTTACGACAGGTACGGCTCGGCAGACGTCCTACGACTAGTCGAACTCGATAAGCCGGTACCTGAAGACGATGAGGTGCTCGTTCGGGTGCGTGCCGCTTCCATCAATCCCTATGACTGGCACTTCATGGCAGGGGTGCCGTACCTCATGCGCCTCCAATTCGGACTGCGTAAACCAAAGCGGGGCCGTCCCGGTGTCGATCTAGCCGGGGAAGTTGAAGCGGTTGGCGAGAACGTGACCGAGTTTCGACCAGGAGACGAGATTTTCGGATGGTGGGACGGGGCGTTTGCCGAGTATGTAGCAGTTTCCCAGGACCAGTTAGCGCTGAAGCCGCGTGAGTCGACGTTCGAGCAAGCCGCAGCCGTACCACTCGCAGGTCTCACCGCTTTGCAGTTGCTTCGCGACACCGGACAGATTCAGCGAGGCCAGAAGGTCTTGATCAACGGAGCGTCTGGGGGTGTCGGCACATGCGCGGTCCAGGTCGCCAAGTCCTTTGGGGCTGAAGTGACTGGAGTGTGCAGCACGAGGAACGTCGACATGGTGCGATCAATCGGCGCCGACCATGTAATTGACTACACCTCGGAGGATTTCACGCGCGGCGACAGGCGCTACGACCTGATACTCGACAACGTAGGAAACCGTTCACTGACGGCGTGCCGACGCGCCCTGGATTCCAAGGGGATCTACATAGCGTCGTTCGGTCGCAGGCACCGCCGATGGCTAGGACCTCTGCCCTACTTGTTCAGAATGCGTGCCCTGTCCCTGTTTGTGAGCCAGAAGATGGTTTCGCGGACAGCCAAACCAAATAAGGAGGAACTGCTGAGGCTGAAAGAGCTACTCGAAACCGGGAAGCTCAGTCCCGTCATCGACCGACGCTACGGGTTGGATGAGGTTCCCGAGGCGATGCGATATCTCGAAGAAGGCCACGCCCAAGGAAAGATCGTCATTTCCGTCTGAAACGCGGCCCACCTCAAGCATCAACGTGCGGCACCCATTTGGACTTGGGCTGATTAACTCCTCTGGCTATCCATCGATACGGGGACGGTCACATAGTTTGCCAACAGACCCTCACAGGTTCGCCGAAGCCCTTGATCGACCGCTCGCCTCGTTCTTCGAAGTATCGAAATCCCGACCGGGCGCCGAGGTGACCCTCGACCGTACGACCCGGAAATGCCGGGCTGGAGAGTCCGGCTCGCGCATAATCACCAAATGCTCCGCTTGTTTCACATCGAGCCGGGCTCCGATCATGCCGTGGAACTCGATGCGGCTGAGCTTCGAGCCGACTCAGGGGGCTCAGGCGGCCTCCGATGCCAGGGAGCGCAGCAGGGTGTACGGGTAGATCCCGGTGCGGTGGCCATCGGGGCCGAATTCGATCGACACGGCATAAGCACCGACGAGTGACACATCACCGATCGTGATCGCCAGCAGGCCTTCGAGCACCCGCTCCATGCGATCAATGCCGTCGGGCTCTCGACAACCGGCACAGGGACACGCCGCACGCAGCGACCGAGCGGGGATCACGTCGCTGCTGCCGTCGTCCCAGAATACGGTGAGCGACGACGAATCGGTCTCGATCCGCACAGGTACGTCCACCTGCGAAGGGTACCGGCCACTGGCCCCAATCCCGGATCGAGCCGAGTCGATCGAGAGCTACACGGCCCATGCCTTCACAGTCGAGGAGTGATGACGGCCCCGACCCCCTCTGTGCGCCTCAAGCCGCGGTGGGGACCCAAGTGCAGCGGAATGCATCCCGGTCGGGGTTCGTTGCATGTAGGAGACCCAACCAGGATCGCGTCTTGGCGAATAAACGACACCGAAGTCCCAAGAAGGCGAAGGATCCCGCCAAGGTGGCGGCGAAGAAGGCGCGGCGACTGGAGCGTCAGGCACGGGAAGCCGCCGAGCGGCGGAAAGCGAAGCGCCGACGCCGGACCCGTAACGGCGTCCTCCTAACCCTTGGCGTAGTGGTGAGCGGTCTGGCTGTCTTCGCGTTGGTGCAAGCCTTATTCCCGTCGGAGCTACCCGGAGTCGAGCAGCCTCCCTACCTGGGAACAGGAGACGTACCCGCCGGACAGACGGTGCAATACGGCACCGCGACTCCGACCAGCGGCCGACACTCGGCGTCCTCTCCTCGATGCGGCATCTACTCCCAGCAGGTGCCCGCCGAACTCGCCGTCCACGGTCTCGAGCACGGGGTAGTGGTGCTCTGGTACAGCGAAGACAACGATCAGGTTGCGGCAGAACTTCGTGAGATCGTTGGCAACTTCAGCGACCACGTGATCCTCTCGCCCAATGGTGGTCTGGATCAGCCGGTGGTGGCGACCGCCTGGAACCGTCTAAAGAGCTACGACGGTGCCGATCCGGAGATCGAGGAATTTATCAACACCTACCGCAACAGAGGGCCGGAACGGGGACAGTGCTCCTACTAACCCCCGGGTGTCCGTGCAGGATTCTCGAAACCGGACGACGTGGGTTCGCGGTGCGCCGGCAACATCGCTGCTGTGGGCCGCCTGTAGTTCCCAAGATTCCGAACCATGCCGGTAACGGTCGTCCGGCTCACCCGAGCCATATATCCTGTTCGTAACGCGGCTTCCGCAACCGCCACCGTGATCGGCGTCATCGGCCTCAGCCAAATACCCACACCGCTCGAGATCCTCGCATCAGGTTGCGGACGGTCCGTTGGGAGATCACGATTCGCTCGCCTCATCCCGGGCGGAGGTCGAGGGTACGGCCCCGAGGCCACCGAGAGCGATTCTCGCAGGAACCGGTTTAGTGACCGATATCGTGCTCGCCCACCTCTATGAGGCCACTTTCGTATGCGAAGACCACCGCCTGAGTTCGGTCGCGCAAGCCAAGCTTGGTGAGAATGCTCGACACGTGCGATTTCACCGTGGATGCTCCGATAAACAACTCCTCGGCGATCTCGGCATTGCTGGACCCACGGGCGACCGCAGCCAGGATTTCGCGCTCGCGGTCGGTGAGGCGTTCCAAGCGGTCCGACATTGCGGTATCGACGGCCAGGCGCTCGGCGAAGCGACCGATGAGACGTCTGGTGATGGAGGGCGCCAGCAGTGCTCCTCCTTGGGCCACGGTGCGTACAGCGGCTATGAGCTCCTCGGGTGGGATGTCCTTGAGCACGAAACCGCTGGCACCGGAGCGCAATGCCTTGTAGACGTACTCGTCGGGGTCGAACGTCGTCAAAATCAGCACCCGAACCGGCCAGTCGGATTCCTCGACGATCCTGGCGGTCGCCTCCAGGCCATCCATCTCCGGCATTCGGATATCCATCAGGATCACGTCCGGGCGATGGGTCCGCGCTGCCTCGATCGCCTCCAGTCCGGTTCCGGCCTCGGCCACGACTTCGATGTCATCCTGGTGGCCGAGGACCATGGCGAATCCGCCCCGCACCAATGCCTGATCGTCGACGATGGCGACACGAATGCTCACGCCAACACATCTTCGATCGGCAAATGGGCGGCAACCTGGAAACCTCCACCCGGACGCGGCCCAGCGTCGAATGTGCCACCCAACAGCAGTGCCCGCTCCCGCATGCCGACGATCCCATGACCCGACCCGGGCAAAATTGTCGCTCCGTGCCCGGTATCGAGCACCTCGATGTCGACCCCATGGCTCTCGGTGCTGAGCCGCACCTCGGCCCGGGCTCCCTGTCCAGCGTGCTTGAGCACGTTGGTGAGTGCCTCCTGGACGATGCGGTAGGTTGATAGCTCGACACGGGCCGGAAGGTCGGGGTGTTGATCGTCGATCGTGAGCGAGACATTCACACCCGCCTCTTCGAACTGGTCGACGAGCCGGGGAACATCTGCGATTCCTGGTTGAGGACCGAGCCCGTCGGCTCCGGCTTCTGGTCGTAGTACTCCGAGAAGGTGGCGCAGCTCACCCAGTGCTTGGCGTCCCGCCTGTTCCACTGCTTCCATCGCCCGCAGGGCGCCCTCCGGGTCGTCGCCGGCAACGGTCTTGGCGGCACCGGCCTGCACTGTCATCAAGGTCACCCGATGGGCAACGACGTCGTGCAGCTCGCGGGCGATTCGCGTTCGCTCCTCGGCAACCGCTCGGCGGGCTGCGGCCGCTTGTTCCCGTTCGGTCTGCGCGGCGCGCTCGTGGAGGAGGGTCAGGTAGTCGCCCCGAATCCGGATGCGTCGGCCGATGTACCACACCAAGGACAGGATGAAGATGGCGCCCCCGATATCCGCTGCTGGCTGGGCGTCGATGAGGTCACCGATCGCAGCCACCGCGATGGCGCCACCCACTCCGATGTAGCTCCATCGGTCGTTGGTGGCGTAGCGACCAACGCTATACAGCGCAATCGGCAGGCCGAAGAGATCGAAGGAGTAGCCGAGTCCGGTAGACAGCGCCAATCCCGCCAGGGACACCCCCAAAACGATCAGCGGCCGGTGCCTACGCCAGTAGAGGGCGCCACCGGCCACCGATATGACGATATAGCCAGCGATCGGGAGGTCACCGACGGCTCGAACGACCAAGTCCTGGTCGGGATCGTCGGACGACACGAACACCGTGGCCAACAACACAACGACGGCCAGCACGGCGTCTGCGGCTCGCGGCCAGCGGGTGAACGGGCCGCGCAGCTGCCGTGGAGCGCCATCGAGCGATGGCGCAGGGTCCACATCCGTGCGATTCACCATCGGGAGATCATGACACAGCCGGTCCCCGGTGGACGCTTCGAGAGATCCATGGACTCACCGTACGTCATCCTCTCCAGCACGGTCACCCTCCCATGGGCGGAATCCGGTATCCGCCTCATGGGGGAGGTTGACCCGAATCCCGACCCGGTCTCATCCACCCTTCGGGGGAGCCTCCGATCGATCCCGCGGCCGATGACGGCAGCGGTCTGGCGCCATACCTTGGAGGTGTACGAGTCACACCAGGCACTCACCGAGTGCTGGAAGGAGTTTAGATATGTCGGCCAAGACGACGGCTCAGAGAGAAACGATGAAAGCTCAACGCAAATACGCCCAGGGAGATGTGATGAAGGCGATCGTCCAGGACGGGTACGGGGCACCGGAGCGAGTGCTCAGGCTGGACGAGATCGACCGGCCTTCGGCCGGCGAGGACGACGTTCTGATTCGGGTGCGGGCCACCAGCGTGAACACCCCCGACTGGATCACGGTGGCCGGATCCCCCTACATCCTCCGCTTGAAGTCTGGACTCCGAACACCGCGGACCCCGGTGCGGGGAACCGATGTCGCCGGGATCGTCGAGGCCGTCGGCAAGAATGTGACCGACTTCGAACCCGGTGACGAGGTGTTCGGGTCATCCTGGGCCGACGCCCTCGCCAACCGAGCTGGTGCGTTCGCAGAGTTCACCGTGGCCCCGGCGTCCAAGCTCATCAAGAAGCCGGTCGGCCTCCCCTTCGAAAATGCTGCCGCATCCGTCATGTCGGGTCTCACCGCGCTGATCGCCATCCGCGACGTGGGCCGAGTCGGACCCGGGACCCGGGTCCTGATCAACGGCGCCTCGGGAGGCGTCGGCACCTTTGCGGTGCAGATCGCCAAGGCGCTCGGTGCCGACGTCACCGGCGTGTGCAGCACTTCGAACCTCGAACTGGTTCGGTCCCTCGGCGCCGACCACGTCGTCGACTACACGAAGGAGGACTTCACCCGCAGCGAGCAGCGATATGACGTCATCCTCGACAACGTGATGAACCACTCGCCTGCGGCAACGGCTCAGGTGCTGGCACCCGACGGGATATTCATTCCGAACAGCATCGGCAACACCGGAGGCTTCCTGGCGGGTCTGCCGAGGGCCGTGCGGGCGGCCCTGATGGGACGGGGCTCGACCGATGTGCAGTTCGTCAAAGACTGGGTGGTGAGCCGCGAGAACCTCGATGCCCTCGCCGCACTCCTCGAATCCGGCGACGTCAAGGTGATCATCGACAAGACCTACCCCCTCAGCGAGGCCGCCAAGGCAGTGGCCCATATGCTGGGACACCACGCCAGAGGCAAGGTCGTCATCGTCTTGTAGCACCAGTTGATTGGGCGAACCACCGAAACCTCACGACGTATCTAGCAGGAGCATCGGATCCGACATGGAAGCTCAAATCCACGACATCGCCATCAGCACCGCCAGGGTTTTCCTGAACCCGGTCCATCTCTCCGTGTATGTGGTGGGAGGACTTGCGGTGTTGACAGGCGTTGCCGAACGAGTAGCGATATCGGTCGAAGATATCTTGCAATCAAGGAATAGAGAAACGAAAACCTCAACCTGAGGAGGCACCGTCGAGATCGAAGGGGTCGAGCAGGACCGACCTCTGGCCGGTGGCCCGAGCAGACAGTGGCCGATTCGCTCGATGCCCCGAGATCGGCCCATACCGGTGATCGGGTTCCAGCCCCATTAGGTTATGGCCTCCTGAGAGCAAGAACCCCCAGCCAAATCGACAGCGACGTCGAGTTCGGCCACGACAAGGCGACCCATCATCGCTACGCGGTGATTCTGTTGTGGTGGCTGATCGCGACGACCGCCGTACTTGTCGCCATGGCGATCGGGCCGGCCCGGGAATTCATCGAGCGTGTCGACCGGTGGTGGCTTGACGTGATGGTCGACGCCGAAGTGGGCGGATTGACCACCTTGGCCGAGGTCCTGGCGTATGCGGGCAGCGCCTGGGCGACGGTGCCGGCCCGCCTGGGCATCGCCGTCTGGCTCGGGCGCCGGGCCGCCTGGGACAGGCTCGGAGTCTGGGTCGGTGCCATTTTCATCTCCGAGGTAACCCTCACGATCCTCAAGGCCGTGTACGACCGGGCCCGGCCACCGGCGGAACTCAGCCAGGCGGTCATCTCGAGCTCATCCTTCCCCAGCGGCCACACCGTCGAGGCGATGGCAGTGGCGATCGCACTCGTCTATGTGTTTGCCAAGGCAGGCAAACCCGCTCGGCATTGGTTCTACGTGGCAGTGGGGTACGGGGTAGTAATGGCTCTGAGCCGCACCTTCCTGCGGGTTCACTGGTTGTCGGACGTCGCCGTCGGCACCGTGATTGGCGCCACGGCGGCCATGGCGGCGGTGTGGATCGTGGAGCGTTTCACCCTCGGAATCTCCGGTGCCCTCGAGTCGGTCTTCGGGTGGGTGGCGCCCAGAAAACGCTAGTCTCGTCAACGGTTCTGGAACCTCTCGCTGGTGGGTTCGAGTGGGTGTCCGCCAAGGCGCGACCTCAGCAGCGTCGACGCCCTAGAGGTCGGTCAGCACCTTCCGAAGCGCAGCGGTGAGGATGTCTGCGTGTTCCTCAGTGAATACCAGCGGAGGCCGGATCTTGAGCACATTCTGCTGCGGTCCGGTGGCCCCGATCAAGACTCCGTGCTCTCGCATGGCGTTGACGATACGGTGCGCCGCAGCGCCGGCCTCTTCTCCACGGATTTCGACCCCGGTGAACTGGCCGCGCCCTCGCACCTCGCCGACTGCCGGATGATCGATGTGGCGGATCGCAGCGCGCAGATACCCACCGACCTTCTCGGCCCGCCGCGGTAGGGCTTCGGCTGCCATCACGTCCAGTACGGCCATGCCGGCGGCGGCCGATACCGGATTGCCGGCGAAGGTAGAGAAGTAGTAGCCGCGCTCGGAGAAACGCTCGGCGACATCCCGCCTGGTGACCACGGCGGCCAGTGGGTGGCCGTTACCCATCGGCTTGCCGAACGTGACGATGTCCGGCACGACGGCGGATTCGGCGAAACCCCACAGCGTCTCTCCGATGCGACCAAAGCCGGCCTGAACCTCGTCGGCGATAAACAGTCCTCCGGCGGCGCGGATCTGGTCGGCCAGCGGGCTCAGTGCCGGGCCGGGGTCGAAAATCCCGTCGCTGGACAGCACGGTGTCGATGGCCAAAAAGGCGGGCTCATGGCCCGATTGGCCCAGCCGATGCAGCGCCGAGCTGATAGAAGGTTGGTCGAGTTCTCCCGGTATGGCGATTGTGGCGACCCACGCCGGAAGGGCTGCACCGGTTTCGGCCAAACCCTCGGGAGAGGTTGCCATCGTGAGGTCCGTTGCACCGTGATAAGCGTTGGCGGTGACGATGGCTCCGTCGTGGCCGGTGACGGTGCGGGCAATCCGCCAGGCGAGGTCATTGGCTTCGCTTCCGGAATTGGCGAAGAACATGGTATCGAGCGGTTCGGGGAGAAGGCTGATCAATCGCTCGGCGTATTCGGCCACTCCGTCCACCAGGTAGCGGGTGTTGGTGTTGAGCAGGGCAGCCTGGGCTGCGATCGCCCGTACCACTTCGGGTCGACCGTGTCCGACATGGGGGACGTTGTTGTAGGCGTCGAGGAGTTTGGTCCCGTCGGCCTCGGTGATCCAAACGTTGCGAGCGGACACGGCGTGGACGGGTCGATCGTAAGAAAGATGCATCCCGGGTCCAAAGACCCGATCGCGTCGCTCTCGGGGATCGGCCGGGGTCATTGGGATCTGCATGCCTCGGCGACGGCGCTACCCATCGCCTCGGTCCCGAGTTGGTCGAGTCGCTGCATCGCCTGCCACGCCGGCTCGGCGTCGGCGAGAATGTAATCACGGTTCTCGGGGTGGAGTTCCGCCCTCCAGCACCCGATGGTGAGCGACTGAACCAGTCGGGCCATCACCAGATCCGGTACCAGTTCGATCTCGGCTCCACTCAAGGTCATCACCTGGTGATAGGCGCCCACTACGTCGGCCGCCACCCCGGCCAGGTCTTGTTGGCCGAAACATTGATAGGCGACTGCGATTGCGGGGTCGATGATTCGGGGCGACCGAATCACGTCACCGAAATCGATCACGCCCGTTATCGACTCCGGCCGCTCAAAGCCGACCAGCAGATTCCAGGGATTGAAATCGGCGTGGATGACCTGGTTGGGAGTTGCGGACAGCCGAGGCTCGACTTCGTGGCGGAAGCGATCCAACCAATTCGAGACGAATTCGAATTGCTGACCCGGCAGATGGTGCGCCAGTGGGCGGATCGCGCTCAGCTGGACTAGATCCCACAGGTACTCCCGGTCCTGTTCTGGGTGTTCAAAACCGAGCAGAGCCTTGTCGAGCCGGGCGAGACAAGCACCGATGTCGTGGCGCAACGGCCCGGTTGAGAAGCCGGCGGGTATCTCGGCACCTTCGAGGTATGTGAGGAGGCGGACCGCAGCCACACCCTCTTCGAGTTCGACTGAACCGACCAGATGACCTTGGCGGGTCGCGATGGGACGGGGGATGGGCAACGTGGCGTCGGCGTTGCCGGCGTGTTGCAGGGCGAGCTGCTGCATTTCGATGACGCCCGGCCGCTCGGCCGGATTGGCGATCTTGAGGGAGAACTTGGAGTCGGAGGTGACGAGTATGAAGTTCGCATCGCGCTCGCCACCGAGGGCGACCGCCCGACCCGTGATACCGAACAATCGGTCGGCGATGGTGGCGGCCGCGGTCGATGTAATTGCGGGAGCGGGGCTCTCGAGCACTTCCTTCACAGCGTGGACGGTAACGCACCGGCCCGCGCCGAGACCCCCTCCACCGGGTAGTGGGTCGGTTTGGTTATGAAGAGTCATCAGCTCGTGAACACGACCCACTTTCTCTGAAGAGCCTCCCTTCCACCCCTGGCGCCGGCGCAGTATTGGTGGTCGACGGAGGCGACTCTCTGCGAGCCGCGCTGGTAGGGATCAAATAGCCGGAATCGCTGTCAGCAATGGATGGGCCGGGCTCATAACCAACGATGGTGTCACCGACAGGTCGGCTCTCGAATGGGCGTCCGATCGGGATCAAGGCCTTGGGGACGGGACCCACGCCGGAGCAGAGACGGGCAGCGGCGAAAGAGACGTGCCGGTGGAGTTCGGTGGGCTGACCTCCTCTGCCGGGGACATCGTCTTCTGTGACGAGGACGGGATTCTCGCCATCGGCCCGCCGGGGTCAGTCCTATCAAGATCTTCAAGGGCGAGGTCGGCAGTGAGAACTGTCTCTAACGACGATCACCGACGTTGCCCCTGTCGGGAAGGCCACGCTCTGGCCAGTATCCCTTTCGGTCGTCGGCCACGATCTCGATCCGGGTCACCCACTTCGGCCACTTGTACCCGTACTTACCCGGAATCGCCAGGCGGAGGGGATATCCCAGGTGGGGCACCGCCGTGCCGTTCACCGAGTACGCCAGAAAGGCGTCGTGCCGGCGAAGGTCGGTGAGCGTGATCGACTCGAAGTAGTCGTCGGCGCAATGGAACACTGCCCGCTGTGCCCCGGGTGCGAGGCCGACCATGTCGAACAGCGTGTCGAGGCGGACACCGCTCATGCGCGTGTTGTTGCGGAATCCGCCGACGCAGTCCATGCGGACCAGCTGATCGACTGACGGCAGCGCCATGAGCTCGTCGTAGTCGAAGGAGCGTGGTCGTTCGACGGCGCCTTCAACGGTCAGGCTGAACGTTGCGATGTCGACCTTCGGAACACCCCAGAAGGACAGGGTGCCGGCATCCGCCAGGGGCGTGAGTTCGGTCTGCTCCTCCACTCGGAGCACCCGTTTCAGGAGAAGCGTCACCCCGATGTAGCCGGAGGCCACATGTCTTCGCAGTGGAGGCGGGACCGCCATGTAGATCGCGTGGCCGGTGCGGAGCACGGCCTGCTTGAACCTTCCCTGGCTGGCGTGGAACCTGATGACCCCTCTGCTGGCCAACTTCAACATGCAACCAACAACAGCCTCGACCCGTCGACCCCGCCATCAAATGCCGTAAACCCGACACAGTGCCGATACCGGGTCTGGTGGCTGTTGTCGAAATCGCGCAAGGGTCTTTGTGCCCTAGTGGCGTCGAAGGCTCACCGACCATTGTGTCTCTTACCGGCAAGCGCTGCGGAACAGAGGGAGTCATTCGAAGATGCGGTGCGGTCGCGTCGCCGCATGGAGGAGGGTCACTGTTGGTAGTTAACGGTTGGTTGTTCGACGGGGATGGTCACATGTTTGATGGAAGCGGTTGGTGGATGGTCCTTCCGATGATCTTGATGGTTCTGGTGATCTTGCTGATCTTCGGTTTCTGGCGTCGCGGCTCCCCGATGTGGATGGATCGTGTCGGCGGTTACCCGGATGCCGCCAGTCACCGTGCGGAGAGCGCCATGGAACTCTTGCGGCGCCGTTACGCCGCCGGCGAACTCACTGACGAGCAGTTCGACACCATGCGCCGCAAGCTGGAGGGCAACGCATGAGGCGTCTGCTTGTCTTCCTGGTGGTCGCAGTCGGTGTCTGTCTGGCCGTTCGCAAGATGGCTGAGAGTATGGGCCCTGCCATGCGAGAGCATTGCGCCGAGATGTGCGATCGGATGTTGGCCGGCATGCCGGAGTCATTTCCCCCCAACCGCATGATGGCCGACCTGGACACCCTCAAAGAGAGAGCCGATCGCATGCTTGCGATGCTGCAAGGGAGCCGGCCGTAGACGCATCGAGACCAGAAGGATTGAGCCGTCGAGTGGTTTCAGAGGAGAGGACGAGATGAGTACCGAGAACCCGATTTCGCAGTTGCGGGTCCCGTCGGAGTCCGAATGGCCCGACGAGGTGCGAACCCTGGTGGAAGGCTTTTCCGACAAGATCGGCTTTGTGCCCAACATCATGTCGGCGTTTGCGCTCCTGCCCGGTCACTTTATGGGATGGTGGAACTACTTCGACGACCTGATGCGCGGATCGTCAGACTCGAAACTGACCAAGCCGCAACGCGAGATGATCGCGGTGGTGGTCTCGACCGAAAACGACTGCCACTACTGAATGATGGCCCATGGAGCCGCGTGCCGGCTCCGCACCAGAGACCCGGTGCTGGTCGATCAGTTGCTGAGCAACTACCGACGCGCCAATCTGGAACCCAAGGTCAGGGCAATGCTCGACTTCGCGGTCAAGGTTGCCGGGGCCGCCGAACGGATCATCGGCGAGGACCTCGATGAACTACGCCGAGTCGGTTGGGCCGACGAGGACATACTCCACATCATCGAGGTCGCCGCCATGTTCAGCTTCACCGGACGCCTCGCCAACTCACTCGGACTCATAGCCAACCCCGAATACGCAAGGCTGGGGAGACCAACCGACTAGGGAAACTCGCCGAGGTCTGGAGGCTCAGCAGACCTGCGGTGCGGCTAGGTCGACCACCGGCTGCCACATCGCGGCGGCATCATCACTGATGTCGGAGACGGCGACGATGTCGCCTTCGAGACCGTTGTCGGCGACCCACTCCTCGGCGGCGCGGCGACTGATGAAGAAGTTCACTCGTGAGCACCAGTTCTGGCGGACGTTGCCCTCTTCGGTGTATCCGCCGAGGATGAAGAGGTGCGCTTCGGTTTCGGCTTTGCCTTCGACAAACCCGATCTCGATCTCGTCGCCGGTGTGGGGATCGCTCGACTTGACGGTTCCGGTCGCCCGGAGAGCTCCCAGGATGCCGACGGCGTCGAGGGCGCACCAGGACCATCGGATCGATCCGTCGATGGTGAGTTGGTGTCGAGTCGGTGCCAAGGTGAGTCCGGCAAGCCCGATGAGTCGGTCCTGGTCGTCGAATTCGACCCGGCCGCGGACTCTCACCGCGTCGAAGATCTCGGCGACCCTCGCCGCGGGGATACCGGTTGCATCTATCAGATCCTCGACGGTGACCGGATTGCCGGTGTCGAGCAGCAGCTTGAATCCTGTAGAACGGATCGCGGCAACATCCGCCGGTATCTCTTCACCGCGAAGCTCCTCGAATGCAACCGTGCCGTCATCTGCCGCCGCCGCCGAATCGGGAACCGAGCAGCAGTTCTGGGATTGGGGTTCGGTGTTGGTTGTCATGGTGTCTCTCCTATTTGGTCGTACTGCTTGTGATGTCGGCGGGATGGTCCACCGGCTCAGGAGGCACTCGGATAGCGGGTCTGGAAATCGATCAGCCCGACCCACCCAGGCTTTACGGTGATCCGTGCCATCCCGGTGAAACTCGACTTGGCGTGGTCGCGGAACCGAGCACCTTGCTCGGGTCCGAAGTAGCGAAGTGCCGCTTCGGCGTACTCCTCTACGACCCCTTCGACGATCTCGACTCGAGCCCGGCCCCGCACGAGAAGGATCTTGTAGGGAGCGGTCTCGGTGTCGATCGTCACCGCTACCGGCGGGCTGGCCAGTAGGGCCTTTACCTTTGGCGAGCCGCCGGCGGCACCGAACACAAACTCTTCACCGGTCCACGAGAACCAGATCGGGGTGACCCGCGGCGTGCCGTCGAGGGCCACGTAGCCGAGACGGGCCGGGATCGCAGAGTTCAGCAATTCCTGGGCCACCGGGTGGTCGAGTAGGGAGACATCTCCCTGGGGGACCTCTTCTACGGTCGTGGCGCGGCTATCAGTCATTGGCGACCGAATAGATGCGCCAGGTCACCTCAGCGAGGTACCCATCCTCTTCGAGCATGTCGACCTTGCCCTCCGCCACGTAGACAAAGTCGTTCAGCCACTTGTAGCGCTCGTCACCGGTCTCGAACCGGGGCGTGGACATGATGTACATGTCGCCGAATTCGGCCGCCTTGCCCTCCTCCGGTGGTTGCTGGGCGGGATCGGCTCTCCACACACCCTGGCTGTGGAAATAGATGAACGCTCCGTCGTCGGTTTCGAGCGTGGCGCGGATGTCGAGCCGCATCGTGCCGTCGTCGTCGGCCAGAGGCGTGTCACCGCCGCCGGGTAGAACCCGGCCCTTGAGCTTCGGACCCTCGAAGGTGCCGTCGGCTTCGCGGTAGATGTAGCGGGTGCCGAACGGGCCCTTACCTGTGTCGATTACCGGTGAGTAGAGGCGGGCCTTGAGATCCATCACGTGTTCCAGCTTCACATCGTGCTCCTTGTCGACCGCATGTGACATCGGGAATTGGAGCCAATGTCATGCGTTGTCTGCTGTGTCGATTATCATTAGATCGATATTCATCGATGGGACCAACCATCGAAGATCATCGATCTATTCCCGGGGAAAGGGTCAATGTGACGGATTCTGGACAGATGACCTGCGAGTGCACCGACGCCGACGGAGCCGCCTGTCAGCCGCTGCGGGCCGACCCCCTCGACAACGAGCGGGGAGCAGATCTAGCAGCGGGCTTCAAGGCGTTGGGCGACCCGCACCGAGTTGCGATCCTCCATCTGCTGGCCGTCACCGCAGAACCGGTTTGCGTCGTCGACGTCGAGCGGCACATAGATTTGGCTCAATCGACGATCAGCCACCACCTCAAGACGCTGCTAAACGCCGGCATCATCAGCAGGGAGCGGCGAGGCAAGTGGTCCTACTACTCGATCGAAGACGAGCGTCTCGCCGAATTGGGTGTGGGCATCGATCGTTTTGTGAGAACCGTCGCCCGGACTGCTTGAGATTCACGACCTGATCGCAGCCGCCGGTACTGCTTCCATGTCAATCGGATCTGCTGAGCCACTGCCAGGTTCCAAAGAAAGAGGGCTTCTAGTGATCACGGATCTCGGATGATGCCTGCGGCCTCCTGCTGTGACCGCACGAACTCGACAATCAGGGCTACCTCGCTGCGGTCGAGACCGTCGACGGGCGCCATTTTTCCATAGTCCCAATGATGTGGGACGACTCCCCCGAGGACGGCGCGCTGGAAGGCCTCGTCGGCATGACGGTTCGGGGCGTAGATCACGTTCAGAAAGGGCGGACCGGTTCCCGTGCCCTCGAGATCGGTGCCGTGGCACACCGCACAGTTGGCCGAGTAGATCTCCGCTCCCCGGGCGATCTCGACCGGATCGCGCACCCCGGCAGACGTCGTTTGGCTCTGAGAACCTGACAGCAATCCAAGGGCAATGACGCCCCCGCCGACTATCACCGAACCCAGGATCCACAACCACTTGCGACCGGACCCCGACGCCGGCGACGTCGCCCCCGTGGAGCGGCGGCGAGCACGTGGTCTGTTCTTGGGTCTAGCCATATGCGGGCACGGCCTCCTGGTCGACCGCTCGAACCCCTCGTGTGAGCTTGAACCGGCGCAACAGCATGGCATTGACGGCAACGATCACGGTGGAAATGCTCATGAGGAGTGCCCCAATCGCCGGATCGAGCACCACCCCGAAGGAATAGAGGGCTCCGGCCGCCAGTGGAATCGCCACCAGGTTGTAACCACTGGCCCACACAAGGTTCTGGCGCATCTTGCGCGAGGTGGCCCGGGCGAGTTCTATCGCCGCGGCGACATCGGCCGGTGGTCGGACGAGGACATAGCGGGCGCACTCGGCTGGGACCGGGATCACGTAGGCGTCATCGACGCGCTCGTGCTTGAGGGTTGGCTGGACCCGTGCCC
>JACZWZ010000022.1:24116-26114 GCA_022571885.1 Acidobacteriota bacterium
CTCGATGAGCACGAGGTCGGCAGACTCGATGGCGACATTGGTACCGGCACCGATAGCGATGCCGAGATCGGCCTCCAGCAGCGCCGGTGCATCGTTGATGCCGTCGCCGACAAAGCCGACCAGGCCCTCTTCCTTGAGGTTGCGGATCAGTTGCGCCTTCTGATCGGGCAGCACCCGGGCAAAGAACCGGTCAATGCCCATTTCGACGGCAACGGTGCGAGCCACCGCCTCGGCATCACCGGTGATCATGACTGGTTCTATGCCGAGCTCCCGAAGCCGGTCGAGAGCAATTCGAGCACCGTCACGCACCTTGTCGGCCAGGCTCACGACTGCGACCGCCTCAGAACCATCGATGAGCAATATCGCGCTCTCCCCCTTGTCGTCGGCGACGCCGAGTGCGGCATCGATCGAGGCCGGAATGGCCACGCCGAGCTCCTCGGCCCACTCCGGTCTCCCCACCCGGATCCGGCGACCATCCACCGTGCCCTCGACGCCGAAGCCGGGCACCGCGGTCACCTGCGCTCCCGCCGGAATCGGTGCTCCGGCCGCCTCAGCCGAGTCGACGATCGCCGCCGCTAATGGGTGCTCCGATGATCTTTCGAGGGACGCCGCAAGCGCCAAGGCGTCTGCTTCGGCTACTCGTCCGTCGGTGGTGACCCGGGTGACCACGAACCGACCCTCGGTCAGTGTCCCCGTCTTATCGAATGCGATCACCGACACCCCGCGGCCACGCTCGAAGGCCTCCCGATTCCGGACCAATATCCCGTTACGGGCTGCGATCGAGGTCGCATTCGTGGTCACCAGCGGGATGGCCAGTCCCAGAGCGTGCGGGCAAGCTATCACCAGCACCGTCACCGAACGCGCTATCGCAAACGTGAGGCCGGCCGAGCCGAAGAGAAGCCACACCGCGAAGGTGGGAACGGACACGCCGATCGCCACCACCGTGAGCCACATGGCCGCCCGATCGGCCAATGCCTGATACCGACTCCGCGATGCTTGGGCATCGGCCACCAGGCGGATGATCTGGCTGAGAGCCGTCTCGTCACCCAGCCGGGTGATCACCACGGTGAGGGCACCCTCGCCGTTTACCGAACCGGCGATCACTTCGTCGCCATCACCCTTGGGGACCGGGCGGGACTCACCGGTCAAAAACGACTCATTGACCGAAGACGCACCGTCGACGATCGTGCCGTCGATCGGCACCTGCTCACCGGGACGGATGAGGACCTTGTTGCCGACCTTCAGCACCGCTACCGCCACCTCCGCCACCGATCCATCAGAAGCCACGAGGTGAGCGGTGTCGGGCACCATGGCGGCGAGGTCGTCGAGCGCCGACGATGCGGCTTGGATCGAGCGCATCTCAATCCAATGCCCCAAGAGCATTACGTCGAGCAGGGTGGCCAATTCCCAGTAGAACGGCTTGCCGTCGAGACCCATCGACACTGCGACGCTGTAAACGTAGGCAACAGTGATCGCCACCGCCACCAGGGTCATCATTCCCGGCCGTCGGCTCCGCAACTCACGTACCGACCCCTTGAGGAAGACCTGCCCCGCGTAGAAATACAGGACCGTTGCCAGGATCGGGTTGACCAGAGAATCGCCACCGAACTCTGCCGCCTGATACCCGAACCAATCCTGGAATTGGGAACTGAGGTAGAGAATCGGAACCGTCAACACCAGGCTGAGCCACAAACGGTCGCGGAACATCTCGGGCGAGTGGCCCTCGTGCTTGTCGTGACCGTTGGCCGACTCGACGGAGGTCTGTTGATGTTGCTGGTGTTGGTCGTTCATGGAGCAATACTTCGGAGGAGAGCCGTACCGTACAGATTCCAGTCGCCTGGAATGTCAAGTGCTTGTTTGGTGAACCGATCGCGACCCGCTGTTCCGATGCCAGATCTCGCAGGGCTACGTTTCCCGTTGCCCGTCTCCCGTTTCCCGAGTGGTGTTGCTGGAGCTGTCTAGGCGCCTGAAACTACCGGGACTTGATTCGAAAAGCGG
>JACZWZ010000023.1 GCA_022571885.1 Acidobacteriota bacterium
CCTGGCGAATCGTCTCGAGTTCGTTTATCTGCACCCTCAACCGCTGCTCGGTGTCGATGGCACCGATGAGTTCTTGCTCGAGGTCGGCGATGTCCCCGTTCTTCGGGCTGATCAGGAGCATCCACCACGCTCCGGTCACCAGGAGTACCGCCAGAGTCACCAGGAGTCCAACGCGGCGCATCAGGGAACCTCGGGAATCAGGTTTTCTGCCCGATTGGTCACTGCGGCCGGCGTCAGCACGGCAGTGCTTGCAAACGTGACCACATCGTCATCGCCGACGACTCCCTGTGAAAGACTGCTGACCCAGGTTCCGGTGATCCCGGCGAATTGCTCGGAGTCGAGAGCTCGCAGCCAGGCGGATACGTCGGGAAAATCGAAACCGACGCCACTGAAAGACACCTGACCGATGACGCCGGGAATGGTCTCGCGCAGGACGTTGCCGGAGAAGGTCTCAACCCACAGACGCGGCGGAAGCAGCCTCGCCAGATCGTTCATGATGATGCCCCAGTCGACGTCCCGGCTCAGGGCTGCGTTGACCAAGTCGGCCTTTTCCTGGAAGCGGATCGCCAACTCCCCGGAACCGGCCAGTCCGATGACTTCCCGTTGCAGTGTCTGGACGATCGAGTTTTGAGCCTCCACGTCCCGCCTGGCGTCGTCGACTCTGCCCGACCACATGAGTACGCCCATGCCGAGCAGGGCGAGGTAGACAACAAACGCAAAGCCGAGAAGAGCCATGCGACGCCGGCGGATCTGCCTCTGTCCGAACTCGGGCGGCAGCAGATTGATTGGTCTCATTGCCTGCCCTTACGACACATGGGCGAAGCGGTTGGTCGGTGGAACCACATATGACCCCCAGAGGGCGAGACCGACCGCCGCCGGAAGAACCGGCTGGAAATCGAGCAACTGGCTCTCCGTCATCTGGATTCTTCCCACGCTTACGTGATCGAGTACCCGAACCGGCTCGACCTTTGCATTGAGTGCTTGCCCGACACGGTTGGCCAGATGCGGTAAACGAGCCCCGTTTCCGGCGACCACCAGGCGCTCGAGCGCCGACTCTCCAGCCTGTGTGAGGTAATAGTTGACCGAGCCACGGATCTCATCGATCAGGCTGTCCGCCGACCGGGTCAGGATGCGGCGGCCGGTCGACTCTTCGTCATCTCCTTCAGGGAACCCTTCGGGAGCCACTCCGACCCTGCGTTTGAACTCCTCGGCGTCTTCGCGCGACATCGCCAAACCCGACGACAGCGCCTCCGTGAACTGATCCCCGCCGAGCGGCAGAATTCGGACGAACCGCGTGATCCCTTCGCGCACGACCACGATCTGCGACA
This sequence comes from Acidobacteriota bacterium, assembly GCA_022571885.1. Taxonomy (GTDB): domain Bacteria; phylum Actinomycetota; class Acidimicrobiia; order Spongiisociales; family UBA11373; genus JACZWZ01. The sequence goes on from JACZWZ010000023.1 coordinate 1,329, forward strand.
TCGAGGCACCGATGTCGAGTAGAGCCTGAGGCCCGGATCCGCCCAGCAAAAGATCGGTACCGAAGGCTGCTCGGACCAGACCGAAGGCCTGGAGATCGATCGCGGCGATCTCGAGGCCGGCTCCGGCGGCAATCTCGACCAGGCCATCCACCATCTCACGTTGGGCGGCGATCACCAGGATCGAAAGCATCAGGTCGCCTTCTGGTGTGGTGAATTCTTCCAGAGGCACGTAGTCGAGCACCGCATCCTCTATCGGAATCGGGATCGCGTCCTGCACCTGATACGGGAGGGCTTCGACCAGCTCCGATTCCTCGAGGTGGACGACGTCCACCTGGCGAACGATCACCCGCTGGTTGGCGATCCCGATGATCACATTCTTGCGCGGCAAGCGATGTCGCTTCCACAGCGCCGCGACCGCTTCGCTCACCGCGCCTGTGTCTGTGACGTCCCCGGCCGTGACAACGCCGGGGGGCAATGGTATTTCTACGAATCTACGCAGCACGGGTGTCGACTTGCCGCTTTCCACGACTGCAGCCCGTACCGCCTCCGATCCGATATCAAGTCCGACGGCGACCGCCATGGCCTACTCCATATGGCCCCTTCGGGCCTCTCGAGGCTCCTCACCAAATTTCAGGCCTGTAACTACGCCTGTGTGGGGAAAAGGCTACATCCCCGGCGGCGTCGTACCAAGGACTCCCGACAACTCAGGGCGCGAGGTTTTCGCGCTGAGCGCGGTTTAGGGGGCAAGAGGGCGCCCCGCAAGGCGCGGACTCGACAGCCGGGGGCTGGGGTCCCGGGCCGAGAGGACCCGAACGCCGAAGCTAAGCGCGCAGAGCCATGGGCGGAGAGGGTGCTCTTGTGGAACCGGCGCCGGCCTGTCGGCCCGACGCTCGATCTCCCAAGGCTACGTTGCCCGATTCCCGAGTCCCGACTGGTGTTGCCGGAGCTGAGGTGGCGCTTAGCGGTACCGGGACTTGATTCGGGAAACGGGGAACTGGAAACGGGAAACGGCCTGCGGCTCCTACCCGATGTACCAGCGAGCGAGAGACTCCCCGAAAGCAATGCCCACATAGGATCCCAAGACCATCGAGGGCCCAAAAGGGATTGCGTCCTTGCGGCCGACCCGGCGCGCCGCCAGCAGACCGATGGACAAGAGCCCGCCGATGACAAAACTGCCGAGCACCGCAACGAAGAGCGAACCCCAGGCGCGGTAGGCGGTGAACATTCCCAGAAGAAAAGCCAACTTGACATCACCGAATCCAAAGCCGCCCCGGGCGACCAGCGCCACCAGCAGGAGCAACGAGAAGTAACCGGCGCCACCGATGAGAGCACGCCCGAACTGTGCCAGATCCCCGTCGAGCGCCGCTCCCCCGCCGAGGAGGATGGCGGCAACGATCGTTCCCGGATAGAGAATCCGATTGGGTATGCGTTTAATGTCGAGGTCGGTGAGAACCAGTGCGATCGTCACTCCGCCGAACCACAAATAAGCAGGCAAGACCCACACCGGCCCCAGCAACCCGGCCGCAGCCGCAAACGTACCTGCGGTAGCCGCCTCGACCATCGGATATCGAATCGAGATCGGTGCGTCGCAATCGCGGCATCTGCCGCGCAGCATCAGCCACCCGATGACCGGGAGATTGTCCCGAGACCTGATCTCGTGACCACAGGATGGGCAGGCCGACGCCGGGGTGATGACCGAGATGCCCTGGGGAATCCGATAGGCAACGACGTTGACGAACGAGCCGATGAGCAGACCAACGAACCCTGCGACGAAGATCTCGATCATGTGGCTGAGCCGCGGGAGCTCGTGGTCATGTCCGCTCCTGATCTTTTGATCCTTACCGCCGAGCCTCGGAACCATGAGGTGATGGCTTTGCCGGCGAGCGTACAACAGCAACGTCGCCGCGCCGCCGATCCTTGGGGGATGTGACGATCGCGACACCACGCGAGACAGGGGCGGGAAACCCGCCCCTGTCTCTAGGTCAAGTGATTGACCGTGGGTCTACCAGCCACCCTGGGTATAGGTACCAGGAGCAGCAGCCGGACAGTCAGCCACCGACAGGTCCGTATCGCCGTACCACGTCCCAGCAGTCGAGCTCTCCCAGAGGGAGAACGAATTGCCGGATTCAGACGTACGGGTCAGACAGACGATGTCGCTGGTGGCGTCGCGCAGGTCAGCGGCGACACCGAGGGTCGGATCGGCGTTCATGTTCGCATTCGGCTCGAATGCGGTGATGTCTGCCGTGGTCTCGGTGTAGTCACCGTTGTCCAACCAGAACGCCTTCTCAGAGAGAAGAACGTTGCGCAACTCGCTTTGAGCCGAGCGGTCCTGGGCGGACTTGCGGAAACCAAGGAACGAGGGGATGGCAATGGCGATTAGAACTGCAATAATCATCACCACGACCATGAGCTCGATGAGCGTAAAACCCTCATCCTTGTTCAGCCCACGTCGGATAGTCTTCATCATGTTCGATAACCTCCTGATTCTCTGGTGAGAGGCGCTGTTGCGCCCGTGGTGGTTATCGGCTCCAGGAGGCCAAGTCCTTAGGCGCTTCTGACCTCCCGACACGGCAAAGAATCAAAGGAGTCCGCTGTCTGGATTCAGGACTCCGGACTTGGGCTACTGGATCAGGTTGGCGATGTTGAACATCGGCAGGTACAGCGAAATTAGGATCCCGCCCACCACGAGACCCATCACCACGATGAGCAGCGGCTCGATCAGCGAAGTCATGGCGCTGACCGTGTCTTCCACCTCAGCGTCGTAAAAATCGGCCACCTTCGCCAACATGCTGTCGAGGGCGCCGGTCTCCTCGCCCACCGCCATCATATGGGTCACCATCGGCGGGAAAATGTCGTGCTTATGGAGCGGCGCCACCAAGGAATCGCCTCGCTTGACCGACGACTGAATGTCCTTGGTCGCTTCGGACATCAGCCAATTCCCCGAGGTCGACGACACAATGTCGAGCGTCTGGAGTACCGGAACCCCGGTACGGCTCAACACCGCGAACGTTCGGGCGAACCGGCTGATGGCGATCTTCTGCACCAGCTCGCCGAAGATCGGAAGCCTGACCTTGAATCGATCCCAGGCGGCGAGCCCGGCATCGGTCTTCTTCCAACGCTTGAAACCGACTACCCCGCCGATCAGACCGGCCAAGATCAACCACCAGAACGAGGTCAGGATCCCGGAAATGGTGATGAGCAGCTGGGTCGGCAGCGGCAGGGTGCCTCCGAGCTCGGCGTACATGCCCTCGAAGATCGGGACCACGAACACCAGCATTCCGGTGACGATCACAACGATCAGGACCAAAACGACCATCGGGTACGCCATCGCCGACTTCACCTTGGAACGAAGCCTGACGGCAGCCTCCAGGGTGTCGGCGAGGCGCACCAGCGTCTCGTCGAGCGCACCCCCGACCTCGCCGGCTCGCACCATCGACACATAAAGGTGACTGAAGACATTCGGATGAGCCTCTAGCGCTGCCGAGAGGCTGGACCCTTGCTCGACGGTGGTGCGGACCTCGCCGATGACCTTCTTGAGGACTGGGCTCTCGGTCTGTTCGTCGAGAATCGTCAGTGCCCTGATGAGGGTGAGTCCGGAGTTGACCATCGTGGCCAACTGTCGGCTGAAGATCGCGATGTCCTTTGTCTTGACCTTCTTCTTGAACCCAGGAATCTGGATTTCCTTGTGCATCGCCGTCGACTTCCGGGCCTCGATGCGCAAAGGGATATATCCCTTCTCGCGCAGCGTCCCGGCCACTGCAGAGGACGACGAGCCCTCCATTTGTCCGGAATGGATCTCCCCCGACTTGTCCCGGGCTCGGTATTCATAGGTCATTGTGGTCATCGTCCGGCACCTCCCATCAACGTCATGAAGTCCTCGGGTGAGTCGGCCCGGTCATTCGCCAGCGTCACATCGACCCGCCCGGAGCGAGCGAGGTCTGCCAACGCCTTGTCCATGGTCCGCATCCCGTACTTGCCGCCGGCCTGCATGGCGCTCTTGATCTGAGGGACCTTGCCCTCTCGTATCAAGTTACGGATGGCCGGCGTTGCCACCATCACCTCTACCGCCGGAACCCGCCCGTTGCCGTCGACCGTGGGAAGCAACTGCTGGCTCACCACACCCTGAATGCTCTCGGCGAGTTGCACCCGGACCTGACGCTGCTGGAACGGCGGGAACACATCGATGATCCGCTCGATCGAGCCGGGAGCGTCGTGAGTGTGCAAGGTGGCCAGGACCAGGTGCCCGGTCTCGGCGGCGGTGAGAACGGTCGACATCGTCTCGAGGTCTCTCATCTCTCCGACCAGGATCACATCCGGGTCCTGCCGCAATACGTGCCGCAGGGCGTTTGCAAACGAGGCCGTGTCGGCACCTACCTCACGCTGATTCACGATCGAGTTGCGATGGGAATGCATGAACTCGATCGGATCCTCCACCGTCATGATGTGGAGAGAACGCTCGGTGTTGATCAGGTCGATCATGGAGGCGAGCGTGGTCGACTTACCGGAGCCGGTGGCTCCGGTAATGAGAACCAACCCCCTTGGCTTCCCGACCAGCTCGGCAACGATCGGCGGCATTCCCAGCTCCTCGAGTGATGCAATCCGATTCGGGATAGCGCGCATTACCACTCCCACCGAGCCCCGCTGGAAGAAGACGCTGGTTCGGAACCTGCCCCGACCTGCCATCGGGTGAGAGGCGTCCAGCTCGAGGCGGTCTTCCAACTCCTCGCGCTGGCGCGCAGACAGAATGTCGTAGACCATGGCCCTCAGCTCGGCCGGGCGCAGCACCGAGTAGCCCTCGATCGGCACCAAACGGCCGTTGAGGCGCATCTGCGGCGGCGAACCTGCAGACAGGTGGAGGTCCGACCCACCCCGATCCATCAGGACCGCCAGCAGATCGTTGATGTGATAGGAGGCCTCTGCAGGTGCCCCCCGTGGCGCCACGCCGATCGGAGTCGGTGCGTCCGGATCCAAGCCGGTGGCCGATGGCTGGGCGAGGTAGACCCGCCGAACGGTTTCAACGAGTTCCTTCTCGGGAGCTATGGCCAGCCGGACCTCGGTGTGTGCCGCGGCTCGCAGACGCTTTTGCTTCGCCGCGTCCAGTGGATCCGCCACAGCAATCGTAAGGACGTCGTCACGCAGGCTGATCGGGAGGGCGCTCTCCGCCAGAGCCGTGGCGGCGTCGAGTTTCCCTATCGTCTCCGGATCGGGAATGAAGTCGGCCGGGTCGAACAGCGGCACTTCGAGACGGTCGGCGAGTGCGCTGAGAGCGTCGATCCGCCGCACCCGACCGGAGGCCACGAGCCTCTCCAGCACGTCGTCTCCGGCTGCGTCTGCCTCGCCCTGAACGATCATGAGGTCATCGGTGGTGATGAGCCGCTGGTCGACGAGAACCTCTGCAACTCCACGCGAAGGGTCTACCGTCATCTCAAACCACCACCCTCATTACTTCTTCCAGGGTCGTGAGACCCAACCTCACCTTGTCCATCCCGTCGCGTCGTAGGGTCTTCATCCCCTGCTCGACCGCCACTTTCTTGATCTCATCGGATGGGCGCCGCTCGACGGCGAGATGTTGGATTTCCTCTGACATGAGCAGGATCTCGTTGATCGAAAGACGACCGCGATAGCCGGTGTCCGAGCACACCTTGCAACCGACCGCGTCGAAGATCGTCAGCGGTCCGTCGTCCGGGTCGAATCCCATCTGCCTCACCAGATCGCCCTCGACCTCCTTGGAGACTTTGCAGCGATCGCAGATACGACGCGCCAGACGCTGCGCCAGGATCGAGTCGATCGAGGACGACACCAGATAGGGCTCCACACCCATGTCTATCAGCCGACCCACGCTTGATGCGGCGTCGTTGGTGTGAAGAGTCGTGAGTACTAGGTGGCCGGTGAGCGCAGCTTCGATCGCGATCGCAGCCGTCTCACCGTCACGTACCTCGCCGATGAGAATGATGTCGGGATCGGACCGCAGGATCGATTTGAGTACCGTGGCAAATTTCAGGCCGGCCTTGCGGTTTACCTGGACCTGGGTGATGCCGGGTAGCCGGTACTCGACCGGATCCTCCACAGTGATGATGTTGACGTCAGGTTTGTTGAGAATGTTCAGGGTCGAATACAACGTCGTGGTCTTCCCGGACCCGGTGGGTCCGGTGACGAGGATGGTGCCGTAGGGCTTGCGGTAAGACGCTTCGAAACGATCGAGCGATTCGGGCAGAAACCCCAGATCCGCCAGCTCCAGAACCGCATCGTCCTTGTCGAGGATCCGGATGACGACCTTCTCTCCGTATATCGAAGGAAGCGTCGCTACTCGGAGGTCGATGGGACGACCCGACACCCTGAGGCTCACCCGTCCATCCTGAGGAACCCGACGTTCGGCGATGTCGAGTTCCGCCATGATCTTCAGACGGCTCACCACCGCCCCGGACACGGACCGAGGTGAAGACATGACCTCATGGAGCACTCCGTCGATCCGGAATCGGATTCGCAGATCGTGCTCCCCCGGTTCGATGTGGATGTCTGAGGCTCGCTCGTTCACCGCCCGAGTCACCAGCGTGTTCACCAGCTTGACGATTGGAGCTTCCTCGACCGCAGCCTCGAGATTGCTGAGATCCTCTGGTTCCTCCTCCTCGGTCATCATGCCGGCAAGGTCGGATACCGAGTCGTCGTATGCCCCCATCCGCCGGACGGCATCCAAGATGTCGGATCTGGTCGAGATCCGCGCCACCACCCGCAGACCGGTGATAGCACGGATGTCGTCGATCACCAACACGTTGCTCGGATCCGCCATCGCAATCAGCAGAGCGTCATCTTCGAACCCATACGGGATGACGCTGTAACGCCGTGCCAGCGTCTCCGGGATGAGAAGGGCGGCGATTGGGTCGACCGTCACATCGGCCAGGCTCACATACTCGATCCCCATGTGGTCGGCCAGCACTCGAACGAGCTTGGTCTCGTCGATCATCCTCTCATCGACCAGCACGCGAGTGAGCGCCTCGCCGGTTTCAGCCTGGATGCCGCGAGCTGCCTGCAAGTCCTCATCCGTGACTAGACCCTCACGAACCAGGATCGCTCCGATATTCTCGCGCTGCGCCACCCGATCTCCTCATGTCGTGCCTGGCGTGGCAAACACGCCGGAACGGTTACTTCACGAGGGTTTCGGCAGTTCGGAGTCAAGGCTTGAGCCAGAAGAGGGACCAAGGGTCCACGCCGGCCGGTGGTGTCGATCTGTAGAAGCCGTTCCCGGTTCCCGTTGCCCGTCACCCGCTTCCCGAATGGTGTTGCCAGAGCCGTCGTGGTGCTTGAAGCTACCGGGACTTGATCGGGGGAACGGCGAGCTGGGAACGGGAAACGCCGCCCTGCCAACCCGGCGTCTGGCCAAAGCGCGCCACCGGGTCTCGCTACACCCGGGGAGTCCATCCGCCTGCTCACCCATCCCGGGGCAACCGGCTATGCCAAGGTCGATTGACCCCTGGCCGCGGTCTCCATCACTTCGAGCGGAGCGGGTCTACCCGTCCACATCTCGAAGGATCTTGCTGCCTGAGCAACCAGCAGGTCGATGCCGTCGGCCACCGGCCGCCGGCCGGCCTCGGCCACAGCCGGCGTCGTATCGGCCCCGTAAGCGAGGTCGAACAGACCGACTGCAGCATCGACTATCCCTTCGGGCAAGAGTTCACCCGCCATGCCCAATGGGGTGGCATTGACCACGACCGCCCCGACGACGGCCACGCCCCAGGGGACTTCGGAGACTGTGACCCCGAGCCGGGAAGCCAGTTCCGTGACCGCTCCTCGACGTCGGCTACTGGCCAGGATCTCCGATCCCTCGCGGGCAAGCATCACAGCCGCAGCCGCACCGCCTGCCCCGAGAACGAGGATGGGGGCATCGTCGGGAAGCCCACGGCGATCCCAAACGTCACTGAACCCACCGATATCGGTGTTCTCGCCGAACACCGCCCCGGAACGAAAGCACAAGGTGTTGACGGCTCCGGCGCGCCGTGCCGGCTCCGACGCAGCATCTACGGCAACCAGCGCCGCTTTCTTCAGCGGCATCGTCACATTTGCACCGCCGAGGGCGCCGTCTCGGATCTCGACACAGGCCGCGACTACGCCATCGCCATCGGTACGGCGAGCCACATAGGTACCTGTCAGTCCGAGGGCACGCAGGGCCGCTTGGTGGATCGCCGGAGATCGAGAATGCTCCACCGGATCGCCGAGCAGAACAAGGTGCATGGCCGCCACACCGACCCCGAGCTCACCCATTTCGTAGGTCTCTGGCCGAGCAACTCGAGTCGACCGCACCGGATGCGCGCTGCTTTTCCGGCGTTTGACTGGGGACTGGAGACTGGCGACGGGAGACCCCGCCAGGCGCGAGCGGGTTCCTTTCAGACGAGGTCACAATTGCTACGACCCGCCTTCAGCGAGCCCCTCCTGGATCTGAAGGAACTCGTCGAACGTCTCGGTAAAGGTCATCTTCCCCGATTCGTCGGTCGTGATGAAGAATAGATAGCCGGTCACGGCCGGTTCCGCCGCCGCACGTAGCGACGAAACCCTCACCCCGGCGATTGGTGTCGGTGGCAAGCCGTCGAAGAGATAAGTGTTGTAAGGGGAGTTGACTTCGAGGTCATCGAACGAAAGACCCCCTTCGGGTAGCCCACCGAGGGCGTAAACGATTGTGACGTCGAGCTGCATCTTCATCCCTGCGTCAAGGCGGTTGAATATCACACTCGCCACCAGTGGCCGGTCCTCTTCGACGGCCACTTCCTCCTCGATGAGGCTGGCAATGATGATTCCGTCGTACGGGGTCAGTCCGCGCGCCTCGAGAGCCGTCCAGTCGATGGCGCCCACCCGTTCCTCGGCTGTGGCCGCCAGTCGGGTCAGCACATCGACCGCGGTCGCCTGGTCGCTGAACTCATAGGTATCCGGGAACAGCAGACCCTCCCAGTCCCTCAATTCCTGCGGCTCCCCCGGAAGGAGTTCAGATGTCACCGTTCCGTCGAGAAGCGGCTCGGTGAATTCCTCGAAGGTAAACCCGGTCTGGCGCGACAACGAATCGAGCATCTGTCCGACCGTGAGTCCTTCGATCACAGTCAGGCGATACACGTCGCCGCCGACCGGGCCTTCCAGCAGCACCGCCAACACCGCGTCCGGTTCCATGCCGGTCTTTAGGTTGTACGTGCCGGCCTGTAGCCGACTCGAGGCGCGCGCTTCGCGGACGGCCCGTTCGAACTCGGCACCCGATGCCACCACTCCGGCGTCGTCGAGTTCTCGGGCGATCTGCGAGGCCGACTCGCCGGGGGCTATTTCGAGCGTCACCGAAATTCCCGCTTCGACCACCGTGTCGTTGCTGGCGATCACCCCGCTCACCGAATCGGCCAGCCACTGGACGCCGCCGTATGCCAGTACGAACAGAGCGATGATGAATCCAGCAATGCCCAGCGTCCGCACCAGTCGGCTCGGACCGCTCGGGACGCCGCCGCCGTCTCCCCCGTCGTCGTATTGCTCCAGTTCGAGGCTCATCGCAAGCCATCCAAGTACGTCTGAAGGAATATTGCGGCGGCTACGCGGTCCCGCGCCGCTCTCCGCTCCGAGCGACGAGCGCCCGCCTCGATCATGACCCGTTCCGCAGTGACCGTGCTGAATCGCTCATCAATCAGGCTCACCTCGACCCCCGTCGCTTCGCCGATGCGCTCGGCGAACTCGCGCGCCAGCCGAGCCGACGTCCCCTCGGTGCCGTCGAGCGACAGCGGGAGGCCCACCACGACCCGGTCCACCTCCAGCGACTCGATCAGCTGCGCAATGTCCGCCATCAGATCGGGACTATCAGCGTCCAAGGACGAGTGAGGTTGGGCCGTGATCCCCAACGAGTCACTCACTGCGACGCCGATCCTGACCGTGCCTACATCCAGCGCCAACACCCGGCCCATCAGCCCTCCCAACCCCGCATCACAGCCCCTCGAGCGCTTCGGTAGCAAGCGCCGAAGCCTGCTCGAGGGCGACGCCGATCTCGGCTCCCTGCGGACCTCCCGCCTGAGCGAGTTCCGGATCCCTGCTTCCGCCGCCGCCGACCAGCCGGGCAGCCGGGCCGACGATATCGGCGGCCGACAGTCCCCGTTCCACCAGGTCTGCCGTCACCACTCCGACCAGACCAGCCTTGCCATCGCGCTCCGACCCGATCACCGCCACCCCGGAACCGAGCCGGTCCCGAACCTGTACCGCCAATTGGCGCAAAGCATCTGGGCTCAAACCGTCCCGGATTGCCACTGCCAGCTTGAAGCCGGCCACGGATACGGCCTCTCCGATGATGCTGGTTGCCTCCTCGAAACGAGATCTCGCCTCGAAAGCCTCAATACGGTCCTCTTGCTGACGGGAGCGCGCCACGATCGCAGCGGCGGCGTCTCCCAACTCATCGGGCCCCACCCGGAGATGCTCCGCTGCCAGCTTCAGCTCGCGCCGAAGCTGCACCAAGTGCTCGTAGCCCGACGACCCGGTGAAGGCCTCGATCCGGCGAAGATTGCTTCCGATCGAGGACTCGCCCAGCACGATCAGTGGTCCGATCTGTCCGGTCGAAGGAACATGGGTGCCGCCACAGAGCTCGCGGGAATAGTTGCCGGCCTCGACAACTCGGACTCGATCCCCGTATTTGTCTCCGAAGAAAGCAATGGCGCCGATCTCCTCTGCCTCCACTCGTGTCATCTCGATCGTCTGGACGGGCGCGTTGTCGATGACTCGCTCGTTGGCAAGCCGTTCCACTTCGAGCATCTCTTCGGAGCTGAGGGGTCCGTAGTGGCTGAAGTCGAACCGAAGTCGGCCGGGCTCGACCAGTGAACCGGCTTGCTGGACGTGGGTTCCCAGCACCTCGCGCAGCGCCCAATGCAGGATGTGGGTTCCGGTATGGCTCTTGCGGATCCGTTCCCTCCTTCCCGGAGCGACCGCCAGCGCGGCGTGCTGACCGACGGAGATCGTTCCCGACCTCACGATGGCCCGATGGCCATGCAGGCCCTGCACCGCGTGCCGGGTGTCGGTGATGTCGAGTGCTCCGGTCTCGGTCGATGCGGTTCCGGTGTCTCCGATCTGGCCACCGGACTCGCCGTAGAAGGGGGTCACATCAAAGAATATTTCGACCTCGGCTCCTTCGGAAGCATTTTGGACCGGCTCGCCATCGCGCAGGATCGACAGCACTACGCCCTCGGAGTCCACATTCTCATACCCGACGAAAGTGGTGGGTCCGTGTCGATCGAACAGATCGAGGTAGGAAGACGCGGTCTCGGAATCGGCCTCGATTCGGCGCGCCGAACGGGCTCTGCTCCGCTGCTGTTCCATTTCAGCGTCGAAGGCGGCGATATCAACGCTCAGTCCTCGCTCAGAAGTGATCTCCTCGGTGAGCTCCACCGGAAAACCGAAGGTGTCGTGCAGCTTGAAGGCGGTCGGGCCGGGGAGGACGCCGCCCTCATCGAGACCATCGAGCTCTCCAGAGAGAAGGGTGTGACCCGATGCCAAGGTGCGCCGGAATCGGATCTCCTCCCGCTCGGCGGTCTCGACGATGCCATCACGCCCGCTCCGCAAGCCCGGAAATGCGTCGCCCACCGCGTCGATGGTGGCGTCGACCAGAGCCGGCGTGACCGTCTCTTCGGCACCGAGCTGCCAGGCGTGTCTAACCGCCCGACGAAGCAATCTGCGCAGCACGTAGCCGCGTCCTTCATTGGCGGGCACTATGCCGTCGGCAATCATGTGGGTGACGGCACGTCCATGGTCGGCCATGATCCGCAGGCTGACGTCCGGGCCCTGGTGCTCTCCGTAGGTGTGACCGGTGGCGCCTTCAGCAGCGGCCAGCACCGGGCGCACCAGATCCGTGTCGAACACGTCGGCAACGTCCTGAAGCAGGACACACGTCCGCTCCAATCCCAACCCGGTGTCGATGTTCTTGGCGGGGAGATCTCCCACGACGTGGTACGGCTCGTCCTGGACGTACTGCATGAACACCAGGTTCCAGAACTCCATAAAGCGCTCTTCGTCCACGATCGGACCGCCCTCCGGCCCGAAATCGGGGCCGCGGTCGTAGAAGATCTCCGAAGCCGGACCGGCCGGCCCGGGCACGCCCATCTGCCAGAAGTTCTCCGAATCTGGTCGACGCTGCACTCGGTCGGGACTCACGCCGACGCCATCTATCCAGATCTGTTCGGCTTCGTGGTCGTCTTCGTGCACGGTGAACCAGAGCCGGTCTGGATCCATTCCATAGTGCTCGGTGATCAGCTCGTATGCGAGTGAACAGGCGAGTTCCTTGAAGTAGTCGCCGAATGAGAAATTGCCCAGCATCTCGAAGAAGGACATGTGGCGCGCCGTCGATCCGACGATGTCGATGTCGACGGTGCGAATGCACTTCTGTGAGCTCACCGCTCTGGGGTAAGGAGCAGGTTCGTCACCCAGCAGATACGGCTTGAATGGAACCATGCCGGCGACGGTGAGCAACAGGCTGGGGTCGGCCGGGATCAGGGAGGCCGAGGGGACAACGGTGTGCTGGCGATCGCGGAAAAACTCCACGAAAGCGCTCCTGACTTCGCTGCCGGTGGTCGGTGTCGTCATCGAGTTTTCGGAAACCTCCGCATCGGCGGCAGGGTAATCACTCCCTCTGCTTCCTCCCCATCCTCCGGTCGATCTCGCTCAGCCTGTCCGCCAAGGCCGCCTCCGCACCAGAACGGGTGGGTCGAAACAAGATGGTTCCCTCGAGACCGTCGGGTAGATACTGCTGTGCCACCAGCGAATCCGGATGGTCGTGCGGGTAGTGATAGCCGACTCCGTGGCCGAGTTGCTCAGCGCCGCGATAGTTGGCGGAACGTAGATGCGGGGGGACGGTGGCATGAGTCGTCTCCTCGACCGTGGCCGCGGCGGCGGCAATCGTTCGCTTGACCGAGTCGGACTTGGGCGCGGTCGCCAAATGGATGGCAGCATGGTGCAGGGCGTATCCGGCCTCAGGGAGCCCAACGACCCGCAATGCCTGGAAGGCGGCGACGGCCATCGGCAGCGCAGATGGATCGGCCAGACCGACATCCTCGGAAGCAAACACGATCATTCGACGGGCAATGAACTGAGCATCCTCGCCGGCGGCGATCATCGTTTGCAGCCAGTAGGCGGCGGCGTCGGGGTCGGAACCGCGCAGGCTCTTGATAAAGGCCGAGATGACGTCGTAGTGCTGATCTCCCCCCTTGTCATATCTGACGATCCTCCGCTGCAAGGCCTCCTCGACGGCCTCAACGTCGATCGCCTCGCGGCCGCGGGCCGCCGCGATTGTCGCCGCCACCTCGAGTGCATTGAGTGCCAGCCTGGCATCGCCACCACACCGCTCGGCGAGCGCGGCACGCGCCTCATCTGTGATCGAACCCGGCTCGGATATCACGCCGTCCACGGCTCGATCGATCAGCACCGCCACATCGGCAGGCTCCAGCGTCTCCAGCCGAAACAGGGTCGACCGCGAGATGAGCGGAGAATTGACCTCGAAGAAGGGGTTCTCGGTCGTGGCCCCGACCAGTATCACCATGCCGGTCTCGACCCCCGGCAACAGAGCATCTTGCTGCGCCTTGTTGAAGCGATGGATCTCGTCGAGAAACAGGATCGTACGCCGCTCGTCTTGCTCCAGACGGTGCTTCGCCTTGGCCAGGACCTCCCGGACATCCTTGACGCCGGCATTGACCGCCGACAGCGACTCGAACGCCGCCTCGGTCTCGGTGGCTATCAGCCGGGCGAGGGTGGTCTTGCCGGTCCCCGGCGGTCCCCACAGAATCATCGAAACCGGGCGGCCGGAGCGAACCATCACTCCGAAGGCGGCACCCGGGCCCAGAAGGTGCCGCTGCCCAACGACCTCGTCGAGCTTGGTCGGCCGCATCCGAGCAGCCAGCGGCTCCACCGACCTCCGCCGCTCGGCGCGTTCCGCCGCAAAGAGATCGTCCATCAGAAGAGAGGAACCGTCTTGCGAGGGGTGTTCGTCGGCTCAGCACCCCTGTGGGACGCAGTAGCCAGTACCCAGTAGCCAGTACCCAGTACAAGAGGCGCTGACGGCGTCTCTCCAACGGATGGCTCCGGCTGGTGACTGGTGACTGGCGACTGGCGACTGGTAAGTGGGTTCACTCGGTTTCGAACCCTCCGGCTTCCTCTTCGAGTGCCGCTTTGACCTCGGGCCGCAGATCGATTCCGAGTTCCGCCAGTTGGGCGTCGTCCACCGGACCGGGAGTCCCGGTGAGAGGGTCGAGGCCGGTCTGCGTCTTGGGAAACGGGATGACCTCACGGATATTCGGCTCGTTTTGGAGGATGGCGATGATCCGGTCGATACCGACCGCGAACCCGGCATGGGGCGGGGTGCCATATCGGAGGCCCCGCATGAACCAGCCGAAGCGCTCCTTGGCTTCGGTGTCACTGATGCCGAGCACCCTGAAGACACGCGCTTGGGTCTCCGGGTCATGGATTCGCTCGCTCCCCGAGCCCAGCTCCGTCCCGTTTAGGACTAGGTCGTAGGCTCGCGATATCGCGTCTTCGGGGTGGTTCTCCATCTCGGCGACGTCGACCGGGGCCGTAAACGGGTGGTGAGCGGCAACGAGACGCCCCTCACCCGTCACCTCGAACACCGGGAAGTCGGTCACCCAGAGGAATTGCAGCTCGTCGTGGCCCTCGGGCTGGCCCAGGTCTATCCGAAGCCCCCCCAGTACCGCTCTGGTTGTTGGTGGCGAATCGGCCACGATCAGGAGGGTGTCCCCGACGGCCGCCCCCAGGCGTTCCTTGATACCACCTAGTTCGGCATCGGAAAGGAACTTGGCCACCGGCGATCGCAATGATCCGTCATCCTCGACCACCATCCAGACGAGACCCTTCGCCCCCAAGGCCTGCGCCCGCTCCACCAGACCGTCGAGCCCGGCGCGAGACAGCCCCAGCCCTCCCCCGTTGATTCCGGCGATCAGCCCGCCGGCCTCGACTGCTCCGGAAAAGGCCTTGAACTCGGTGGCGGAGAAGACCTCCGACAGCTCGACCAATTCCATCCCGAACCGGATATCGGGCTTGTCGGTCCCATATCGCGCCAGAGCGTCGGCGTGGCTCATACGCGGGAACGGTGTTTCGAGATCCAGGCCGCGCAGCGCCTTGACCACCGCCGCAATGACCGGTTCCAGCGCGGCCAGCACTTGGTCCTGACCCCAGAAGGCTCCCTCCAGGTCCAGCTGAGTGAATTCGACCTGGCGGTCCGATCGAAAATCCTCGTCGCGGTAGCACCGGGCGATTTGGTAGTAACGCTCCACGCCTCCGACCATCAGCAACTGCTTGAACAGCTGGGGCGATTGCGGGAGGGCGTAGAACGAGCCCCGGCGGAGCCTGCTGGGAACCAGGAAATCGCGGGCACCCTCAGGAGTCGATTTCACCAGGGTCGGAGTCTCCACCTCGAGGAAGCCGTCGTCTGCCAGAGTGGACCGCATCGCCTGGAGGGCTCGCGAACGCGCCAGGAGATTGGCCGCCATCCGAGGACGACGGAGGTCCAGGTATCGGAATTCGAGGCGCCGCATCTCGTCGACATCGGCACGATCGTCGATCTGGAACGGAAGCGGATCGGCGGGAGACAACACGGTGATCTCCGAAGCGCCTATCTCAATCTCCCCCGTCGCCAAGTCGGGGTTGATGGTCCCTTCGGGCCGGGCTCGAACCGAACCCAGAACCGAAATGCAGAACTCGTCTCGCAGGGCGTGAGTGACGTCGTCGAGGTCGGGCTGTTCCTCGGGGTTGATGACCACCTGCACGATTCCGCTGGCGTCACGCAGATCCACAAACAGGACGCCACCGTGATCGCGCCTGGTCGCCACCCAGCCCGCCACCCGCACCTGGTTGCCTATGTCTTCGGAGCTCAGAAGTCCGGCATGTGCCGTCCTCAGCGTTGCTTCATCCACTCCTCGACCTCCTCGACCGGTACCTTGCTCTCCTCCCCCGTGCCCAACACCTTCATCGAAACCATTCCCGCCGACCACTCGGCGCCGACGATGGAGACGACGTCTGCCCCCGACCGATTGGCGGCCTTGAACTGAGACTTGACCGACCTGGCGGTCGATGCGTCCCAGTCCACCTTCAACCCCCGACCTCGAAGATCGGCCACCCACCTCAAGGCGTCACTGGTGCGATCGCGATCGGCCACCACCACGTAGATGTTGAGCCGGCGGACCTCGACCGCGGCCATCGCCTCGACGATTCGGTCGCACCCCATAGCCACCCCTACCGCCGGCACCGCCTGCCTGGATCCGATCAGTTCGGCCAGGGGGTCGTAGCGCCCCCCTCCGCCAAGAGACGACTGGGCCGCCTCAAAGGATGACGAGTAGAACTCGAAGACGGTCCTGTTGTAGTAGTCGAGGCCGCGTACCAGCCGCGGATCGAGCTCGAACGGGATCCCCAGCGTGTCCAGCGCCGACCTCACCTCACTGAAGTGGTCCGCCGCCTCGGCGCCGAGATGGTCGAACGGCACCGGGGCGTCTCCGACCACCTCCGCATCAGCCTTCGAATCCAACACCCGCAATGGGTTGGAGTCGATTCGTCGTCGGGAATCCTCCGACAAATCCGACTGGTGCCGGCGCAGATAGTCCTGCAGCAAGCCGCGATAAGCGATCCGGTCGGAAGCGTCCCCGATCGAATTGAGGCGAAGCCCGATGCCGTCCACTCCGACCATCTCCAGCAGACGGTATGAGAACTCGATGACCTCGGCGTCGGCTCCGGGAGCGGCCTCGCCGAGGTACTCCAAGTCCACCTGATAGAACTGGCGCCGGCGTCCCTTCTGGGGTTGCTCGTAACGGAACTGGGGGCCGGCCGCTGCCAGTTTGACGATCCCCTGTGCACCCGAATCGATGTACGCCCGAACCATTCCCGCGGTGAATTCGGGGCGAAGGGTGACCGACCGTCCACCTCTGTCCTCAAATGTGTACATCTGCTTTTCGACCACGTCGGTGGTCTCGCCGACGGCGCGGGAGAACAGTTCGGTCGACTCGATCGCCGGCATCACCGCCAGGTCGTACCCGTACCGTTGCGCCAGGTCGTCGAAGGCGCGCAGCAACCTCCGCCACCGGTGGGATTCGGGCGGGAGGATGTCGTCGGTGCCCTTGAGACGAGATATCACGCGCGGAATTCCTGCAAAAAGGGGTTGGTTGCCAACTCGGCAGCCAGGGTAGTGGTGGCCCCGTGTCCCGGAAACACCTCGGTCGCCGAATCGAGCGGGATGATCCGGTCTCGCATGCTCGCCATCAACGTCTCGTAATCACCCCCGGGCAGGTCGGTACGCCCGATCGACCCCGCAAACAGCTGATCGGCAGAGAAGAGCACGCCCTCACCGGCAACGTGGAAGCAACAGTGACCCGGTGTGTGACCGGGAGTATGGAGCACTTCGAACTCGATCCCTGCCAACTCGAGCGACGTTCCATCCTCGAGGAATTCCCAGTGCTCCGGAGGGGCGTAATCGCCCGGAAGCTCAAACCCCCACAGCTGTCGCAGTTGGGCGACCGGGTCCGAATACAAGTATTCGTCGTCCGGGTGCACATAGGCGCTGATCGAGTAACGCCGGGCCACCCCGCCGGCGCCTCCAACGTGATCGACGTGGCCGTGAGAGACCAGCAAGGCGACCGGAATCAGGTCGTGTTCTGCGAGGAAATCGGCGATCCCATCCACGTCGGGCGGCGCATCCACGATGACGGCCGGACCGCCCTTCTCGGGTGCGATCACCCACGTATTGGTTGCGGCGACCCACAACGGGATTCCACTGATGAACACCGCAGCAGGGTACAAGCCCGGTCACCGGTCACCGGTCACCAGTCACCAGTCACCAGTCACTGGGTCTGGAGTCTCTTCCCTACGGGCAGCTTCCAGGGATCGCCCAGCAGGGCAACGGCTGCTCCCGCCATTCGACGAAGCTCCACGAATCATTGAGGAGGGGGAAGAACGGGGGCCGGAGCGTCTCGAACCGCTCGTCGAACCCATAGTTGCGGGTCCCGAAGTGAGCCGCCACGTCTCCGGTGTGCAGGAGAGCAAATGAACCGTTGGTGGTGAGCTCCGAAATCGGGACCCCGCCCGAATACGGGAGCATCACGTTGCCGCTCGAGCCACAGTCTCTGGCCACATGAAAGGAACCGCCCTGAGTCAAGATCGCCGCGTTGATCACAAGCTCGTTGTCGCTTTCGACCGAGGACGGATTGATGTAGACCTCATCGGTGGCGATCAGCCCCAGCACGGTTGTGTCCAGCCCTCCCGTGTAGATGATGTCGCTACCGATGATGATGTTCTTACGGCTCCCGTTCGAGCCCGCCAGGACCGTAAACGAGTCACGGACCTTTGAAACAATTCCGATCTCCCGCCCCATGACGGCGTGGCCGTCGACCCACACGGCGCCGTTGGCGGGGACGGGGAAATTCCCCACCAAGCTCCACGAGGCGTCTCGGGAGTTGATCCACCACCACTCCTCGCTGGTCACGCAAGAGTATGAGTCGTTGGAGTAGGCGGCCCAGACCTTGATGGTGCTGTCGGAGCCGGTGACCTTCGGTTCCAGCAGCCACGCCGTCGGGTTGGAGGAGAGCCCGAGCCCTGGGTTCTGAGTATGGCTGAGGCACAGGCCGCCACCCCCGCAGGCGACATTGCGCAGCAGATCGAGATCATCCCAAAAGCTGCTGAAGTCGAGCGGGTTCTCGTACACGGTGCGGATGTCGGTGTAGGGACCGGAGCCGGCGTAACCCTGCGATCCGGCGACGAAATTCGGCGGTCCATAGCCGCCTAGGTTCCCGATCTGACCTTCGGCAAAAACATCGCGGTGGACCACGCCCTGAACCGGGGTCGGGAAGAAATCGAGATCGCCTCCCACGTAGATCTTGCCGTGGATGTTGGCTCCCGAGCCAAAACGCAGGTCCTGGTCGACCAGGAAAGCGAACTCACTGATCGACTCCGGTTGGATGGTGGCAACGAGTGACCTGGTCTGACCGAACTCTGCGGCATTGGAGACGACCGTGACCTTGATTCCGGCATCGGATACTCCCGGCGGAACTACCGCCAGCAGGGTGGTCACGTTGTCGGCACTTATCAGGGGATCGCCTTCCAACAGCGGATGGGCAAAGGGGGTACTACCTTCCTCGTATTCCCAGACCGTGCAGTCCGGGAACCAAGCATTGCCGGGTTGAACCGTCACACCATTGTCCGGCCCGGGATCGGTGCATGTCCGCGGCATCTCGGCCTCGTCGACGTAGTGCAGGTAATAGAGGGGATCGACGGTGAGCTTGGAGGCATACCGCTCGAGCATGCCCTCTGCGCCGGCGATCACGGTGTCGTCGCGGCGGTGGTATTGGGCATTGGTGTACTCCCGAACCCCGTCCTGGTAGATGAGGAGCACGAGGAAGACCATCGCCGTCATCCCCATCACGACGGCCATCATGGCGAAACCGCCCTCACTTCGCCCGAGGCGCCTCAGCCATCTACGCACTTCGAATCCTCACTTCCTCGTGGAGCTCGATCGGGGTGAGAGCTCCGCCGGTGGTGGGATACGGACGCGCTCGCAGGGTTATCCCCACCACCGTGAAGTTGCACTTGGTGGCGCCTCCGTCACAGGTGCTGATCTCGGACTTGACCAGCGGGTCACCGGAGAAGTCGATGCCCACAAACAGCGGTTGGTCCGACAGCACCTTGCCCATGAGGAAATTCGACGCGTATGGCGTCTCCTCGAAGTCGGCGATACCGTCCTCGATGTCGTCGAGGGCGTATTTGTACACCCACAGCTCGCATTCGCCTTCGATGCACTCCTTGCGCTCGTAAACCACCCGCTCTATCTCTTCGCTCACGTAGTTCTGGGTGTAGAAGGCCAGGCGGCCGGGATCGAGCGCCTCGATGGCCTCGCCGTTGATGTCGGCGCGGATTGCCTGGCGAATCTCCACCACCTGGCTGGCGATGACCGCCCTGGAGTCGGCCTGGACCTCGCCCCTGCCGGAGAGATCGCCGGTGTTCTGAGCGAGCCCGTAGAAGACCACAACCAGCGAGCCGGCGATCATCGAGGAGAGGACCATCGACACCGACACCTCAATGAGCGAGAAGCCGGAGTCTTCACCCAGGCGGGCCTGAAGGCGGCGAATCACCCTCACGGACACCACCCGCTGATGGGGGCCGAACGATTCGAACCACTTTTGATCTTGACCGACTTGATGCCCTCGACCTCACCGTTGCCGAGACACCGCTTGGCCACCTCAAACCACCCAGCGGAGTCCACGAACGATGCCTTGCCTTCGAAGTTGGCCGGCATCACCGTCCACGGGTTGGAACTCGACGCCCGATACAGCAACTCGGCGTCGGTGCCCCCGCTGAGCGTCATCGTTCCCTTGCCGGACGGACGTGATAGCTCCAGTTGGTCGATCCAACCGCCGACGTTGACCGGGTCGGAATCGGGGCCGTGCCCCCAGTCGGTCGAACCGACTGCCGTGTACTGCTCTCCGTCGAGCAGGTTGAACGTGATCCGCCCGTAGGCATCGGTGATCCCGCTGAAGGGGCCATCAGAAGCGTGCGTCACGTCCACATAGGCACCGGCGACCACCATGTTCCAATTGTCGATCACGGTGAACTCGACCGCGATCCGGTTGCCCGGAGGAACGGTGGTGGTCGTCGTCGAA
This sequence comes from Acidobacteriota bacterium, assembly GCA_022571885.1. Classification (GTDB taxonomy): domain Bacteria; phylum Actinomycetota; class Acidimicrobiia; order Spongiisociales; family UBA11373; genus JACZWZ01. Next base: position 21,965 of record JACZWZ010000023.1, read on the forward strand.
GAGGTGGTCGTGGTCGAGCCACCGGTAGTGGTCGTGGTCGAACCACCGGTAGTTGTCGTCGTGGAGCCGCCGGTAGTTGTCGTAGTGGAGCCGCCAATCGCCTCGATATACACCGTCAACTGGTGGGTGGGGTCCGGGTAGGCGGCGGGGATGTTGAGCGACACCAGCGACCAGTCGAGGTACCCGGGAGCTGTCACCAGAACGCCGTAGGTCTCGGGCAGAAGACCGGTGATGGTGTATTCCCCCGGCAGGTAGGCCACCGACGTCTCCAGATCGAGGTTGGTCAAGGTGAGCGAGGCATCGACCACCGGCTGCAGGGAGATCGAGTCGAGGACCTCCAGCTCGAAGGTCGCCGGCCGGTAGACCCGCAGCGTCGTCTCGGCAATGGAACCCGCGACGACCACCAGTTGGTCGAGGCCGTTGATGATGTCGTCGGAATGGATGATCCAGCCGTTCGCATCGTCGACGAGCACCGTGTATGTCGCCGGTGGGATCGCCGGCCACGCCTGCTCATCCGCCGACACCCCGCTGCGGATCTCGGCCGCGGGCGGGGCGTGGATCTTCAGCTTGGGGAGGTCGAAATTCGACACGGCAAATGGCTCGTGGGCGGCGAGGTACACCCTGGCATTGGCGATGCCCTCGTGCTGCCCGATCCGACTCGGGGCAATGATGGTTTCCATCACGATCGGATCGGATTCACGGCCATCGGCGGTCACCGTGACCTTGACGACCTTGTAGTCGACCCCGAAGTCGAAGGAACCCTCGACACCATCGCCGCCCTGTGGGATCACAGACAGTCCGGTGGCCGACCCGGCATACTGGATATCGAGATCGAGCACGTAGCGACGGCCGGAGACGGTGATCTCGCGGTATTCCACCAGCGAACCACCCGGCGTCCGCCCGGGAAGCCCGATCTGGTCGTAGTTGAGCGAGTGGATCACCTCGATCTCTGCCTGAGCCAGGTTCTCGCTGACGGAGATGACGCGGGAATCGCTTACTGCCTGTAGCGCGGTCATCACCGGCCGAGTGGACAGCACGATCGCGATCGCCAGGATGGTCACGGCAACCAGCGCTTCGATGATGGTGAACCCATCCTCCAAGCGCGGTCGCACCCTCGATTTCGCGGTGCCGGATACCATGTGACATCTTCGGTATTCACCGCCGCTGCCTGTAAGGGGGTTTCGCACGGTACAAAGTGACTAGTCACCAGACCCAGGAGTCAGGAATCTGAGGCTAAGGACTAAGGACAAAGGACAAAGGACTAATCGGCCCCGCCGCCCGGGACCAACCGATATGCGTCGTAGACCCCATCGACCGCCTTCACCTCGTCGATGGCATGGTCGAGGGTCGCCACGTCCGACAACTCGATCTCGAATCTCAGCACCGCCACCCGCTCCCGATTGGTCGCCGACGACGAAGAGATGATGTTGGCCCCGACATCGGCCAAGGCGGTGGTCACGTCCCGCAATAGTCGGGGTCGATCCAGCGATTCGACCTGGATCCACGCCGCAAAGGTACCAACGCCACCGGCCCCCCAAGCCACTTCGACCATTCGCTCCATGCGATTACTCAGATCGCCGATGTTGGTGCAGTCCGAGCGGTGGACCGACACCCCGCGTCCGACGGTGACAAAGCCGACGATGTCATCCCCCGGTACCGGAGCGCAACATCGGGCGATCCGCACCCACATGTCCTCCATGCCCTCCACCACGATTCCGGGCGACGGAGCACTGCGCCTTCGCGGTCCGGCAAGGAGTGCCGTCGGGTCGAACTCATCGTCCTCTTCTTCAGGACGGACGAGGCGAACCAGACGGTTGATCGCGGTCTGCGGATGCACCGTCCCGTCGCCAATGGCGACGTACAACGTTTCGGCACCGCGATATCCCAGCGACTCGGCGACGTTGGAGAGCAGCTCGTCGCGTTTCGATGCGCTGAGTCCAAGGCCTTCCTTTCGCAGCAGTTTGGCCACCTGATCTCGACCATCGCCCAGTGACTGTTCCCGGCGCTCCTTGCTGAACCACTGCCGGATCTTGGCCGACGCCCGCGACGTCCTCACGAAGCCGAGCCAGTCCCGACTCGGACCTCCGCTCTTGGAGGTGATGACCTCGATGATGTCGCCCGACTCCAGCTTGGTTGCCAGCGGCAACAGGCGTCCGTTGATACGCGCACCGGTGGTGCGATGCCCGACTTCGGTGTGGACTGCATACGCAAAGTCGATCGCTGTGGCTCCACGGGGGAGGCTCTTCACGTCTCCCTTGGGGGTCAAGACGAACACCTCGTCCTGGTAGAGATCGAGCTTGAGGCTGGCCAGAAATTCGGCCGGGTTCTCGTAGTCCTCGGTTATCTCAGACAACCCACTCACCGAGACGATCTTCCCCGGGTCGTCTTCACCCTCCTTGTAAGCCCAGTGGGCCGCCACCCCGTGCTCGGCGCGGTCGTGCATGTCGCGGGTCCGAATCTGAACCTCGAGTGGCTTGCCGTCGATCCCTACCACCGTCGTGTGGAGCGACTGGTAGAGGTTGAACTTCGGCATCGCGATGTAGTCCTTGAAGCGGCCGTGTACGGGAGGCCACCGGGTATGAACAATGCCGAGAGCCGCGTAACAATCAGCAACTTCCTTGGTGATGATGCGAATCCCGATCAGATCGTGGATCTCGTCGAAGGTCCTTCCACCGTCGACCATCTTGCGATAGATGCTATAGATGTGTTTGGGGCGCCCCGTGACCTCGGCGCCGATCCCGTTGGTGTCGAGCAGCTCGGAAACCTCGACGACCGCGGTAGAAATGAAGGCATCGCGCTCTCCGGCCCGAGCCAGCAGCAACCCGACGATTTCCTCGTACCGACGCGGATGGAGGATCGCGAAGCAACGATCCTCCATCTCGTGCTTGATCTCCTGGACGCCCAGCCGGTGGGCAAGCGGTGCGTACACGTCGAGCGTTTCGGCTGCGATCCGGTGCTGTTTTTCCTCGGATAGCGGTTGGATCGTCCTGATGTTGTGGAGGCGATCGGTAAGCTTGATGAGGAGCACCCGTACGTCGCGAGCCATCGCCATGACCATCTTGCGGATCGTCGCCGCCTGCTGCTCCTCACGGTTGGAGAACTTGACGCGATCCAATTTGGTGACACCGTCGATGAGTGCCGCCACCGTGTCGCCATAGTCTTTCGCCACCGCCTCGATCGTGAATTCGGTGTCCTCCACGGTGTCGTGCAGCAGAGCAGCGGCCACCGTTTCGGCATCCATTCCGTAGCCAGCCAGGATGTGAGCGACCGCCAGCGGATGGGTGATGTACGGCTCGCCGGACTTCCTGGTCTGACCCGAGTGCAGGTCGCTGGCTGCGGCGAAGGCTCGCAGAATCAGGTCGTCCGACCCGTGAGGGTGGTATTGGTGAAACCGATCGAGCACCGGCGCCAGATCGGTGATCATCTCGCTGTTTGGGTACCGCCCGGCGTCAGTCGTCATAGACGATCACGGAGGCGATCGGGACATCCAACTTCGCCCGTCCCCCCAGGAAAGAGAGTTCTACCAACACCGAAACACCGACAACATCGGCTCCGAGCGACCGCATCAATTCGACCGCGGCGGCAGCAGTGCCCCCGGTGGCAAGAACATCATCCACCACGAGCACCCGGTCACCCGGGGCAACTGCGTCTGCATGTGCCTCAATCGAATCAGTCCCGTATTCGAGATCGTAAGTCGTCTTCACCGTCTTCCACGGCAGCTTCCCCGGCTTGCGTATCGGCACGAACCCGGCTGCGACCCGGACTGCAACCGGGGTTGCGAGGATGAAACCACGAGCCTCGATCCCGGCCACATGGCTGATGTCCCGATCGCGATAGGGGTCGGTCATCAAGTCGAGAGCCTTGTCCAACGCCGCGGCGTCGCCCAGCAGCGGGGCGATGTCCTTGAAGACGATCCCCGCCTCGGGAAAGTCCGGCACGTCTCTTATGAGAGATCGAAGTTGGTTCATGAGCGGGAGTGTAAAGAGCGTTCGCCACCAGTCACCAGTCACCAGTCACCAGTCACCAGAGAGCGTCGCGCGTTCTGGCTGGAGACCGGGGACTCGACCGCCCCAACGCGACGGCGCGGCAGATCCGTCGAACAACAACAACGCGGCGACG
>JACZWZ010000143.1 GCA_022571885.1 Acidobacteriota bacterium
GGTGGAGGCCGTGGCCGCAACCGCTTCGAACAGCACCCCGCCGATCCTTGGCACCGTGGCCTTCGTGATGGCAGACATCGTCGGCGTGCCCTACCTCGAGATCGTGACCATGGCGCTGATCCCGGCGGCATTGTGGTACCTGGGTACCATGGCATTCATCGTCGCCCACGCCATGCGCAACCGCGAGCGCATTCGACGGCCTCGTATCGCCGAGGCCGCGAGCGAGCCCACCGGTGGGTGGTGGCTCTACACGCGCTCAGCGCTGATTGCAGTCATCCCGGTGAGCCTCATCCTCGTGCTGGTGCTTCAGGGGTTCACGCTCCGAATGTCCACGGTGGCCGCCCTGGTCACGATGGTGATCGTCGCGCTGGCGATGGGGGCTGCCGCCTGCGGGGGTGACGCCATCGACCCGAGGGCCGTCGGCGCAGAACCTGGTCGAACGGTAGAGACGCTGTACGACTGGCCGAGCTCCGGCGAAGGGTTGCCAGAATTCACCGATGTCACCGAAGAGTGGGGCCTCGGTGAATTTGAGAACAATTCTGACTTCCTCGCGGCCGGGGGCGTCGCCATCGGGGATCTGGACGGAGACGGTTGGCCGGATCTCGCCGTCGCCGGGCGGGATCTGTTTCTCTTCTACGGCAGCAGCGAGGGCATGACCCCCGCCGCCGCGCCGATCGCGGTCGCCGAGGGTCAGGTGGCGGCTGTCGGCATCGCCGACCTCGACGGCGACGCCGCCAACGACCTCCTGGTGAGTGTCATCGGTGGCGACGATCTGATCATCTGGGGCGGTGCCTGGTCGGCATCGCGGGATCCATCACTGGCGCCTCGGACCACCCTCCCCGGCGGTACCCAGACCGTGGCGTTGATAGCGGCCGATCTGAGCGGCGATGAGCGTCCGGACCTGTTGCGACTCTCCCACGACCCCGCCGAGCCGGACATCATCTGGGAACAGACCGCGGCACGTCGGTTCGTGGCGAAACCACTCCCGCAAAGTTTCCGACGGTCGTTTGCCGCCGAGATCACCGACCTGGATCAGGACGGGCTTCTCGACATCTGGGTGACCCGCGACGTCGGGTGGATCACCGGGGCTGATTCCATCTACACCCGTCGCGGCGAGCGCGACGACCCCTGGATCGACGTGGCCTCCGACCTGGGCGCAGCGCTTGCCATCGATGGAATGGGGATTGCGCTGGCCGACCTCGACGGGGATGGAGACATCGATGCATATGTGACCGACATCGGTGAAAACGACATTCTGCTGGCAGACGGCGACGGCTATACCCCGGCGATAGAGTCAGGAGCCGGGCGAATCCGTCCACCGGGTGGCCGGAGGGGAACCGTGAGTTCCTCCTGGGCGGTAGGGACGGCGGACATCAACCTGGACGGGATCAGCGACCTGGTGGTAGCCAATGGAGGCTTTGGAGGCGCCGACATCGTCAACAAGATCTCCGGCACCGAGTTCGTGGATCTCGACACCCCGGCGATGTTCCTCGGCCTCGGAGAAGGCCGGTTCGCAGATGTCTGGCCACAGCTGGGCCACCAATGGAAAGCGCGCATCCGAGGCATGGCGCTCGGTGATCTCGATCTCGATGGCGACACCGACCTCGTGTTCGTCGGCAGTGCCGGCGGAATGCGGGTCTACCGCAACGAGGCCATGGGGCCGTCGGTAACCCTCGTCGCCACCGATGCGGCATGCGCCGCCGGCTTCATCGCCACCGTGACCGGCCCCACGACCTACTACCGGTCGGTCCTGGTGCAGCACCCCTTTCTCAGCGCCAGCCAGCCTTCGCTGACGGTCGGCACGTTGGGCTTCACGGTCGAGATCGGGGTCATCCGTCCCGGTCTTTCGCCGTTCAGTCGTGAAGTCCCTGCCGGGGTCGGACGGGTGACGGTCGAGATTCCCTGCCGGTAGGCATCGACCTCCGGACCTCCCGGATACCCACCCTTCGGACTCTTCATCAGGACGTCAGCAGGACTTGACCTTCCTGTGAGCTGGAAGGTGTATAAAGAGGTGAATCGACCAGGAAGCGGCTGACATGAATCTGATTACAGGAGCCCCACTCGTGCTGGCGGACACCAACGGGTGGAGCCACATGGGTGATATGGGCTGGGGAATGGTCATCTTTGGATGGGTATTCATGACGCTGATCGTGACCCTCGTGGTGTGGCTGATCTGGTCTGCGGGACGCCGACCCGAACCGAGCGGCCGCGGCGGCGGGCGCGCCCTCAGCCTGCTCGACGAGCGTTACGCCCGCGGCGCCATCGAGCGCGACGAGTACCTGGAGCGCAAGTCCGACCTCGAACTGTGACTCGCCGCCAGCGGCTACGCCCGCCGGCGCACTCAATCGACCACCCAGACCGTGACCGCGTGGACGAGGTTGTTGGCGTAGCCGTTTTCGTTCCAGATCGACTCGAGCGGCTGAACATTGCCGGTGGAGTCGTTCGCTCTCGACGCGATCGTACGTGACCCGGGCTCGAGTCTGAGGGACAATGACCAAGGGGTCGGGGCGAATCGACCGCGTGGCGTTTCGATTTCGGCTTCCATCCAAACTCCGTCGTCAATACGGACGGCAACCGACTCGATGGTGCCGGTTCCGCTCCAGGCGGCACCGCCGATCTCCAGATCTGCCGCCACGTCCTCTCCTTCGAGCGGCCGCGTAATCAGTGACCGAACCCTGATCGGGCCGACGTGCTCGCCCTCCGATGCGACCGGATCACCGAGGTAGCGGTACTTCATCCGGAAGTGACCGGTGAACGGTTCGGCAACGGCCGTGATGCTGGTGAGCCACTTCACCGAGGCCATTCCGTAGGTGCCCGGAGCCAACAGCCGAAGGGGGGCTCCATGCGCCGGGGTCAGAGGTTCACCGTTCATGGCCCACACCAGCATCGGGCTATCCGACGCAGCCTCACCAGCAGCCAAACTGAAGGCGTAGTTGATGTCGCCTTCAGGCTCGACCCGACCACGATCGAGACCGGTGAAGACGAACTCGGCAACTTCGTCGGCGGGATGCGCTGCTGCCAGCAGGCGGGCCAAGGGCGTCCCGGTGAATTCGGCGACGCTCACCGCTCCCATTCCCCATGGCGCACCGTCTGGGACGGGATCCATGTAGATGCGTCCGTTCCCGGCGCATTCGAGGGTGACCAACTCGGTCGACTCGCCGAACGATCTGAGTTCGCTCATCGAAAGCTTCATCGGATCCCCGACCAGGCCGGACACGGTCAATCGCCAGGCCTCCGGGTCCACAGTTGGGACCTCGAAATTCGATCTGGTGTAGAACGAGCCGACCGGCATCGGGTCGGGTCCGAGCCGCGACAGCGGTGCGGCTGCATTCAGTTCGTCGAGCGGGACCAGCTCGGTCATGACGCCCTCCCCTCGCCGCGCGGCAGCATAGAGCTCGGTGGTTGCGCCCGACCTCGACCGAGGTGCACGGCTGCGATGTCACGGCGTGGATAGATCAGCGAAGAGTTAGGGCCGGGAACGCCAGGCACCGCCCGATCACTCGACCTGCCACCCGTTGTGGGCGATACGGGGTCATGTCCACGGTGCGATGACCGCTCGTAGACAGGACTGGGAATAGACGGAATCCTCGGCCGTGGGCAAGAAGAACAGCTGATCGCAGACGGCAGATGGCAGACGCTGCAATCTCATCCCGAGACGAACGAAAGCCGTACGGTCCGCCGGGGGTTGTCTCCGTTGGGATCTACCAGCACGATCGACTGCCAGGTTCCCAGTTGCAGAGCGCCGTCGATCACCGGGACCGATATTGATGGCGCGATGATCGCCGGCATCACATGGTCTGCTCCATGGCCAGGAGAGCCGTGAACGTGGCGCCATCGATCATCGCGCGGAAACAGCGTCCCGAGAAGCTCGACCAGGTCCTCGTCGCTACCGGCACCCGTCTCGAAAATCGCCAGACCCGCCGTGGCGTGAGGAACGAAGATGTTGAGCAACCCATCCCCCTTGCCCGCTACGAAGGACGCCGCCTCTGCAGTCAGATCGACGGTCGTCGCCTCTGACCCGGTGGTGATGGTGAGGATCTTTGTTTCCATGTCGGTCGCTAGTTTCGCACGCGTCAGACGTCCGCCACGCCCCGAATCCGACCCCCCACCAATCGACCTGCGGCCGATTGACTCCCCCCAAAGGGGAGAGTGATCCAACCAACCGTCGGGCACTATCGCGAGACATCACCTTTGTGGGGAGAGTGATTCGACTTCTGGATTCTGACTGGAGACTGGCGACTGGCGACTGGCGACTGGCGACTGGCCAAGGGTCAGACATTCTCTCCCATGAAGATCGACGAGACCGACTTGTCCTTGAAGATGGCACGCAGGGTGGCACTCAAGCTCGGAGCGATCGACAACACCTTCAAGTTGGGAAGATCTCGGATGTCGGCCGGCATCGGGAGGGTGTTCGTCACCACCACCTCGTCGATCGGAGCGTTCTTCAGGCGATCGGCGGCAGGTGGAGAGAACACGCCGTGGGTCGCCATGACCCTGATGCTCAGAGCGCCGCCCTCCCTGAGGAGTTCGGCCGCGGCGGCCACCGTGCCGGCAGAGTCGATCATGTCGTCAATCAGGATGCAGTGGCGTTCGCGGACATCTCCGACGACCTGTAGAGCAGCAACCACGTTGGCCTCATTTGCCGATCGCCGCTTGTGAACAAAGGCGACCTCGGCATCGAGGCGCCGGGCGTAACGTGACGCCAGCTTCACGCGGCCGGTGTCGGGAGACACCATTGTCAGCGGACGATCCACCGCCTCCCCGATGTAGTCGAGGAAGGTGGGCAAGGCCGTGATGTGATCGAACGGTTTGCGGATGAACCCCTGGATCTGCGAGGAGTGGAGATCGACCGAAACGATCCGATCGGCACCGGATGCCAACAAGAGGTCGCCCATGAGTCGGGCCGTAATCGGCTCGCGGGGTCGACCCTTCTTGTCCTGGCGCGAGTAGCCGTAGAACGGAACGACCGCCGTGATGCGCTTCGCCGACGCCCGCTCCAGGGCGTCCATCATGATGAACTGCTCCATCACGTGAAAGTTGATCGGGTCGGAATGACTCTGCATCACGAAGCAGTCCGCCCCGCGCACGCTCTCCTGAAACGAAATGGAGATCTCACCGTTGGCAAAAACCTTGCGGCTCACCTTGCCGAGTTCGACGCCGAGCAGCTCGGCGACCTCGTCCGCCAGAGCCGGGTTGGCCGAACCCGTAAACAGCATGAACCGCTTGCGATTCTTAGCTTCCATGCCGCCCGTTACTCGCCTTCCGACTCGGCCAACCGCGCTCGGCGGTCAGCGTAGCCAAGGAGTTCCTTCTGGGCCGAACGCTCCACCGCGAGCGAGCCCTCAGCAACGTCCTTGGTGATCACAGAACCGGCGCCCGTATAAGCGTCGTCGCCGATCTCTACCGGTGCCACCAGCATGGTGTCGGACCCGATACGCACCCGGTCGCCGATCACCGTCCGGTGCTTGTTGAAGCCGTCGTAATTGCAGGTGATCGAACCCGCACCGATGTTCGAATCCTCCCCGATGGCGGCATCACCGATGTAGGAGAGGTGCGGCACCTTCGATCCCTTGCCCAGCACCGTCGCCTTCAGTTCGACGAAGGTGCCGGCCTTGGTGGAATCGGCCATCACCGTGCCGGGCCGCAGCGAGGCGTAGGGGCCGACCTCCACCCCATGTGCTATCTCGACCCCACGCAACACCGAGAACCAAACCTTGCACCCCGACCCGATGACCGAGTCGCGCACCACGGTATTGGGACCGATCTCGCTGTCCGATCCGACCTGGGTGTCGCCCTCGAGATGGGTTCCCGGATACAACCGCACGCCGGCCGCCAACCGAACCGAAGCGTCGATGTAGACGGTGTCCGGATCCTGCATCCACACTCCCGCTTCCATCCACTCGCGGTTGATCCGGTGCCGCGCCGCGGCATCTGCCGCGGCGAGCTGCTCGTGAGTGTTCACTCCAAGGACCTCCTGTGCGTCTGCTCCCGCGATCGCGGCGACCCCGCCTTCGGCGGCCATCGCCGCCACGGCATCGGTCAAGTAGTACTCACCCTGCTCGTTGTCGTTATCGATATCCACCAACGTGTCCACCAGGCCCGCTCCATCGAACACATAAGTCGAGACGGCTACCTCATCGATCTGGAGCTGTGCCTCGTCGGCGTCTCGCTCCTCGACGATGGCCCGCACCCGTTCCCCGACCCGGATCACCCTCCCGTACCCGGTCGGGTCCGGCATCAGTGCCGTCAACAACGTGCACCGGACATCACCATCAGCATGTGCTTCGAGCAGAGCTCGGATCGTCGCCGCGGTGATCAGAGGACTGTCTCCCGGAAGGACGATCACCGTGTCCTCGGACACGTCGCCCATCACCTCGAGAGCAGTGGTCGCAGCATGGGCGGTTCCCAGTTGCTGATCCTGGACAACCGTCATCACGCCCTCGACAAGAGCGGCTTCTACATCTTCGGCGCTGTGCCCCACTACGACGGTGACATCATCCACCCCCGCTTCCAAAGCAGCGGCGACCACCCAGGAGATGATCGGGCGGCCCGCGACCGAAAAAACCACCTTGGAGCGGTCCGAATTCATCCGGGTGCCTTTCCCGGCGGCAAGCACGATGGCCCGCACGCTCATGTGTCGATCCTCTCTGAGGCTGGCTGGGGGGACAGGGCTCGAACCCGTACTTCGGGGACCAAAACCCCGTGTGCTGCCGGTTACACCACCCCCCAATGAGCGGGTCCGGCGAGTGT
>JACZWZ010000024.1:0-18223 GCA_022571885.1 Acidobacteriota bacterium
GCTCTGGGTACGGCATCTCGGTGGCCGCCCACATCATCGGGAACATCGAGCGCGGTGTGAATCCGGGCATCGTGTTCACCTCGTTGAGAGTGAAGCCGCGACCACCTTCCTCGTAGAAGAAGTCGACCCGCGCCAGCCCCCGACACTCCAGCGCAGTGAACGCCCGCCGCGCCAGATCACGAACCGTCTCCATCGCCGCCTCGGTCAGCCGGGCCGGCACGTCTATCAGAGTGGCGTCATCCCGATACTTGGCGTCGTAGGTGTACCAGCCGTCGTTGACGATGATCTCACCGGCGAGAGACGCCCGAGGACCCTCGATCACGGCGACTTCGATTTCGCGGGCACGGATCTCGGCCTCCACCACGACTTTGAGGTCGTACTCGATCGCAGCCTGGATCGACTCCTTGACTGATTCCTCGTCCTCGGCCCGGCTGATGCCCACCGATGAACCGAGATTGGCCGGCTTGACGAACACCGGGAACCCGAGATCGTCGCCGATTTTCGTGACCACGGCTGCCGGTTCCGCCAGAAAGTCACCGGCGCGTACCACCAGGTATTCGCCGACCGGGATGCCCGCCTGTCGGCACAGGCGCTTGGCGATGTCCTTGTCCATGGCGACGGCCGATCCAAGAACCCCCGAACCGACGTAGGGCAGCCCGGCCATTTCAAACAACCCTTGAATGGTCCCGTCCTCACCGTATGGGCCGTGAAGGACCGGAAAGGCGACATCGATAGCGACCGGATCACCGGCCGACATCAAACGTCCGCCGGGTATTTCGATCGAGACCGACGGACCCTCGGCGACGAGGGGGGCAAGCGATGGATCGGCAAGGTGAAACCCTCCATCTCGATCGATCCCGACTACCACAGTGGTATGGCCCCTCTCCTCGAGGGCGGCCACTGTGGAAACGGCCGATACGCACGACACGTCGTGTTCCTCGGACCGGCCTCCGAAGATGACCGCCACCAGCGCCATCGCTACTCGGCTTCCGGCGGCGCCGACCCGACGGCGACGGCATTGAAACCACCGTCCACGTGAACGACCTCGCCCGATGTCATCGGTGTCCAGTCGCTGAAGAGCACCGCCACCATGCGCGCTACTGCATCGGCGCTCGTCACATCCCACCCCAACGGGGCCCGCTTGGCCCATTCGTCCTCGAAGACGCTGAACCCGGGAATGCTCTTGGCGGCCACAGTCGCCAGCGGTCCGGCCGAAACCGCATTGACCCTGATGTTGTGGACACCCAGATCGCGCGCCAGGTATCGAGTAACCGATTGCAGTGCCGACTTGGCGACGCCCATCCAGTCATAGACCGGCCAAGCCTTGGAGTTGTCGAAGTCGAGGGTGACCAGGGATCCTCCGCCGGCCTTCTGCATAAGCGGCAGCAGTCCGACCGCCAGTGTCTTATACGAAAACGCCGACGTCGTAAATGCCATGGCGGCACTCTCTGCAGGTGTGGTCAGAAATGCGCCGCCGAGGGCATCTGGCGGAGCAAAGGCGATCGCATGCAACGCCCCGTCGACCGCACCCCACCGTGACTCGAGGTCGGCCACGAGTGCCTCCATATGAGCGGAGTCGTTGATGTCCAGCTCGACGACATCTGGCTTGCTCGGAAGCCGAGCCGCCGCCCGCTCGGTGAGTCGCATCGCCCGCCCGAATCCGGTTATCACGACCTCGGCACCCTCCTCGACGACAATCCGGGCGGTATGCCAAGCAATCGAATCGTCGGTGAGCACTCCGGTGATGACGAGTCGTTTTCCCTCAAGCAGCACGGGGCCTCCTAGCTGACATTCGACCAGGCCCGCAAGCCCAATCCCATCACGAACAACAACAAGAACCCCCGCGACAGGGCCGGGCGCTTACTCATCTGATCCCGGTAAAGGTAGGCGAAGCTGAACGTGAACAGGATCACAAATCCATAGAACAGATGGAAATCGTTAGCCGGACGATGACCCTGCTGAAACACCAGCAGGCCGAGGCCTACCTGGATGAGCATCGCTACAACGGCAACACCGGTGGCCCAGTTGAAGGCCCTGTTCACTTTCTTCTTGAGAACGAGAAGAGCGATGCCCCACAGCCCCACTAGGCCGTTGGAGATGATGGCGACGTAGAACCAGTTTCCGTGGAGTACTCGCATTCGGATGGATGGTAGAGGGCGCACGGTGCGCTCGCCCCGTGACATCACGAAACTCGTTTTGGGCGGCCCACCGAGGCCGGCGACGGTTCAAATGATGATCACCACGCTGATCTCGAATCCATCGTCGCATCGAACGCTTTCGATCTGAGACGGCGGGTCGTCCCCCAGCACGGGATCCTGAGCTGGTGGAATTACCGTCACCACCAGGTGTTGCCAGCGTTTGGAGCGGATCCTATGAAATGCCCTCAATCGGCCGACTTGGTGACGTCGGCGACCGTGGCACCGGTGAAATCGACCAGATCTGCGACCTGGAGGTGGATCGACATGCCGTGAGCCCCGCCGCCCAGCGAGATTTCTCCGATCGCCGATGCGTCGCAGATGACCGGCAGCTGCTGGGCGGCGCCGAAAGGGGTGATGGCACCACGGGGATAGCCGGTGACCTCCAACGCCTCGTCGGTGGTGGCAAGCGCCATCCTCGATCTTCCGACGACGGCTCGCAATTTTGGCCAGTCGATGACCCTGTCTCCGGGCACGATCACCATCACGAATTCATCACCGGTGCGCACCACGAGCGACTTCATGACCTTCTCCACCGGGACCCCGCGCTTGCGAGCAGCCTCCTCGATGTCGGCCACCTTGCCGTATTCGACGACCTGGTGTTCGATTCCGGCCGCAGCCACGGCCTCGGTGGCGGGTGTTTGACGCCTCACAACCCGTCGAGCAGGAGATCGGAGTACTGGCTGCGAATCACTTTCTTGTCGAATTTGCCGGTGCCGGTCTTCGGCAGCTCGTCTGCGAACTCGATGACGTCGGGAAGCCACCAGGAAACGACGCGATGCCTGAGGTGCTCCAGAAGCTCCTCAGCAGTCACCTCTTTGCCCGGACGCTTTACAACGACGGCCAGAGGCCGCTCCTGCCACTTCACATGCTTGACGCCGATCACGGCCGCCTCCGCCACGGCCGGATGGGCCATCAATTCCCGCTCCAGGTCGAGCGATGAAATCCACTCACCACCCGACTTGATGACATCCTTGGCGCGATCGGTGATGACGATGTAACCCTCCGGTGTGATCTTGCACACGTCACCCGTCTTGAGCCATCCGTCGATGAACGACTCCGGCGTTCTCGGATCGTTGTAGTACTCGGCGGCGATCCAGGGGCCGCGGATGAGAAGTTCGCCAAAGGCCTCACCGTCCCACGGCAGCGCCTCGCCGTCCTCGTCCACGATCCTCACCTGAAGGCCCGCCACTGGGATCCCTGCAGTTTCAAGCCGGTCGAGGCGCTCGTCGAGCGATAGTGCCTCATGCTCGGGTTTGAGCAGCGCGGCGGCAGCGACGGGATTCGTCTCCGTCATCCCCCAACCCTGTAAGACGAGAATGTCGCGCTCGGTGATGAACCACTCGATGAGCGACCGAGGAACCGCCGAACCACCACACAGGAACGTGTGAATCGAAGAGATGTCGGCCTCGGGGTGATCCATCAGGTACTGCTGAATCCCGAGCCACACGGTGGGGACGCCGATCGAGTATGTGACTCGCTCACGCTGGAACAGACCTACCAGGCCCTCCGGGGTCATGTCGGGACCCGGGTAGACGATCGTGGCACCGGCCGTCGTGGCCATGAAGGGATACCCCCACGCCGAAGCGTGGAACATCGGCACCACGGGCAGCACCACATCGGCGGTGGCGATCGGACGGCCCGCCAGGTTGCTGATCGTGTGGAGGTAGGTCGATCTCTGCGTGTAGGCGACGCCCTTCGGATCGCCGGTGGTACCCGACGTGTAGCACAGCATCATCGGTGATCGCTCGTCGAGCAACGGCCACTCTCGCCACGGCTCTACGTCGGCGATGAGGTCCTCATAGGCCATCGTGTTGGGCAACGTCGTCTCGGGAACCGAGTCGCCCATGATCACGTAGGCCTCGACGCTTCGTACTCGAGAAGCGAACCGCTCGACGAGCGGCACCAGGTCGGGATCGACAAAGACGACCCTGTCCTCCGCATGGTTGACAATGAACTCAAGCTGGTCCGGAAACAGTCTGATGTTTAGCGTGTGACACACCCGTCCGGTGTTGGCGGTCGCCCAGTAGAGTTCGTGGTGGCGGCGGTTGTTCCATGCGAACGTGCCGACCGCCTGCCCCTGCTCGATGCCGAGCCGATCCCGAAGGGCAGTCGCCAGCCTGCGGATCCGGTCGTCGGTCTCACCGTATGTGGTGCGAACGATGCTGCGATCGTGTTCAACAGAAACGATCTCCCGATCGGGGTACAGGAACACCGACCGGTCATAGAGCGTCGACAGCAACAACGGAAAGTCGTCCATCATGTGCGGCACGGGAGCGACCCTACCGATATCCGACTCCCGATACCCGATGCCCGACGCAGTCGGTCTCCGGTCAGAGGGCGTCATGGCTGAGATTTACGGATTTACGGATTTACGGGAATACGGGGAACGGGAAACGGCGCTGGTCCAATACCATCAATCTTTGGCGATCAGCAATGCGCCCTAGATCTCGTCCAGGAAGCCCTGTTTCTTGGAGTCGTAATCCTCTTGGGTGATGAGCCCGTCCTTCAGCAGTTGGCCCAAACGCTCCAGTTTCGACACGCCGTCTGTCCTGTCGACACTGCTTCCCTTGACCAGGTCGCGAGTTCTGGCCTCGCGCACCTTGTAGATGAGGCTGTGAAAGTCCTCCGGCTCCGGAATGTCGGCGAACCGCGATTGGCCCTGCTCCCCTGCCGATTCGACCAGGACATCACCACTGCGCAGAATCCGCTCGAAGATGGACTGGCTGAACCTCACGTCGTTTATGTTCTCGAGTGGAATCTCCAGACCGGCGCGAGACAGAACCCCGCTGCGGCGGATCAGGCGCTCATTGGTGAGCACATACGTCGTGAACCACCACGAGATGAACGGGTAGAACACGTATCGCATCGCGGCCACGACTACCAGTCCGGTCACTACCCAATCAAAGATGTCCACTTCGGGGGCGTAGCTCCAAGTGATGGCGACCAGCCCGATTCCGAGCGACGCCCAGAAGACGGGGATGACCAACAGCCTCCAATGGGGCCTGAACTCACGAACGACCTCTTCACCGTCGGTAAGCAATCTGCGGGGATAGGCCATTGAGAAGTCTTTAGTCCTTAGTCATTAGTCCTTAGAAAGAACCCCGGTGCCCAATCCCCGGACCCCTCTTACTAGTGACTACTAATGACCAAGGACTAAAGACTGAGGACTCAGAAAGAAGAAACCCCGAGGGAGCTTTGGCCGGAGCCTCCGCCCTCTCGGGGTTCTCCTTACGAAGCGGCCTTACAACTGCTCCGATGCCTGGATCTCGGAACGAGCCCGATTTCCTGGTCTGGGTCCGGCGACCGCCTTCCGCCTTTCGGCTTGGGCACCCCTCCCGAGGGAGCTAGGTCGGATCCCGCCTCCGAAACCGTTGCCGGTTCCTTTGGTCGCCATCGAATCGCTTCGATGACATGCACAATGTACGCCAGTTCGCCGGCACGACGCAAGCTGAGAGCTTCCCAAGATTTCGCGTCTCAGTCAGATTTTTCGCGGACGCGATTTGCCATCCGGTCACCGACCCCGGCCAGAATGACCCAGATGGGGAGTGTTGCCTGAACGTAAACAGGACGAGGCTCCCATCCGCAGGTCCACTTCGACGTATTCCGGCGTCCGATGAGGTGCCGCCGGAAGCCACCTTGGTCGATGAATTGCAAGCGAGCGACGCTTGGATTCCGGGGCTGTCGCTGGTGGGCCGTGATCGAGAAGTCGTTGGGCTCGGAGGCGGCGCCTCTCCGAGAGCCTCGGCGAACCGCCCATCGCCCGGCTCGGATCAGACGCCTGATACGGCCGATTCGGCTTCGAGCCGTCGCTCCGTCACAGAACGAGCCGCCGGATCCGAATTGGGAACCATCACTTCCAGGTCAAGAGCCTCGATCGGAAACGGGGTTCGATCACCGGGAAGTTTCGTTACCCGCCACCATTCAAGGCGCGGTAAGCCATAGAGTTGGCTCACCCAGGAGGAAACACACAACATGATTCGCGTCGCCGTCTCAGGCATGCCCGGCCGACTCGCCAGCGCCGTGGCCGCTGGAATCGCTTCCGCAGCCGATCTAGATCTCAGCGCGCTCTACAACCCGAACCGCCCCGACGAATCGTTCCTCGGTCTACCGATTCTGACGGAGCACGCCGGAGTCGGCTGCGATGTCGTGTTCGAATCGACCGAACCGACTGTGGTCATGGATAATCTCCGCGCCTGGCGCCAGGCCGGAATGCACGCAGTGGTGGGGACATCCGGGTTTACCGAGGAACGCCTCGACGAGGTGCGCTCGTTCTGGGGCAACGACGGACCCGGCTGCCTGATCGCCCCCAACTTCTCGATCGGCGCGGTGTTGATGATGCGCTTCGCCGAGATCGCCGCCCCGCACTTCACCGGAATCGAAATCATCGAGCGCCACCACCACGACAAGCCGGACGCACCTTCTGGAACCTCGATCGCCACCGCGGCCAGAATCGCCGCTGCCGGAGGATCATCGTTGGAAGACTCGGAAGAGCTGCTGGCCGGGTCGCGCGGAGCGGTCGTCGATGGGGTGCGTATCCACTCTCTCCGGCTGGAAGCGACCCTGTCGAGTCAGGAGGTGGCTTTCAGCAAGAGCGGCGAACTCCTTTCGATCCACCACGTAGCAACCGAGTACGGATCGTTCGTCGATGGGGCCCTGCTCGCACTCAGGTATGTCTCATCGACCAGCGGGGTGACGGTGGGACTCGATGCCGCCATCGAAGCGGCCTCGTAGGAATCGGAAACGATTCTCAGCTCAAAGCGTTCAGCGTTGCCTGATCGACGATCCCGTCTACCGGGAGCCCGCGGGCGGTTTGCAGAGCGCGAACCGCCGCCCGGGTCAACGAACCGAAGATGCCGTCCACCAACCCGGGTGCGAAACCACCGCCGGCCAAGAGGGATTGCACCTCGACCACCGCCGGGCCGGAATCGCCAAACCGGGCGATGATCACACGGTGTGCTCCCCCACTGAGCGCGGAAAATGTCTGCCGGCCCACGATGCCGTCCACCGATAAGCCCTCAGCAGACTGAAAGACGCGAACCGCGCTCTCGGTGAGGGAACCGAAGATCCCATCCACCGGGCCCGGGGAAAATCCGGCGTCGGCCAGCAGGGACTGCACCTCGATCACGACGAGGCCTCGGTCTCCGACCCGAACAATGATGGTCGGCCCGGCGCTCGCTTCGAGTGCATCGAAGCTGGCCTCATCCACCAGCCCGTCGGCGCCCAGACCTTCGCTCGTTTGGAAGGAGCGAACGGCGCTCTCGGTGACCGAGCCAAAGATCCCATCCACCGGGCCCGGTGAAAACCCTGCTTGGGCGAGCAACCCCTGGATCTCGATAACGATCAGCCCCCTGTCTCCGAGCCGGGCAATAATCTCGGGCCGAAGGTCGATCCTCTCCTCGACGACGCGATTGAGCTCATTCCAGGTCTCCTCGTCGACCAGGCCGTCGACCTCGATCTCGGCCGCGTCCTGGAAGTCTCGAACCGACGCATCGGTGAGTGAGCCGAAGATGCCATCCACCGTTCCTGGGGAGAACCCTGCCTGACCCAGCAGCGTCTGCAACGTCCACACCCTCTGATCACGGGAGTTCCACGACAGGATCACAAAGGAAAAGCACTCATCGTCCGTGGCCCCGACACATATCGGTTCGACATTGGCGGCGGTGTTCAGATACTCAAAGGGGTCCACCGGGTTACCGCCAGGATCATGGAGCTCGAAGTGGAGGTGCGGCGCGGTCTCCTCCGCATTGGTGGAGTCACCGATGAGTCCGATGACCTGACCGGCGCTCACCCTGGTGCCCGGGGCGATTCCCGGCATCAAGCCCCATCCGGCACCATCGTCGGTTCCCGGCGTGTCGTTGTTCAGATGGAGGTACCACGACTCCCATCCCGAGTCATGGATCAGCGAAACCGAACAGCAATCGCCGGGTCCATCGTGATTCGGGTCGTGCTCCCAATTCACGTCGGCGATGACACCGTCGGCCACAGCCACGATCGGGATCATGCGGGAAGCGAAAACATCGACTCCCTCGTGAATCGACGGGTTGTGAGTCGTCAGCCATTGGCGCACGTAGTGGTTGGTTGCCGCCACGGGAAAGACGAGCCGGGGAGACACCACCGGCGAGCCGGAGAGCCCACATCCGATCGGAACATGGCGGTGCAACTCGTAGACCTCGTCGGCCGAGCCCACCGCCACCACCAACGTGACCCAATCATGACCGGTCACCACATCATCGATCTCCACCGTGAACCGGGAAAGCGCGGCGCCCTCGTCTCCGGGTCCGAGATCCGGAAGGCGGGCAGAGGAGGCCCCGATCAGCGAGGCCTCGCTCCCCAGGACCTCCACCACCATCTGAGCGTTCGAAAGGGTCTCGGTGACCGAGGAGATGGTTATCTCGAACACAACCGTCTCGGCGCATTCCACGAATCCGTCCCCATCGCCTCCAGCATCGTCGCCGACCGAGATTCCGCCGATGCGGAGCCTTCGAGTCTCACCGATCGGCTCATTGTCGGACCAACAACCGGGTCGATCGAGACTCCCGAATCCGGCGATCAGGAGGTTGGCGGACGGCCAACCGAAGGTGTCCTCGAGAACCGTGGCCGCCACCGTGACGTCGCCCGAGTCGCCGGTGAACACCAGCTCCGACATCAGCCCGCTCTCCGAGCATGTCCCCGCAGACACCGCCGTCAGCACGCCGGCGGCATCCAGTTCCGGAACGCCGGACACCAGATCGCCGACCGAGACCGATTCGACCCAGCTGCCGACATCGGTCCAACCCTCGACAACGAAATCAGATCCGGCGGCGCTCGCCGGAGCAATGGCCACGCTCACCGCAAATAGCGCGGCCAAGTGGAACACGAGAAGGCGGGATGAGATACGCACCGAACTCGCAGCGTAAACCCGGACCTTCTATATCCGAACGACCTCAGGGGCGTTGCCGACAGGGAGCCGGTGGCGGCCTGAAAGCGCGACACCGGGTCTTGTGGAGCGATGTTGCCTGTCTCCCGTTTCCCCAGTTGTGTTGCTAGAGCTGTGGTGGCGCTCGAGCCACCGAGACTGGATTCGGGAAAAGGGGAACTGGAACCGGCCTCGACCGGTCACACCACCGACCGGGGCGGTGTCCCTAGGAAGACATCGGATCAATGCCCAAAATCGGGACGATTTCGTCCAAGACTGATCGGTGAAGGTCGGCAATACCCGTGCCGATACCACCACCATGCGTCATCGCACCAACGGTTTCAATTCGGCGATGCCCTCAGGGCTGACGCGCCGCGCCTTGATCGACCTGGCCCTGGTTACCGCCTTCGTGTGGACCGCAGTCGTCGTCACGCATCGACTCGATCTCCCCGACGGTCTCACCCAGTGGAACGCCGACCACCCCCAGTGGGCGATCGACGAATTCGCCCTCGTGTCCCTCTTTGTCGCCGGCGCTCTCGGCGTCTTCTCATGGAGACGCTGGCAGGAGTCTCTTCGCACCATCGCCCGACATGAAGCGACCCTCGAGCGGCTCCGAACTACCGAGAGTGCAATCGCCTCAAAGGATGATCTGATTCGAACGGTTTCACATGAACTCCGAACTCCACTCACCGCGATGCTCGGATACGCCGAGCTGTTGGAAGCAGGCGAGATTCCATCAACCGAACGGGCCGACATGGTCAAGACGATCATCCGCGAAGGGCACGACCTCTCCAATATCGTGGAGGATCTACTGACGCGTGCTCGGGTCGAAGCCGACACCCTCGAGGTCGCTCTGGTCCGGGTGAGTCTCGCCGGCCAGGTGGCCCAGGTGCTCGAAGGCTGGACACCAGACGAGCGGAGCCGAATCGAAGATCGGTCGGACCCTTCCGTCATCGCCACCGCCAACCCGGCCAGGGTGCGCCAGATCGTTCGCAACCTCATCTCCAATGCCCTCAAATACGGGTCCCAGGAGATCACGATCACGATGGCTTCGTTCGGTGACCAGATCAAACTCCGTGTCGCCAATCTGGGTGCAGAGATACCCGAGGCGGATCGTGACATGATCTTCGACCCCTATTACCGACTCCCCGGGATCGGGGATACCCCAGGAGGGCTCGGCCTCGGTCTCGCCATTTCGCGCCAACTGGCCCGGCTGATGAACGGCGACCTCACCTACAGCTACCGAGCCGACCACTCGATCTTCGACATCTCACTTCCCCGCCACGTGGAGTAGCCCCCGGCACCGACCCCATCAGCCGGTGTTGCGTAATCCGGTGGCAATACCGTTGATGGTGAGCAAGAGAGCGCGCCCCAGCCTCTCCTCACCGGACTCATGACCTCGCTCCCTTGCCAGCAGCGCGATTTGCAACAAGTTGATCGGATCGAGATAGGCGTCTCGCACGCTCAAGGTGCGCCGCAGGGTCGGATGGGCTCCGAGCAGTTCGTCGTGCCCGGTGAGCGCAGTGACGGCGGTGACGGTGCGATCGTGCTCCTCGGCGATGGTGTCGAACACGTGGTGCAGCGACTCCGGAACGAGCGCTTGCACGTAGCGTCGGGCGACGGTGAGGTCCGTCTTGGCAAGCGTCATCTCGACATTGCCCACAAAGGTCGCAAAGAAGGCCCATTCGGCAAACATCTCGTCGAGGGTCTCGCCATGACCGATCCGACGCGCCGCCAGGATCCCGCTGCCGACACCGAACCAGCCCGGAACCACATGGCGGGTCTGGGTCCAGCCGAATACCCAAGGAATCGCTCTCAGACCGTCGAGTCCGAAATCTCTCCCGGGCCGCATCGACGGGCGCGAACCGATGTTCAAGTCTCCTAATTCGGCAACCGGAGTCGCCGCTCTGAAGTAGTCCAGGGTCCCATCGGCCTCGACGAAGGCCCGGTAGGCGACATAGGCACCCTCGGAGAGGGCGTCCATCGCCCGAAACCACCGATCGAGGGTCTCGTCGTCGCGGCGCGGGCGGCGACGGAGTAGCGACGCCTCCAACACCGCAGCCAGCGTGAGCTCCAAGTTTCGCTCTGCCAGGCCGGGCAGCCCGTATTTGTCGGAGATCACCTCTCCCTGTTCGGTGAGCTTGATCGTCCCATCAACGGTCCCAAACGGCTGAGCCAGAATCGCCTCATTGGTCGGGCCCCCGCCGCGACCTATCGTGCCACCGCGGCCATGAAACAACGTCAGGTGCACCCCATGGTCTTCGGCGACGTCGTGAAGCATCCGAGCAGCCCGATAGAGCCCCCACTGCGAGGTAGCGATTCCACCGTGTTTCGACGAATCGGAGTAACCGAGCATCACCTCTTGGCGATCTCCGCGAAGTTCGATCAGA
Source organism: Acidobacteriota bacterium (assembly GCA_022571885.1). Taxonomy (GTDB): domain Bacteria; phylum Actinomycetota; class Acidimicrobiia; order Spongiisociales; family UBA11373; genus JACZWZ01. The sequence continues at coordinate 11,484 of JACZWZ010000024.1, forward strand.
CGCCGATACGACGGGTCAGAAAGCATGTCGGCCAGAATCTCGCCGGCACGTTCCACCTCCCGAGTCGTCTCGAACAAGGGGACGAAGCCGATGCGAGCAAGGTCGGCGGTGAGATCGATGAGACCGGCGTCGCGAGCAAGCACGGCAACGGCGAACACGTCTGCGGCGCCGGTCGTTTCCGACACGATGTAGGACTCGATGACCCCATCGCCAAATCGATCCAGCGCCAGGCGAATCGCTTCGAAGGTTCGACGCGTTCGACCAACGCCTTCCGACACTTCAAACGTCGGGCTGGTCATTGGGCGGCGCGACCCGAGTTCCTGAGCGAGCAGATCGAGCCGCTCTCCAGGTCCGAGTTCGTCGTAGGCGATGTCGGCGACGTGCCGGAACATCTCCCTCAGGAGTTCGTGATGCTTGTCGGAATGCTCCCTCACGTCCATCCTGGCGAGGCCGAACCCGAATGCAGCTGCTCGACGCATGAGTCGAGTGACCATGCCCCCGGCGATCAGGCCCCCGCGATTCTCGGTGAGCGACTCGTGCATCAACCTCAGGTCGTCGAGCAGCTCGCCGCGATCCGAGTAACCGACGCCGCCGGCGTCCTGCTCGACCAGGCGGGCGTGAGTTGCCCGGAGACGGGCATGCACAAAGGCACACTTGAGTCGATACGGCTCACCTGCGCTGAGAGTCGAGAAGCGCTCCCACACCTCGGGCATGGCGCGCTGGTCTTCCAACAGGGAGGCTCGCAGTGCGGCGGCGATCGAGGTGATGCGCTCCGACGTCGACAGAGCGTTCGACAAGCCCTCAACGGCTCCGATCAACATCCGGAGCCCGTGATCGTGCTGCATAGCCAGGACCTCGAGCATTACCTCGGGGGTAACGTTGGGGTTGCCGTCACGATCGCCTCCGGCCCACGAGCCAAAGCTCAGCGGAGCGGCGGCGGGGTCGAGCGGCGCCCCCAGCCTGGCGAACTCGCGCTCGACCGTATCGGTGAGGCGATCGAAGGAGGTGGTGGCAATTGCATCCAGGTAGTACACCGCCGACCTCGCCTCGTCGAGTGGTGTCGGCTTTGCCACCCTGAGCTCATCGGTCTGCCACATGAGTTCTATGGTCTCTGCCAGGTGATCATCGATGGTGGAGATCTGTGACCGGGTAGCTCTCGGGTCGGAACGCTCCTCCAACAAGTCGGCCACCGAGGCAAGTTTGGTGAGCATCGATCGACGGGCCGCATCGGTTGGGTGGGCCGTGAACACCGGCCGCACGTCCAACCGATCCACAATCGAACGAATCTCTTCGGGTGATATCTCAGCCTGCAATATGCGATCGACCGTTGACTCCAGCCAGCCGGCGGTCCGGCGTGACCGGGCGGTGAGCACATCCATTCGATGAACCTGCTCGGCGACGTTGGCAAGATGGAAATACGTAGAGAAGGCTCGCGTCAAGAGAATGATCGTTTCCAGGTCCTGGACGGCGAGCAGCGACTCGAGTTGGCGCGCCTTGGCCTCGTCGGGTCGATATCGCAGAGTCTTGGTAAGCGCTCGCACCTCTTCGACGAGGTCGAGCAACCCGGGACCTACCTGGCGAACCAAGGTCTGACCGAGCAGGTCCCCCAACAGCCGGATATCGGCACGAAGCGCGGCATCGTCGTCGAGCAGGTCGATTGGATCAAAGGTCACGGCGGCGAGCGTACCCTGAACGATTCATCCGTCACCGCGCCGGAGAGCCCTCAGCACGGTGCTCTGGTGCACTGTCGATGATCCGGTAGTGCTCGATCGGTGACTCGCAGCGCATCCCGCCGAGCAAGCCAGTCGTTCTCATGACGAACCTTCCGAGGGTCGGGTTCGGAGGGATCCGAGAAAGGCGAAATCCCCAGGAATCTCCGCCGAAGCTTCGACTCCTAGGGATTTCGTGTCCCCCTGCTGAACTGCACCTTGCGGAGCAACCCCTCAGGGGGCAACCGAAGCGACATTGCTGCCGCTCCAATCGCTGTCCGCCGTTCCAACCCCGAAGGGCGAGTCCAGCTTCCAGCCGTGGCCCCGTGGCACCGAAGTGAGCCCGAAGACCCTCTCCGGCGACCCCCTTGCGGGGGTGCTCCCCGAGGCCGCCTCCCCGTCCCCTTGCGGTTCCGAGGAGGAATACCGGCAACGTAGACCCTCACTATCGGCCCGTCAAGCAGGATCGGTATCGAAATTTCGCGGTCCAGATCGAGTTTTCGCGCTCGGCGTCGGTGGGCGCATGCGAGGACGATACGATCCCTGGCCGTGCAATTTTCTCTGCTGACCGCTCGTTTCATCATCGCCTGGCTGGTGAGCTTGTTCAGCGGTCTCGCCTTCTTCTTGTTCGTGCATTTCCCGGGCTATGTCGAAGACCTTGGGGGCTCCGAGGTCGAGATCGGGCTCTTGGTGGCGGCGACCGCGTTGGCCGCCATCGCGATTCGCCCCCAGATCGGCAAGGAGATGGATCGCCGGGGACGTCGTCCCATCGTCTTGACCGGGGGCGCCATCAACATCTTGGTGCTCCTGCTCTATCTGACAATCAACTCGCTGGGACCCTGGGTCTATGTCGTAAGAATTTTCCACGGGTTCGCCGAGGCGATGCTCTTCGCATCAATTTTCACCTACGCCGCCGACATCCTGCCGGACCGCCATCGGACTCAGGGGCTGGCGCTGTTTGGAATTTCGGGAATGCTCCCCATCGCGCTCGGAGGTTTGCTCGGCGACTTCATTCTCGCCAGGTGGGACTTCCAGGCTCTGTTCATGACGTCCGTTGGATTTGCGGTCGTCGCGTTCGCGCTCTCGTTCGCCTTGCCCGAGGTAATCGAACCAGCGGGCCGGGATGGGGGCACCTCGTTCCTGGCCCCACTGCGACAACGAGACCTACTGCCGGTGTGGTGGATGACCATCGTGTTCTCACTGGCGCTCGCCGCCTATTTCACATTCCTTCGGACGTTTGTCGATGAGACAGGCATCGGAACGGTGGGCGGGTTCTTCGCCGCCTACTCCGCCACCGCCATCGTGCTGCGGTTGACGACGGGTTGGCTACCCGACCGCATCGGCCCCAAGAAGGTGCTCTATCCGGCGCTGGTGCTCTTTGCCGCTGGTTTTGCCACGCTGGCCGGCGCCACGTCAAATGGCGTCGTGCTGGTGGCCGGCGCCCTGTGTGGAGCCGGTCACGGTTACGCGTTCCCGATTCTCTACGCACTCGCCTTCGGTCGAGCCGAGCTCAAGAACAGGGGGTCTGCCTCCGCAATCTTCACCGGGCTGTTCGATGTTGGTGCCCTGATCGGAGGCCCTACATTCGGGTGGCTCATCGCCGCCTTCTCATACGAGACCATGTTCCTGGTAGTCGCAGTGTGGATTCTGATCGGCGGTGCGGTGTTTGCGGTGTGGGAAGGGGATCTGGGCGGGAAGAAGTCTCCAGTCTCCAGTCATCGGTCCCCAGTCTGAACACGACCCGAGCTCGATGTTGGGATGCCCACGTCGCGATCGCCCGCCGAGGGCAGCAAGGTGATCGCCCACAAGACCATGCCCTCACGGTCGACGGCGCCAAGTCTTGGCCCGGTGCCCAATGCCCAATACCGTCTACCTGGTAGCGAATACCTTCTGAACTACACGCGTGTCACTCCTACGCCGTATAGTCCGAATCATGGGACTCGAGACACTCTCCCCCAGCAGAGCGGGCGATTTCAAGCACTGTCCGCAACTCTTCAAATTCCGAGCGATCGACCGGCTCCCCGAACCGACCACCGTCCATCAGGCTCGAGGGACGACCGCCCACCTGGCGTTGCAGCGCCTTTTCGACCTGCCGGCAGAGCAACGAAACCCGGAGGTCCTCTACGACCTCTTCCGCCAAGCCTGGGCGGAGCTGCGCACCGGTGACGAGTTCGAAGGCCTGTTCGAGTCGGTCGAGGACGAACGTGCCTGGGGCATCGAGAGCTTGGAGATCCTCGCCAACTACTTCTCGATCGAGGATCCCACATCGTTCGACCCGATCGACCGGGAACTCGACATGCTGGAGGACATGGACGGAATCACGATCAGAGGGATCCTCGATCGGATGGAAGAAACACCCGATGGACGGCTGGTCATCACCGACTACAAGACCGGTAAGGCCCCACCCGAGCGCTACGCGATCCCGGCCTTCTTCGCTCTCAAGATCTATGCGCTGCTGGTTCGACGGCGCACCGGGAAGACGCCGGATGCGCTCAAATTGATGTACCTCAACGGCCCGACGGTCTACGAGATCCCGGTCTCCGATGCTCAGCTCGATGCCATGGATCGGCAACTACGCGCCTTGTGGACCGCCATAGATCGCGCCATCGACAGAGACATCTTCCCGACCCGGGTGGGAAGGCTATGCGACTGGTGCTCCTTTCAGGAGATCTGCCCTGCATTCGCCGAAACCCCCGCCACCGAGGCAGTGGGCGTCGCCTAGCGACAACGCCACAGGCTCCGGGCATGGCCCATGGGGAGTCGGGCGAGGCCCGTCGGCCCGACGCCGGTCTCGGAATGCCACATCCCCTTTCCCGCACGGCGTTGCGATGTGTCGGCGCTCGAAGCCACCGAGACCCGATGGGGAAACTGGGAAGGGGAACGGCTTCGACCGATCCAACACCACGTGGCCGCGGGGGCAGGTCGGAGATGCGCCGGGAGACGTCGAAATCAATTGACATGTGCCGCTGAGTGGACGCTACGGGAAAACTCCTCGGGCCAATTTGGCTTCTGCCACTCGCTTGATCCCCTTCATCAACGCCGCAGTTCGCATGTCTGTCTTCTCTCGAATAGAAACCGACAGAACCTCGCTGAACGACCGGTTCAAGATCTCCCGAAGTCGACCAACGACCTCGGTCTCGGTCCAGAAGTAATTCTGCAGGTCTTGCACCCACTCGAAATATGAGACGGTCACTCCACCCGCGTTTGCGAGAATGTCGGGGACGACGAACACACCCCTGTCGTTGAGGATCGGATCGGCGTCACTCGTGGTGGGCCCGTTGGCTCCCTCGAGCAAAATCTTGGCGGTTACCTCCTCGGCGACCTCGGGCGTGATGACTCCCCCGATCGCGGCCGGGATCAGCACGTCGCAGTCGAGCCTGAACAGTTCCTCATTGGTGATGACGTCCCCTCCGCCGAAACCCTCCAGCACCCCGTTCTTTTCCACATATTCGATGGCCTCGACGATGTCTATCCCGACTCCGTTGTTGATGCCACCGGTGTGATCGGAGATTCCGATAACCTTGCAGCCGGATTCTGACGCGGCCAAGGCGGCGTACTTGCCGACATTGCCGAACCCCTGGATCACGACCCGAGCGCCATCAACCTTGACGCCGCGTTGGTCTGCGGCCAGAGGGAGAAGGCTGACCAGACCCCTACCGGTGGCCTCGCGCCGGGCTACCGAGCCTCCCAGCGCCGGAGGTTTCCCGGTGACCACCGCAGGCTCCGTGTGTCCCACGTGTTGGCTGTAGGTATCCATTATCCAGGCCATTACTTGCTCATCGGTCCCCATGTCGGGAGCCGGGATGTCCTTGTTGGGACCGATGAAGTTGATGATCTCGGTCGTATAGCGACGGGTCACCCGCTGCTTTTCAGCGCGCGACAGTTTCAACGGATCGACTCGTACCCCACCCTTGGCGCCGCCAAACGGCAAACCTACGATGGCGCACTTCCAGGTCATGAGCATGGCCAGTGCCGCAATCTCACCCAGATTGACGTCGGGGGCGAACCTGATGCCACCCTTGGTCGGGCCCATGGTGAGCACGTGCTGAACCCGGTAGCCAAAGAGGCTGTCTACCTCCGAGTAGTCGTCGTGGCGATATGGGAAGGTGACGACCATGGCCCGCTGCGGGACCCGGAGTCGCTCGGCAACGTTTTCGTCCAACCCCATTCGCTCGGCGACACGATTGAACCTGGAAACCTCCTCGGCATAGAGCGGTGATTCCAACTCCCGCGCCACCCCGCTGAGAATCTCGTTCTTCACAGGCGCTCCCTCGTATTTGCGCCGGTCAATCTAATCCCAGCAAAGGATGCCTGCCGTTCTTCGAAGACTGTCGTTCCCCTTAGGTAGCGTGGAGCCGTGACCTCCGAAATCCAGGTTGGACCCGAGGACTGGGATGCTGCCGTTGCAGACACCGATGGCCCGCAGCTGGTGGTCGGCGGTCCCGGCTCGGGAAAGACTGAATTCCTGGTGCGACGAGCCCGGCACCTGATAGAACAACGCGGGGTGCATCCCGATCAGATCCTGGTGCTGTCGTTCTCTCGCCGCGGTGCCGCCGAGCTCCGGAACCGCATCGGGTCGGGCCTCGGTTCAATCAGCCGGATCTCCGCATCGACCTTCCACTCGTTTGCGATGCGGATCATCGAGGCACTCGGCGCCACCGGCGATTGGCACCAGGTACCGACACTCCTCACCGGTCCCGAGCAGGTCGATCTGGTCAGTGAGGTCCTCGCCGCCGAAGACCCTGCCGGCTGGCCCAAGACCTTCAGAGCAATTCTGGGTGACCGCGCCTTCGCCGCCGAGGTGGCCGACTTTGTGCTCCGCGCCGCGGAGCGACTCGAGGACGGGGCCTCGATCGCAGCTCGGGAACGGGCCGACTGGCGAGGGCTTCCCGGGTTCCTGACCCGCTATCGAGCCGCGCTGGTCGAGCGCGGTCGAATCGACTACGGGACGCTTCAGGCGGAAGCCTTGGCACTGCTCGACGACAAGGCCACCAGGGAACGCCTGGCCGAGACCGTTCACTACGTCTTGGT
>JACZWZ010000024.1:18233-25583 GCA_022571885.1 Acidobacteriota bacterium
GTGCACGCCAACGTCACTGTTGTCGGCGACCCCTATCAGTCCGTGTACTCGTTCCGCGGGGCCGAACTGTCCAACATCGCCGATTTTCCCAGCCGATTCCTCGACTCCGATGGTGACCCGGCCAGACGACTGGTGCTTACGACCTCGTTTCGGGTCCCATCGCGAATCCTGGAGGCTGCCGTACGCGTGACCGCAGGCGCCGGACTGCCCGGGGCCGCAGGACCGATGCATCCTGCCCCGGGAGAGGGATCGGTCGAGACCTACTGCTTCGATCAGCACTCCGATGAGGCCGAGTGGATCGCCTCCGAGATTCAGCGCGCCAACCTCAACGACCGCATCCCGTATCGGCACATCGCAGTGCTGGTTCGCTCCAAACGTCGCTTCCTGCCCGAATTGTCGCGGGCTCTCGAACGGAGGAGCATCCCTCATGAAAGGCCCGATTCTCGACTGGTCGACCACACCGCGATCCGGCCGATCCTCGATCTTGTCCGAGCCGCCACCCGCACCGAACCCGAGGCCACCGCCGCTCTGCGAAGGGTCCTGCTCGGCCCGCTGGTGGGCCTCACCCTCGCTGCCGAACGCGAGGCCGAACGCATCGCATCCCATTCGGGGTGGGAGGTCGCTCTCGCCTCCGCCGGAGTTTCCGACGATGTCGCAACGTTGCTGCGCGATCCATCGTGGGCGTTGGAGCTCCCCGCCGCCGCAGGCTTCTGGAGAGTGTGGAGCACACTCGATGCCTTCGTGGGAATCGTCGCCGACCCGAGACGCGACGACGATCGCAAGGCGCTGGCATCCTTCGCCCAGGCGCTCCACCGTCTCGCCGACCGGGATCCCGGCGCCTCTCTGGTCGATTACGCCGCCACCAGTGAGGCCGAGGACTTCGAGGCGACCCCTCTGCTCGAATATCGGGAGGAACGGGACCGGATCACGCTCACCACACTGCACCAGTCCAAGGGGCTCTCGTTCGACGTGGTGTTCATCGCCGACGCCCGCGAGGGAGTCCTGCCGGATCTGCGAAAACGCGACTCACTGCTCGGGACCCGGCATCTGTCGCCGTCCCAAGGAACCGACGACACTGCCTACGCCAAGTTCCGGCTGCAAGAAGAGAAGCGATTGGCGTACAGCGCCATGTGCCGCGCCGCCAGGCGAGTGGTGTGGACCTGCACCTCAACCGGTCCCGATACCGGAGAAGGGATCCCCAGCCGGTTCCTCCCTCAGGTGGCCGGCACCAACATGGAAACAGCCGCACGCCCACCGACCCGATGGTCTGAACCGACCACGCCCGAGGAGGCTGAGGCCTGGCTGAGGAGGCGTGTTGGCGACCCGCTTCTACCGCTCGCCGACCGACTCGCCGCCATCCAGGTGATCACCACGCCGGCTCGGTGGCGGCCGCGTGATCCCGAGTCCTTCGCCGGGATCCTCGACCGAGGTGCGGATTCCGGCCTGGTCGAGGATGATCCAACGCTGTCGGCAAGCCAGGCGGACTCATACCTTCGCTGCCCGCGCCGCTATGCGTTCGAACGCCGCCTCCGGGTCGACGGTGGGGGCTCCGCCTACCAGGAGTTGGGTTCGGTGATTCATTCGGCTCTGGAACGGGCGGAACGAGCCGCCGCCGAACGAGGGAAAGAACATGCCACCGGCGAGGAGGCCCTGGCGGCGCTCGACTCCGAATTCGAACCCGAAGCCTTCGAGGCGGGAGCCTGGGCCGAAGCGTGGAAGACGAGAGCGGCCCGAATCGTCGAGCGTTTATACGACTTGTGGCCGGGGGCGGGCCCCGCCGCCGGCCTCGAACAGAAAATCGATTTCGAACACGTCGGGGTGCGGTGGACGGGCCGGATCGACCGGGTCGAACGTCGCGGCGACGCCCTTCACATAGTCGACTACAAGACGGGAACAAGCCACCCGACCGTCGAAGAGGCGGCCGTGTCCGTTCAACTTGGGCTGTATGTCCTGGGCCTTCGCCAGAGGTCCGACTCCCCGGTCGTTGGAGGCGAGTATTGGTTTCCCGCGGTCGGGATGAAGCGCGGGCGTAAATCGATCCTCACCCGGTTGCTCGACATCGATCGCCTCGAAGAGGTTGATACAGCTCTCCACGATGCCGCGGCCGGCATCACCAACGAGCTATGGACCGCCACGCCGGGCAGCCAATGCGAACGGTGCCCGGTTCAGCTTGTGTGCCCCGAGTGGCCGCAAGGACAGGAGGCGTTCGTCTGATGAAGCCGACGCCTCAGCAGCGCGCCATCATCGACTTTCCGCTGGAACCGTTGCGGGTCACCGCAGGCGCCGGTACCGGAAAGACGACCACCATGGCCTGGCGGCTGGCTGAGAAGGTTCGCTCTGGAGAGGTCGAGCCGGAACGCACCCTGGGCATCACATTCACCAACAAGGCCGCCAAAGAGCTGGCCGAAAGCATCCGAAGCCACCTCGGCGACGAGACGACCGCCAGCTCCGACGTCGAGGTGACCACCTATCACGGGTTCGCCTACGGTCTGGTCCGAGAGTTCGGACCGTTGATCGGGATCCCGCGCTCGGTCCGGATAGTGACCCCCGGCTACGTCCGACAGCTGCTCCGGGACGCCCTGGGAGCAGACCACCGTCTCTACCTCGATCTCACCCAAGCGGGGCATGTCGTCGACCGACTGCTCACACTCTCTTCGACACTGGGGGATCATCTGAGACATCCGGCCGACCTGATCGGATCCGGTATCGAGACGCTGGAGCCTGCCCGACGCGAGATCGGTGCGGTACTCGAAGAGTTCGAGCGCCGCAAGCACGATCTGGGGGTGGTCGACTTCGGCGACCTCGTCACCGCCGCCCACGCCATAGTCACAACCCACCAGCACATCGCCGACCGCATACGCGACCGGTATGGCTTGGTTCTGCTCGACGAGTACCAGGACACCAATCCAGGACAGCGGATGTTGTTGCTGGCGATCTTCGGCCGGGGGTTTCCGGTGACGGCCGTCGGCGACAGCGACCAAACGATCTACCAGTGGCGCGGCGCCTCCCCGGAGAACTTCGAACGCTTCCCCCAACACTTCCCCACCGCAGCAGGCTCACCGGCTGCCTCTCTCGAACTGGCCACGTCGTGGAGATCGGCCAGAAAGATAGTGGAGGTCGCCAACGCCGTCAGGTCCGAGATCGCCATACCGGGGCCGCTGCCGGCGCTGCTTGCTCGAGACGATGCGCCACCGGGAGCAATCCGAACCCATTGGCTCCATTCATCTGTGTCCGAGGCGGTGTGGATAGCGGATGAAATCGTTCGGATCCACACCGAAGAGCAGCGGGCGTGGAGTGACATCGCCCTGCTCTTTCGAAAGCACCGCCAGATGGCCACGATCCGCGACGCCCTGGCCCGCGCCGGGATTCCGGTCGAGGTGGCATCGATGGGAGGCCTTCTCGGCGTACCCGAGGTGACCGATCTCCACGCCTGGCTCCGAATCCTCGGTCGCCCAGATGACGCTCCGGCTCTGATGCGAATACTGCTCGGCAGCCGGTATCGCCTCGGTATGGGCGACCTGATGCCCCTCACCGCCTGGGTGCGCAAGCAGAGACGGGACGCATCAGATGAGGCCTCGATCGGGTGGGCCCTGCTCGAAGCCGTCGACTCACTCGAGGAGGTCGAAGGGCTCGATCCGCCGGCACAGCAGCGCCTGAGGGCGTTTCGTTCCGTGTACCGCGAGCTGCTGGCGACGGCTCAAGGTGTGAGCCTGGTCGAGCTGTGCCGCCGAGTGCTCGATCGCACCGGAGCATGGCCTGAGATCGAGGCCCTTTCCGAAGCCGCCCGAATGTCGGCACGGCTCAACACCCATCGCTTCCTCGACCTCGCCGAGGATTGGAGCCCGCTCGAGGGCGGACCATCGCTGGCGGCCTTCCTCGACCACCTGGACGTGCTGGCCGACGATTCGGGCGGAGCGGAGCTCGACACGGCTCGGATCTCGGGCGAGGACGCAGTCGCCATGCTCACGGTGCACCGGGCCAAGGGCCTCGAGTGGCCGGTCGTCTTCCTTCCGGCGCTGACCGAAGGCACCTTTCCTTCCCGGGTGATTCGATACCAAGACCCATTCACCGATCCCGATGTGCTTCCGTACGAACTCAGGCTCGACCAACACTCGCTCCCGAATCTCGGCGGCGACGAACAGCAACGACGTGCGGCGTTGCGCCATGCTCACCAAGACGGCGAGTGGAGAGCCGCATACGTGGCGGTGACGCGAGCTGCCGAAACGCTCACCGCGTCCGGCGCCTGGTGGTACACCGATGGTTCGTCACGCTCGCCGAGCCCACTATTCGAGATCATCGACACCGTCGGTGAAGCAGCACCCGGCAGAGTGACCGACGCCGGAGAACCTCCCAAATCTCTCCGCGTCCGGGTCGAAACGGAGCCTTCCCCCGACCCGCACTTCGCCGATGGGCACGTAGCCGCGCTGCGCCAAGCCATCGCCGACCAGGAATTTGCGCGTCGGCTTGCAACCGACACCGGCATTGTGGCGCAATACGATGCGGCCGTGGACCAACTCGGGATGAAACTGGAAGGACTCCCGCCGCCGCTGGCGACCCCGCCCGTCGACGACCGGTTCCAAACGTCGGTTACCGGCCTGGTCACCTTTGCGACTTGTGCGCTGCGTTTTCGATGGGAGCACATCGACCGACTTCCCCGCCGACCATCCGCGGTGGCGAGGCGCGGCGTCGAATTCCATCGCAGAGTCGAACTCCACCACCGCGGCACCGTCGCCTTCGATGATGCGGTGCCCGACTTCTACGACCAAGCGATCGATACCGATGCCACCCCCAGTCCGGTCGAATCCTCGTTCGAGCGGTTCCTCGGTTCTCGCTTTGCCTCGATGAAGCCGATCCTCATCGAAACACCGTTCGAGCTGAGAGTGGGTGAGTCAACGGTGCGCGGACGGATCGACGCCGTGTACGAGCCTGAGCCCGGGACGTGGGAGATCGTGGATTTCAAGAGCGGCCGACCGAGTCGTCTCGCAACGAGACGGGTCCAGCTGGAGGCGTACGCCGTCGCGGCTGCACGGGTGGAGTTCGAAGGCGTGGGCCCGCCCGACCGGACCACGGTCAGCTTCGCCTACTTCGGAGGCGACGAAGTGGCCATCGAGTCGGAGACCGTCGACGACGCCTGGCTGGCAGCAGCAGACGCGCACCTGCAACTGCTGGTGACCGGTGCGAAAGACGGCCCATACGACCCCCAACCGAGCAACGCATGCAAATTCTGTGACTTTGCCCGGTTCTGTCCCGAAGGGACCCAATGGCTGGAGGAGCACTCTTGACCTGGGCAATCCTGCTCGGCTACGCAATCGGCTCGATTCCGTCTGCCGACATCATCGCCCGGTTGCGAGGACACGATCTTCGTGCCTCCGGCACCGGCAATCCGGGTACCGCCAACGCCCTACGAGTCGCCGGACCAACCACGGCGGCCGTGGTACTCGTGATCGACATGGCGAAAGGAGCCATCGCCGCGATGGCGGGCGCCGGACTCGGCGACACCGGTGGCGCATTGGCTGCCGGCCTGGCCGCCATCGCCGGACAGGTGTTCAATCCGTGGTTCGGATTTCGGGGCGGAAGAGGCCTCGGGATAGCGGCGGGCGTCACCGCCGTTGTCTGGCCTCCGGGTGTGCTGGTAGTGCTCCCCATCACCGCCTTGGGCGCCCGATTTCTGCGGGCGGTCGGCGGAGCCATCCTCGGGTTGGCCGCCTACTCGATCGGGGCGGTCCTGTGGGCGGCAAATGATTGGCCAACCTGGTGGGGCATGCCGGCCGACGACCTACTGGTGTGGCTGGCCATCGGAGTGGTTGCACTCATCGCGCCCAAGTTCGTCGCCGATCTCAGGGGCCGGTCCCACCCCGCCGCAACCGGCTGAACGCGGTCGATACCCGGGGCTCAGCGGTTCTCCAGGACCGGTCGCAAATCCGTGTCCAAGAGCGCGCGGCGACGACCAGGGCGAAGCAGGCAGCGGCCGCCGGTTGGCGACCCGCTAGGAGATCGAACCGTCGATCGAATCGATCACGATCGTGACCGGCCCATCGTTGACCAGCGAAACCTCCATGTGAGCGCCGAATTCGCCGGTTGCGACCTCGAACCCGGAGGCGCTCAAATGCATTGCAACCTCCCCCACCAGCAGAGCCGCCTCCTCGGGATCGGCTGCTCCCACAAACGAGGGTCGTCTCCCCTTGCGAACGTCGGCGATCAGTGTGAATTGGCTCACCAGCAGCACGGCACCGCCTATGGCGGCCAGATCTATATTCATCCTGCCGGTTTCATCTTGGAACACACGCAGCCCACCTATTTTGGTGGCGATCGCGGCCGCATCTCGCGCGGTATCACCTGCCGCTATCCCCAGCAGGACCAGGAACCCCCTTTCGATCTCGCCGACGGTCACTTCGGAAACCCGAACTTCGGCCTTCGACACCCGCTGAATGACGGCTCGCATGCGTTACCCGCCCGTGCTGAGTTCGGTCATGATCTTCCCAGCAATCGCCGGCCCCCGACATCATTGGGCCTGCTCTGCAGCGGCGGGGCAAGGAACCTGAATCCGATCGGCGATACCACCGCCGACACCGCCACCAACATGATTGCGCCCGCCCTGAGCCCACTGGAGAGCAATCCCAGATCGAGGCCGAGATCGGCCAGAGCAATTATCACGGACAACTGTCCGGCCAACAGAACCCCTGCCGCCATTGAGTCACGCAGCGAGAAGCGTTTCAGCATGAGGAGCAGGGACGGAACAATCTTGATCGCAAACGCGACTCCGATCAGCGCCAATGCCTGGCTGAGAACCTCGCGGTCGGCCAACTCGGACAACGGGAACTCGATGCCGACATTGATGAAGAACACCGGAATGAAGAACACGTCGGGATCGACGACCGTAGCCTCCCAACGCTCCCCAAGGCGACGCAGCAGATCACGCGTCGCACCCCGAGCACCGACGACGATCAACCTCACTCGAACTCCTCTCTGGTGCCCCGGACCGCCAATGTCTTCGGCCGCCGGTGTCGCCTCGGGCTCACGGTCGATTGAGCCAACGCTACCGCCCGAGGAGCAGCGATTCGGCAAAGCCGAAGCAGGGACCGGAGAGCGTCCGCCAATGGGCCGACACTCTTTGCTGATCCGTGGCTCCCGGCGTTTGCCTCCATGTCTAGCTCCGGCGTTCGGGGCCTGCTCGGCCCCGAGCCACCTCCGCATGACTGTGCCGCCCCTCCGGGCGGCGCCGCCCTCTCAAACGGAAAACCGGACCACGATCACGTCGCCCTCCTTGATAACGTAATCCTTGCCTTCGAGGCGCACCGATCCAGCAGCCTTGGCCGCATCCCACCCGCCGGCGTCGAGTACGACTTCGAT
>JACZWZ010000025.1 GCA_022571885.1 Acidobacteriota bacterium
AGATAGCGCCGGAGCCTCTCGGAGAAACTCCCCAATCCGCAGCTCCGCCTCGGCCTGAGTCATCCCCTGGACGCCGAGCGGCTGCGGGTCGTCACCGGTGGCAAAGTGGCCGCTGGAGGTGAGCAGGACGACCCGGGATTCGGCCACCGGACGTTCCGACCGCGTAAACGGTCCCTCGTCGTACCGGTATCGCTGGTTCAGCGGTCGCGACTGATAGCCCTCCGCCTGGAGCCGAGTGGCGAGTTCGATCAGTTCCACCGGGTCGCCGGTGTCGAACAGGGCCCCGATGGCCTGCAGCATCTGGGCGAGGGAATCACCGACCTTCGGTCCACCAAGCCCCGCCAGGAACTTGAACGACAGATCGGATCGTTTCCCGTACAAAAGGGACTGTGCGAATTCCTCGAGCGTTTCAGTTGGGGGATCGGTCATCCGGTGGACGCTAGTTGGGCATGATCCAGTAGATCACACAGGACATGACCTGGGCCTAATCTCGCCTGGCACCGGTCCGAACGACGTCGTGGAGCCATGGCCAGCAGACGACCCAATCCAGATCTCGAGATCTTCAGCGGGAGACGGCGCCACGGAGCCGGCTACCGAGTACGCCGCGCCCGTCTCATCAAAAACCTGTTCAAGGTATTGCTGGTGCCCGTCTTCATCATTGGGCTCATCGTGGGAGTTCGGATGATCGCCGGCATGATCCAACCCGACGCCAATCACCTCGCCATTCTCGGATACGAGAGGGTTCCGCTCACCGGAGCGATCATCTCGGCCGACAACGGCCACCAGACCATCAGCGTCGAGGGTGGGAGCGCCTTCATCGTGTTCGACACCCCGACCTCTATTCGGGTCGAAGCGCCCGGTTACAACACCGCCATCTACGAGGTAGACGCTCTCCCCACCGAGGGGCCACTCCAGCTGCAGATGGAACCGCTCATCCTCCAGGGCCGTGTCACCAACAACAGCACAGGAGTCGTCGGGGCCACCGTCAGGATCGGCGACCAAGAAGCCATCACCGCCGAATTCGGTTCGTTCGAGGTTATTGCCGCCGTTCCGGGCGAGGTCACTATCACCAAGCCCACCTGGGAGGACACCTCCTTCGAATGGGATGGGAGTTCGGGACGCTTCGACGTGAAGATGGGCCCGTTCATCATCAAGGGGATACGTATCTTCGGATACGACACCACCAACCCCGAGTACCGCGAGTTGCTCCGGATCGCAGATGAGACGGTCATCAACGCATTCGCATTCGACACCAAGAACGAATTCGGGGAGGTGATGTACCTCTCGGAGGACTACGAAGCCTTCCCGATGGAGGCAATCATCAACAAGTACGACGTCCACGAGCGCCTGGCGCTGGCCAAGGAACACGGTCTCTATACGATCACCCGGATCGTCACCTTCCAGGACGAATTTGCCGCCAAGCACTTCCCGGAGCGCGCCATCCTCAACAGCGCCACCGGGGAACCCTGGCGCAACTGGCAGGGCATCGGCTGGATGGATCCCACAGACCGCGAATCGTGGGATTACCCGATCCGCATGGGCATCGAAGCGTGCCGGTTCGGATTCGACGAAGTCCAATTCGACTACGTCCGATTCCCGACCGATGGCGACACCTCCGTCGCGGTATACGACGACCCGGAGGCGGCGGCCACCCAGGAGGGAAGAGTGGCGACGGTTTCAGCCTTTTTGAGCGAGGCCAGGGATCGGATCAACGCCGAAGGCTGCGCAGTTTCCGCCGACATCTTCTCGATCGTCCTCTCGGTTCCGAACGACCAGGGCATCGGCCAGAAGATCGAGGAGCTGTCGTGGGTGGTCGACGCGATCAGCCCCATGATCTACCCGAGCCACTACGCCAACGGGTGGCTCAACCTGGACAACCCCAACAACTACCCCGAAGAGGTCATCGGAGAGGCACTGGCAAGCAGCGTCGTCCGCCTCGAAGGTGGGGCCTACCTGCGGCCATGGCTACAGGCGTTCGGCTGGTCGACCGCCCAGATACGTGAGGCGATCGCGGTGGCCGACTCATATGGCATGGGCTGGCTGTTGTGGAACTCACAGAGCGAATTCGAACAAGATTGGATCCCGGCCAATTGAGAGGGCGGCGCCGATCAGGGGTGGGGACCGGTCGAAGCTGTTTCCCGTTTCCAATTCCCCGTTTCCCAAATCGAGGCCCGGTAGCTTCGAGCACCACCACACCTCCAGCGACACCATTCGGGAGACGGACAACGGGGCAACGTCACCCTTCAAACTCCGGCGCCGGGCCAACAGAACGCGGCCCGCTGGTGCCCCCAGGAGCCCTCGCACATCCGCGGGCGCTGGACGGGACCCGAGCACGGCGCTCCTACTCCTGAGAGTCCCCGACCTCGAATCGGTGAACCTTGCCCGGCAATCGCTCATCCAACGCGGCCACCACCGATCGAATCGATTTACCCGCCGGACCCAGGGAGATCCCGGCCGTCGACAGAACCCGGTCGCCGATCCCGATCCACATGAGGAGTGAGGCAGGCTTGCCGGCGAGCCACTTCGTATCCGCATCCTCCCACCAGACACCGTCGATCTGATCATGCAAGATCGAAAACAGGATCTGTTTCGGCTTGCCCATCGCCGAGATCTTCCACACGCAGATTCGTTTCGTCGTCACCGCCAACAAGGCCCCGTTGATGGGAATCTGAGATTCAAAGGGTTGCCGCGCTGCCACCGCGGGAAGCATCTTTTCTGCCTGGGTCTTGGCATCCTTCTTCTTACGCCTCGAGTCCCAGGTGGCTCCGAACGCGGCGCCGACGGCTCCGCCGGCGATCATGCCGCCGGTCAAGCCGGCGTCGGCTACCGCGAAGGGAGAAGGGGTGACGTTCGAAGCGGCAACAATCTCCTCGTCTGGATCGAGATCACCGGTGCCCCGGGCGCGCTTCGCAAAGTCGACCATTTCGAGATCTCCTATCTCTACAGCGGAATCGCCATGCCCTCGTAGGCAGCATCCGTGTTCGGAAACATTGCCCGAGCCATCGACTTGAGTCGATCGACATCTTCGTCGGCGCGATCCGGATCATGGCTGGTGAGAACCAATCGATTGACCCCGGCATCCTGGGCGGCTCGCACTGCCGATTCATAGCTGCTGTGCCCCCAGCCCTTACGGGTCGTCCTCACCTCGTCGGGGGTGTATTGGGCATCGTGAACCAGCACATCCGAATTCGATGCGAGTGAGATCAGCCGGGCATCGGCGTCGGTGTTCCCCGCTTCGTGGTCGGTGGCGATGACGATCGACCTGTTTGGTCCCTCCAGCCGGAAGAGGACAACGCCCTGCGGGTGGCTCCCCTCGGCATGACGAACCATGATCGGACCAACCGCAAACGGCCCATTCAGGTCACGAAAGGACACATCGGCGGCAACCTCGTCCAAGGACACAGGCCACCACGGCGGGCGGATCACAGCACCAAGCGTTTCAGCAACACCGCGATCATCGAATCGCGGACCGTAGAAGGTCACTCGATTGTCGATCTCGAATAGTGGCTGGAAGGCCGGCAGCCCCTGGATGTGATCCCAGTGATAGTGGGTCAGCAGGATCGAATACCTACGGGGCTCCCCGCTGGCGGCTTGGCGTTGGAGACTCCTCAGCCCGGTCCCACCGTCAATGATGAGATGGTGCCCGGGTTCCACCTCGATCTCGAAGCAAGTCGTATTCCCCCCGTATCTGCGATGCAAGTCGCCGGTCACCGACATGGACCCGCGGCAGCCAAGCACCCGCAACTCATGGCTCACTGTCTCGCCGCCGTTGGAGCTTCGACGCCGCAATGGCAGTCAGTCGGACAGAGCGGCATCGGTGTCGCGCAGACGCCGTGCCAGTTCGGCCATCATCTTCACGCCCATCTCCGGATGGACCTTGATGAGTGCACGCAGGTCCCACTGGGTAATCGCAAGACAGCGCGTATCTTCGGTAGCGACCACGTCGGCGGTGCGCGGCGTGTCCTCCAGCAGGAGCGCCATCTCACCGAAGTAGGCACCCGGCCCAAATTGCGCCAGCAGCGTCTCACCCCTGCGAGCCTCCACCTTTCCCGACAGAACCAGGTAGAACCCGCGTCCTCCCTCCTTACCCTCCGAAATGATCGAATCGCCGGCGGCAAACTCGCGTTCCTTGGCCGTGCTGAGCACGCTGGCGATCTCTTTGTCGCTGAATCCGGAGAACAGCGGGGTCTGCTTGAGGAAGCCGGCCTGATCCATGTCCATCACCTGGGTCTTTCGGGAGGCACCACGATATCCCATGGTGGCGACGCTTGTCGCCTCTGACACCGTGGAACCCGGAAGGGCCATTCGACCCTGGCGGGGACACCCGTTGAACCGCCAACCTCCCGAGAGAGGTTGGTCGGCGGGTGGCGCTTCCCGGGGTACACAGCGCCCCTCCTGTGAGTGCTCGGGACACCCACCCGCCGCCACCTCCATTTTCTGCAGGGAAAGACCTGGGTTCTTCGCCGTCCGTACCATGTCCGGATGAGCGAAGTCCTCGGCGCCATCCTGGTCGGCGGCGCATCCAGCCGAATGGGTGAGAACAAGGCTCTGGTCGAGATCACCGGACGCCCCATGGGTACATGGGTGTCGCAAGCCGTGGCCGCGGCACTGCCCGCCGACGCCCGCTCGGTCACGCTCGGCGGCGCTCCGTTGAAGGGACTCCCCCACGTCCAGGACCACCCCGGTGTCGGCCCCCTCAGTGGCTTTGCCGCGATCGCAGATTTCTGCGATCTATCCAGCGTGACGCCCGATGCAGTGCTCCTGGTGGCGGTAGATCACCCGTGGACTCGCCCCGACACCCTTCAAGCTCTGATCGCTCGCTTCCGGGGGCGAACCGTCGTCCCGACGCATCACCGCATACGTCAAGTCACGTGTGCGGTTTACCCGATGAGCTTTGTCGCCGCCGCTTCGCAGGGGGCCACCGTTGGGAAGGGGTTTCAGGAGCTGCTCGACGAGATGGATGTCGATGAGGTGTCATCGGACATCTGGACCGGTTGGGGCGAGGACGGCCGCTCCTGGTTCAGCGTCGATGAACCGCAAGACATCGCACGCGGTCTGGCGCGTTACGGCCCACCGGACGGCGCACGGTAAGACCACAAACGAGTTCGCGGCGTTGTTCGACGCCAGGCTCGCTGCTCACAAGTGGAGTCTGCAAGCTGCAAGCTGCTAGATCGGCTCAAACCTCGCCGTGAAATGACGCAACCAGGGAGCCTGTTCGACGATGCGGTACCCGGGAAGCGACGAGGCGCGTTCGGCCACCGACAGCACCACCTCCGCCACGAAATCGATATGGCTCTGGGTATAGGTTCGTCGCGGAATGGCGAGTCGTACCAATTCCATCGGGGCCGGCTGCTCGGTTCCGTCTTCGTGCACCACGCCGAACATGACCGATCCGATCTCGACGCCGCGAACCCCCCCCTCGCGGTACAACTCGATCACCAGCGATTGCGCCGGGTACTCCGATTGAGGAATATGCGGCAGCAGTGCCTTTGCGTCTAGGTAGACGGCATGGCCGCCCGGCGGCCAAACCAGCGGCACCCCGGCATCGC
This sequence comes from Acidobacteriota bacterium, assembly GCA_022571885.1. Lineage (GTDB taxonomy): Bacteria > Actinomycetota > Acidimicrobiia > Spongiisociales > UBA11373 > JACZWZ01. The sequence continues at coordinate 5,550 of JACZWZ010000025.1, forward strand.
GACACTTCTCGGCCAGGTACTCGATGCTCCTGATGCGGTATTCCAAGTAGCTCTCTTCGAGGACCTCGCCGAGTCCCACGGCGATAGCCTCCAGATCTCTCCCCGCCAACCCACCGTAGGTGGGAAACCCCTCGGTGAGGATCAGCAGGTTGCGGCACTGCGCGGCGATTTCGGCGTCGCGCATCACCAAGAGACCACCAATGTTGGCCAGTCCGTCCTTCTTGGCAGAAAAGGTGATGCCGTCGGCAAGCGAGAACATCTCCTGTGCGATCTGGCGAGGCGTGTGATCGGCGTATCCGGCCTCGCGAGTCTTGATGAACCAGGCGTTCTCGGCGAAACGGCACGCATCGAGAAAGAGCGGGATCTCATGCTCGTCGCAGACTGCTCGGACCTCACGAATATTCTCCAGCGACACCGGTTGACCGCCGCCGCTGTTGTTGGTCACGGTCACCATCACCAGGGGAACTCGATCTCTGCCCACCTCGGCGATAGTTTCTCTGAGGGCCGCGACATCCAAATTGCCCTTGAACGGGTGGTCGGCAGAGGGATTGCGGCCCTCGGCGATAACCAGGTCCCTGGCTTCGGCCCCTTGGAATTGGATGTTTGCTCTGGTCGTGTCGAAGTGGGTGTTGTTGGGTATCACCATGCCCGCCTCGGCGACGATCGAAAAGAGAATGCGCTCCGACGCCCTTCCCTGATGGGTCGGAATCACCTCTGGCATGCCCGTGAGGTCCTCGACCACCGAACGCAGCCGTTCGTAGGACCGGCTACCGGCGTAGGTCTCGTCGCCGACCATCATCGCCCCCCACTGGGCGGCGGACATCGCACCGGTTCCAGAGTCTGTGAGGAGGTCGATGATCACGTCATCTGCCGTGAGACCAAACAGGTTGTATCCGGCTCGCCGCAGTGCGGCTTCGCGCTCATCGGATCCCGGCATCGCAATTCGCTGGACCGAGTGGATCTTGAACGGCTCGATGATGGTGTGGTAGGGCATGACTGGCTCCAGGTGTGGTCGTGAAACCGAACGGTATCGCGTGGCGAGTCACCAGTCACCAGTCACCAGTCACCAGTCTTGCCTTTCTGGCTGGAGACTGAGGACTGGAGACCGGGGACTGTGCCGGTTCTAATCTCCCCTCCCGTGAGTAACAAGATCATCGCCGTCTTCGGAGCCTCCAGGTCGATTCCGGGCGACGGAATATACGAAGGCGGAGTGACCTGCGGCCGTCTGCTCGCCGAAAGCGGATACGGAGTCGTCACCGGCGGATATGGGGGCCTGATGGAAGCGGTGTCCAAGGGAGCCAGCGAGGCAGGTGGGCACGTGGTCGGGGTGACGGCACCGGCCGTCTTTCATGATCGCGACGGTGCCAACGATTTCGTAGCCGAAGAGCGGAAAGCGGCGCATCTCGTTGAAAGGATCCACCAGCTCACAGACATCAGCGTCGGAACGATCGTGCTGCCGGGAAGCCTGGGGACGTTCACCGAGCTCGGAGTAGCGTGGAACCTGGCGTTCGTGGCGCGCTTCTCCGGCCAGGAACCCAAGCCGGTCGTGACCGTGGGCTCCATCTGGCACCGGCTGGTCAGCGACGTCGGATCACGGTTGGCCACCGATACCGGGCTGGTCAGCTGCGTCGCCACCGTCGACGAAGCCGTCCAGGTGATAAAGCAGGCCGTCCCGGTCGCTTAGGAGTCCTCGGGGGCCAGACAAGCGACCCGGGCACCGACGATTGCCCGATTGCTCCTCGGCTCCGATGGCGCTGGACCGTCGCCCGTACAATCACCGAATGGCCAAGACAATCTTCCACCTCGGCGCCATTGTCGATCCCGAATCCGGTGATCGCACAGATGACATGGTCGACTACGACGCCGGAGACCTGACCACGCACGGCGTCATCGTCGGCATGACCGGATCCGGCAAGACGGGTCTCGGGATCATCTTCATCGAGGAGGCTCTGCGGTCCGGGATCCCGGTGCTGATCCTCGATCCAAAGGGAGACATGACGAATCTTCTACTGACGTTTCCCGACCTGGCGCCCTCCGATTTCGAGCCTTGGATCGACAAAGCACAGGCTCGACGCGACGACTGGTCGGTTGCAGAATTGGCGGAGCAGACTGCAGAGCGCTGGAAGAGTGGACTCGACTCATGGGGCCTCGGCGGCGATGACATCGCGGATCTGCGCGGTGCCGCCGACTTCACGATCTACACACCTGGTTCCCGAGCCGGCGTTCCGCTGAACATGCTCGGATCGCTGGCGGCGCCTCAAGTGGACTGGGACGACGACGCCGAGGCGGCGCGAGATGAGATAGAGGGACTGGTATCAGGATTGTTGGCGTTGGTCGACGTGGCGGCGGACCCGCTGGCCAGTCGGGAGCACATCCTGATCTCAAATCTCGTTGAACGGGTCTGACGAGATGACGAAGACCTCTCGCTCGAAAGGCTCATCGGAATGATTCATCGACCTCCCATGAGGAAACTCGGGGTGTTCGAGGTCGATTCATTTTTTCCCGAGAAAGACCGGCTCCAATTGGCGATGCGCCTCAACTCGCTCGTCGCATCCCCTTCTTTCGCCGAGTGGCGCAGCGGTCCTCCGCTCGACATCGAACGGCTTCTGTGGAGCGAGACGGGCAAGCCACAGGCGTCGATCGTCTACCTCGCTCATCTCTCCGATGAGGAACGACAGTTCGTGGTCACCATGGTCCTCGGCAGGATGATCACATGGATGCGGTCTCAGTGGGGGTCCGGCGACCTGCGGGCAATGATCTACATGGACGAGGTCTTTGGATTCGTGCCTCCGACCGCGGCGCCGCCAGCCAAAAAGCCGATCCTCACGATCCTCAAGCAGGCCCGAGCCTTCGGAATCGGCATGATCCTCTCCACGCAGAATCCGGTCGATCTCGACTACAAAGCAATGTCCAATGCCGGGACGTGGTGCATTGGACGTCTGCAGACGGAGCGTGACAAGGCCCGGATTCTGGAAGCACTCCAATCTGCCAGCGGCGACGTGGACGTGAAGGAATTCGACGATCTCATCTCGGGGCTCGGCAAACGAACCTTCCTGCTCCACAACACACGCCACCGAAACCCTTCTGTCTTTACCACCCGGTGGGCGATGTCTTATCTGCGGGGGCCCCTCACCCGCCGCGAACTGGCGACACTCACAGACCGCGACCCGCGGCGCACCGAATCTGCACCGACTCCCATGGCCGCCTCGATCCCCGACGATGCGACCCTCGTCGCCCCCAAGGTTGCTCCGGGAGTGTCGGTGGGGTTCCTCGACCCGGGAGCCCCGTGGGCCGAAACCATCGGAGCCAGCAGGTCATCCACCAGATACGCCGTCGGTTTGGCGGCCCGTGTCCACCTCACATTCGACGATCGCTACGCCAAGATCGATCACGACGAGGAATGGGAGGCGATCTATTTCCCGATCGGTGATGACTTCGATCCGTCTACCGCGCACTCGGTCGATCACGACGAGCGCGACTTCCTGAGCGAACCCCCGACCGAAGCAACGTTTGTCATCCCCGATGTGCCGATTCACACCAAGCAGTGGTTCTCCGGAATCAGCAATGACATCCGAAATCACCTGCATCGCAATCGCGCGGTACAGGTGTTCAAGAACCCTTCTCTAAAGGTTTACGGACGAATCGACGAGGCGGCGGCGGATTTCGAGGCGCGGTGCACCCGGCTGGCCGATGACAAGGCCGATGCCGCAGTCGCCGCCCTCACCAAGAAGTACGCCACCAGAATCGACCGCGCCCGCGACCAGCTCGACAGGGCCATGGAGAAGGTCGAGGACGCCCGGCTCGACGTCGACACCCGCAAACAAGAGGAGCTCATGTCGGGCGCCGGCACGGTGCTGGGAGTGCTGCTGGGGCGCAAGAACACGAGGTCGCTATCGACCGCAACCTCCAAACGCTCCATGACCCGCAAGGCCGAGCGAAGGCTGACGTCGGCTCAAAGAAAGGTCGGCGACGAGGTCGAAGACATCGACGAACTCGAGAGTGACATGGCGCAGGAAGTAGCCGAAATCGCCGCCGAATGGGGCGAGAAGGCCGCCGACATCGAGACCATCGAGATCGGCCTGGAAAAGACCGATGTCTCGGTCGATTCGCTGTCGCTGGTCTGGATTCCGGCGGACTGAAGAGCTCGGCCGCCTCGACTCACAAACCCTAAAGCAACCGCCGGTAGCTGCCGAATGGATTCCATCATGACCGCATCCATCAGCTCAATACGCACTGATACCCAACGATCTGCCATAGATCGCGTCGATGAGTCGACCAGTGATGACAGCGCCACGGTGACGGTGGTTCTCCACTGGGACGGATCGGACCATGTCGGGGAGGCCAGCGGGCCACCGGCCGCCTCGATTCGACCCCTGTTGGTCGCCCGCGCGACGCTCGATGCCCTGACAAGCGCCGGACGCCGCGAATTTGAGGCCATCGAGGCATCGGTGACGGAAACGGCCAGCGTGTCGATCGCACTGGTGGCGGTATCCGATCCGGTGCTCGCCAATCCCTTGATCGGGACGGCGGTGATGCCGGATGACAATGCGCAGCTCGGCTTTGCCCGCGCCACACTCGACGCAGTAAATCGACGGATCGAAGTCCAGTAGAGGGCGCGCCGTTAGGCGTCGACTCGGTGGCCTGGGGTTGGGGCCCCGGGGCCACATCGCGATGAGCCATACGACCAAGAGCCATGGGCACAGAGAGCGCGCCAATCGGCGCCGACTCGGTGACCCGGGACTGGGCCCGGGGCCACATCGTGATGGACCGCATGCCGTAGAGCCATCGAATGGCGCCAGAGGGTTCCGTCCATTTGGCGGAGGCTCTCGGGGACGAGATTCGACCCCGAAGCGAATTTCGCATTTCTGGCAAGAGTCGCCTCGGCCCGAAGCCGTTACGGGGCGGGCGCCGGTATGACCAGGCGACTGTAGACCGGCCGTCCGGTGTGATTGCAGGCTCGCCGACGGTGAGCCGCTGTACGCTGTCGATCATGCGCAAACGCCCGATGATCATCAGCATCGAAGATGAGATCGACGGCGAAGATGCCCGTATCACCGTGATCCTCGATTGGGCCGATCAACCATGGCATGGTCAAGCGATAGGCTCAACATCGGCCCAACCCAGGCTGGCAGGCGAGGCGGCACTCGACGCGATCCGTCTACTCACAGGTGGTCGAGTCGAGATAGAACTGCTGGCCGTCGCCACCTCCGATTTCGGTGCAGCACGTGTCGCCCTTGCCCAGGTCAGGTTCGGCGACGACGACGTGTTGGTTGGAAGTGCGCTTCAGGCCGAGGCGGACGGTCGGCTGGCGGCGGTCCGAGCGGTCATGGACGCCATCAATCGACGCATCGAGTTGATCCTCTGATCAAGACCCAATCCCAGCAGTTCACGGTCTTCCATCACCGGCATGTGCCGGCTTCATTGAAAGGGAGCCCGGCGATCTGAGAGTCACCAGTCGGAGCCTTCCCGGCAACGTCTCGCTTCGCTCGGCAGGAGATCGATAATCGTCGAGCATCGGCAATCAAGGGTGATCACACGTTCTGGCTGGAGACTCGACGGCGGCACCACCGGGAACCGGCAGACGCCTCTCACGGGCAACGCCAGACCACATCTAGAACTAGAGACTGCGACCGAAGGCCGTTAAACCAGATCCTGCTCGCGGATCCCGAAGGACGGATGCCGTAGGCGACAGAGCGCCAACTTCTCGAGTTGGCGAATCCGTTCCCGCGTCAGGTTGAATTCCTCACCGATCTCTTCCAAGGTACGCGGCACCCCATCGAGGAAGCCGTAGCGGAGAGCCAGGATTCGGCCCTCACGGTCGGGCAGCCGAGAGATCGATCTCCGCAGGCTGTTGGCGATGTCTCCCTCTTCGGTGACCCGAACCGGATCGACGGCATCCTCGTCTTCGATGAAGTCACCGAGCTGGGCCCCGTCCTCGCCGACCGGCTGCTCCAGCGACACAGTGTCGGCGACACCGAGCGCCAACTCCACCTTGTCCACAGTGACGCCGGCCTCCTCAGCGATCTCGGCAGGCTTCGGGTCCCGCCCGAGTTCGGCCTTGAGGCTGGCCTGTGCGGCGCGTACCGCAGCAAGGGTGTCGTGGAGATGAACCGGAATCCGCACCGTCCGCGACTTATCGGCGATCGCCCTCGTGATCGCCTGGCGAATCCACCAAGTGGCATAGGTGGAAAACTTGAACCCCTTGCGCCAATCGAACTTCTCGACCGCACGGATCAGGCCGAGATTGCCCTCCTGGATCAGATCCAGGAAGTCGATCCCCGATGTGTTGGCGTACCGCCGAGCATTGGCGACAACGAGTCTGAGGTTTGCGGTCAAGAAGTCGTCCTTTGCCTGCTGACCGAGACGCTTGTTGCGCTTGAGCTCGACCTCTTGAGCCTTGCCCTTGTAGTCCCCGGCCTCGAGGCGGGCCGCAGCGTCTTCGCCAGATTCGATCTTCTGGGCAAACTCGACCTCGAGCTCTGCGGTCAGCAGCTCGTACTCGCCGATTGCGGTCAGATACTGGCTGACGAGATCGGTGGTCAGGCGACCGCGGTCGTCGGTGAGTTTGTTGCGGTCACGCTCGTATCGCGTCTTGGCAACTGCCATTGGTGGGGGTGTCCTCTCGTCGGTGTCGTCGGGATACGTCTATGTGCGCCAAATTGATCGGCTCGGAATTTGGGACGAGCGGCGGCCAAGGTTCTGTCAAGTTCCGCTCGTGAACAAATTCACAAGGCTTGCTTCTCTTCACTATGTCACAGGGGGTGCGGTTTGTGAACCCCCCAATTTCACCGCGATTCCAGAGGCCAACCAGCCCCCGGCACTTGCAGTGGTTCTTCCTCCAAACACCACTCTCCGTCTATGGGTGGTAACTAAAAGTCTCCAACACCCGCTCGAGTGTTTCCAACCCTGTCCCATCCAGACTCACCAACTGCACCAGAACCGTGTACGAAGCGTCGGCCGGACCGCCGATGAACACATAGAAGTCGTTGCTCTCTCCGCCACACTGAGACCACGTCTGCACCGTCCCCGAGAGCGTTCCGATCGATCGCTCGTCGACCTTCCCGGTGGTGCAGATCCCTGAGAAGTCGCCGATCTGGGGTGAGAAATCGGTCGTGGACACACCGACGAAGACCCCGGGCGTATCCCAGGACGAGTACCAAGCGTCGACATCGGGGGCGGCGGTCACGGAAGGTCCCACCTCTCGGCCATCGACCACCCATTCCGAGCCGAACACGTCAACCCACTCTCCCGGGACTTCGATCGAGAGAGTGCCTGAGTCGTTCGATGCCGCGTTGAACCGGCCCGGATCGAACGTCGCCGCCGGAGTCGTCGTCGTAGCCGCCGGCCCGGTTGTGGACGTTGCCCGGGAATCCTCCGTCGTGTCTCCGAGCGCACCGATGACACCGACACCGGCGACCGCCAACAGCACGGCTCCTGTCAACCCGGCGATCACCGCCATCAGGCCGGCTGTGGAGAAGCCGAGATCTCCGTGAGTATTCATGAACCGATCGTAGGTTGATAACTGATTGCCACTACCTTCTCGACATGGCAAACCGGCTTCTCAACTCCACTTCTCCCTACCTGCTCCAGCACGCAGACAACCCGGTCGATTGGTGGGAGTGGTCGCCGGAAGCGTTCGCCGAGGCGGCCGAAAGGGACGTTCCGATTCTTCTCTCCGTCGGATATGCATCATGCCATTGGTGTCATGTAATGGCCCACGAGTCCTTCGAGGACCCGGCGACCACGGCGATCATGAATGCTCGGTTCGTCAATGTGAAGGTCGACCGTGAGGAACGGCCCGACATCGACCGCATCTACATGGATGCCGTCCAAGCAATGACCGGAAGCGGAGGCTGGCCGATGACCGTCTTCCTCACTCCCACCGGCGCCCCGTTCTTCGCCGGCACCTACTTCCCCAAAACGGACCGTCACGGTCACCCGGCCTTCACCAGGGTGTTGGATGCCATTCACGATGCCTGGACCAATCGGCGGGCCGAGGTCGAGGCCCACGCCGGTTCACTCGTGGCGACAATCTCCGTCCCGACTCCGACCGGAGATTCCGTCCCGGGGTGGGCTGCACTCGGCCGTGCTTACGAATCTATCCGATCGGCCTACGACCCGATAACTGGCGGATTCGGCGGAGCACCAAAGTTCCCGCAACCGTCGACCCTGGAATTCCTGCTGCGGTCGATCGGGAAAGAATGGGCGCCGGAGGCCGAACCGATGCTCATCCGAACGCTCGACGCGATGGCCAACGGAGGCATCCACGACCAAGTGGGCGGCGGCTTCTCCAGGTATGCAGTCGATGACCATTGGTTGGTGCCGCACTTCGAGAAGATGCTCTACGACAACGCCCTCCTTGCGCGGCTCTATGCTCGCGCCTCCCAGGTGACCGGCCTGCAACGGTTCGCCGATACTGCCCGCTCGACCCTCGAATACATGCTGCGCGATCTCGGGCTCCCCGGAGGCGGATTCGCCTCAGGCGAGGACGCCGACTCCGAAGGAGAGGAGGGGCGCTTCTATATCTTTTCGTGGTCCGAGTTCTCCTCGGCCACGGATTCGGAGGCAGTGGCCGAAGTCCTCGGCGTCACGCCCGACGGCAACTTCGAAGGCCGATCCATCCTGCACCGCAGTCGGCCGGTCGACGAGGTCGCCGATGCGCACGGGCTCCCCCAGGATCGACTCGAGGCAGATGTTCGATCAACCCTGAAAGACCTGGCAACCATCAGAGCGGACCGGGTCCGCCCCGGACTCGACGACAAAGCAGTTTGCGCCTGGAACGGGTTGGCAATCCGAGCATTTGCCGAGGCGGGGATGGCGTTGGAAGAACCACGCTACATAGAGGCCGCACGGGAGGCAGCCCGGTTCGTCCTGACCGAGATGCGAGGAGACGACGGGCGGCTCTTTCGCTCCTGGCGAGCGGGCCGGACCTCCAACCCCGCCTTCTGCGACGACTACGGGGCTCTGGCACTCGGCCTCTTCAGTCTCTACCAGGCGACCTCCGAGCCCGAATGGTTCGAGGCGGCGCGCCACCTCACCTCCGAGATGATCGAGCTCTTCGCGGACGAAGAAGCCGGCGGGTTCTATGCGACCGGCAGTGACGTCGAACAGCTGATCGCTCGCCCCAAGAATCTGTTCGACAGCCCGACGCCGTCCGACAACGCACTGGCGGCAGAGGCGCTCCAGCACCTTGCGGCCTTCAGCTGCGACCCCGACCTCCTGCACCGACTCGACCGCGTCTTCCACACCGCATCGTTGCTCATCGATCGGAATTCGATCGGGGTGGGTCACATGCTGGCTGTGCTCCTGGTCTCTCTCGAACCTGCGGTAGAAGTCGCGATTGTCGGCGGGGGACCAGCGCGCCGAGCCCTCGAGCAAGTGGTTCGTCGCACCTACCGACCCCACGTGTTCGTGGCGGTCGGTGACGGCACCGAAGACCACGGAATCCCACTCCTAAGCGATCGACCGGCCGGCGGCGCCGCAGCTGCCTACGTGTGCCACGGATTCGTGTGCGAAGCGCCGGTAAAGAGCCCCGAGGCGCTGGCGTCCGCTCTCGATTGAACTCACCGAATCGCCGATCTCACCAGAAGGGGTAACGTGGCGCCGATGTCTCCCACCGAAAACCGGAAACTGGCCGTCAAGCGCGCCGTCGTCGTCATCGGCGTCGTCGTATTTGCGGCCGTCGCATGGTCTGGATTCAAGGTGTGGAGCGCTTGGAACGACGTCGACCGAGTGGAGTTCGACACCGATAGCGCCCGTGAAGCACTCGGGGCCGGAAGCGATGCCACAACGGTGGCCCCACCGACGACGGTCACTCCTGCGACCACCGTGGCTTCATCCACCACCTCGACCAGCAGCGGCACGACCATTCCGACGCTGTTCCTGGACCGGGATCGACTCACCACGTTCCTGGTCATGGGAACCGACGACTCGACCAAACGCGCCGACGTCGTCCTGCTGGTGATGCTCCCCCCGAACAGCGGCGACGCCATCATGGTCTCGATTCCCCGCGACCTCTATGTGCGCAACCCGTGCTCGGGAACCAAGACCAAGATCAACGAGAACCTGGCCGGGTGCGAAGCTGCCGGCGTCAGCGGGCCCGAGCAATTGGCGGTCGCCATCGAGGACTTCAGCGGGATCCAGATCGACCACTTCGCCATGTTCACCTTCCCGGGTTTCAGGCAAATCATCGACCGGGTGGGCGGAGTCGAGATCTGCGTTGGTCCCTACCCGATCCGCGACCTCAATGAGGACTTCGACGACTTCCAAATGCGCGCCGGATGTTCGATCGCCACCGGCGAGCAGGCGTTGTCCTGGGTGCGATCGCGCAAGACGCAGCAACTCACCGACGCCGGTTGGGTCGGCATGCCGGGCGTCAACGATCTCACCCGAAACGCACGGCAACAAGACATGCTGCTGGCAGCCCTGGGTGAGCTCAAGGGAATCCGCAGCCTCCCCGAGCTGCAGGGATTGGTCGAAGATGTATCCAATACCTTCACCCTCGACGACGGTCTCGGACTCGGGGATGCTATTGCATTGCTGTGGGATGCAAAGGCGATCGGTGCCGACAACATTTATCGGGTAACTCTCGACGTACGAAACTCTATCGACGAATTCTCCGGCTCGATCCTGCTGCTCAACCGTACGGTCAAGGATTCTGTCATCGAGGTGTACCCGCTGGCATACGCCATCGAGGGTTGGGGCGACTGAGGCTCCCCGTAAGGTCTTCGTCCAGCCCTAGAGCGACCTCCCAAGAGGCGGACGCTTTGGCTCCATTCCACGGCTCTTGACCATACGGCTCATCGCTCGGTGGCCCGGGCCCCAGACCCCAGGCCACCGAGCCGGCGCCTATTGGTGCGCCCTCTTGGCTCGACATCCCGTAGGATTGCCGGGAACAGAGAGTGAGCGAAACGTGGACGAACAACCACCGCGGGAGACCGGCGAGGGCCAACAGATCCCCTCCCTCGATCCCAACGCGACACCTGGAGCAACCGAGGGCCGGCGGCGCCAAGGCGGTCCACCGCGCCGAACCCTCTCCCCGAAGGCGCAGCCGAATCCATGGCTGGTAGGCATGGCAATTGCCACGGTGCTGGCCGCGGTCAGCGTGATCGCCTTCGGCCTCTTCTCATCGAACACGATCGCCACCGCCACCGATGAGACCACCTCCACAACAGCCGCCACCGGCGACCCCGGAGCCGGCGACGGTACTACCGATGGCACTACCGATGGCTCGACCGACGGAGCAACCGATGGGACCACCGACGCCACAGAGGCGACCCTTCCCGGCGGGGACGCTCCCCCCATCGGAGCGGTCGGTGACCCGATCCCGATCGGAGAGCTGACAATGTCGTCAGACGACATCGGGCCGCTCGACTTCGGCGACGCCGGAAACGAGGTTCTGGGCCGCCTGGTCTCCACCTTCGGCCAACCGACAGACGACACCGGGTTCATCGTCGGCAATGGCAGCTTTGGAGAATGCCCGGGAGACTCGATCCGGGTGGTTCGCTGGGGGCCGCTCAACATCATCACCCGCGGCGAAGCCGCCAATCATGTGTTTGTCTCGTACCGGATGGATCTCCGCTATGGAGGGATCACCTCGCCGACAACCGACATGATGACGGTGTCGGGACTGCGGGTCGGAGACACCGTCGGACAACTCGAAGCGACCTATGGGGACTTCAACATCGAATTCATCGTCGACCAGGACGTGGGCATGACGTTCGAGCTGAGGGCCTCTGCGACCGGCAATCTGCTGTTGTGGGGGCCGGTCGATTCGAACGCTGCCGATGCGCTGGTTACCGGCATCTACTCGCCCGACGCCTGCTCCCCCGACGCCGGAGGCGCCTAGGACGGGCAGACGGCAGACGGCGTTCTCTTATCTGCAATCCGCAATCCGCAATTCTGATTGACCTCCCGCCCCATGCTCCGATTCTTTGGCCAGCAGGGCGGTTGGGACGAACAGATGTAGTTGGCTATCCCCGCCTTGCTCGTGCTCACCGGGTTCGCTGGCGGAGAAACGATCCCGGATTCGAAGGACCGAGGTGAGAGAGCCCACAACTAAGAACGTCCGCCAATAGGCGGACGTTCTGGCGCTACTCCATGGCTCTTCACCATACGGCTCATCGCCGTGTGGCCCGGGGGCCCCAACCCCAGGCCACCGAGTCCGCGCCTATCGGCGCGCCCTCTAACATGCCCGACGACGCCGACGCGTGAGGAGTACTGCGTTGCATCGCCGAACCTGGTCAGCCACCCTCCTGGGAGGAGCGCTCGGTGCGATCCTCGGGCTCGCCGTCGTGGCCCTGGCGGCGGGACGGGTCATCGGATCCGGTGTCGGCACCGTCCTGATAGAAGGCGAGCCGGCGCGAGCGACCTTCATGGTCAACCAGGGCGCCCTATACACACTCGTGATCGTGGCATCCGGCATCGCCGGGGCCGTACTTGCTGCGGTTGGGTTCGCCGCCGGCAAGCTCGCCGACCCCGAGGAGGAGCGGTTCGCTCTCCTACCGCTGGCCGTCATCGGGGCACTTGTCGGAGCGGTGATCGGGTTCGCTGCGGCGCGAATCGCCATCGGCGTTGGAGGCACCATCAGTGCCGAGGTCGTCTCACTGTCCGTCTTCAGAGCAACGATCGTCGCCATCATCACCGGAGCGGTCGTCGGAACGGTCGTGGCCGGCACGGTCGAACGCATCGGTCGCCCCGAGGTATTCGGCTTCGGTGGTTCGGCGTGGCCGTCGAATCCAGCAGCCTTCCTCCGAGATGCGATGACGGCAATGGGACTACCAATGCTGGCCATGATTGCCGGGCTGGCCGTTGTCTTCGTGCTCAGCAGGGTGCTGCTCGAGGCCGACAAGACCACTTCCCTCATCGTCTTCGGCGGCGTCGCCGCAATCGTGTTGTTTGGTGCCGCCGCGATAGCCGCATTTCCGCCGCGAGGGAAAAGGGATTAGGTGTTAGGTATTAGGCATTAGGAAGAACCTTCTTTCCTAACTCCTAACTCCTGGTATTCCTCCTCCGCCGCCCATTTGAAGAAGATCACCGTGATGGCCGTCCAAAGGATGATGCCGCCGCCGATCTTCATTATCAGGCCTGCAACCAGCTGATCCGTGAGGACGTCCCATCCCCAAAGGCGAGGCGTTCCCTCGTAGACCTTGTAGAGGACATCCTCGGCGAAGGTCATGAACGATGCCGGAATCGTCGGCACCAGCGACTGCACGAACAGATAACCCATTGCATAGGGCGGTGGCAGTTTCGGGATCTCGGGAATCGGGCCTATCACCGGCCACCACATGATCGTCGCCGACGTAACCAACAACGTATGGAACAGAAAATGCGCCGGCTCGCTGGAGAGCATCGTCGCCAGCACCGCCGGCACGTGAATCAGTGCAAGAACGACATTGAAGAACAGGATCGCAGGCAGCGGCTTTGTCACCACTCTCAGCACCGGGAGGATCGGCCGAACCACTAGTTGCAGCAACCAGGATGGGACGCCCTTCAGCATGGCCGGCGGCACGATCAAAGCAAGCACCATGTGCTCCGTCATGTGAAAGCTGAAGAGGCTCTGGCCGCCGATGTCGTGGAACGGCCACCCCTCGACCGTAGCGAACAGGAAGAGCCCGGTTGCAAACCACGCAATCTGACGGCCGGTTACGGCGGCTTCTCCCACCGGAAGGTGCCGTCGTGCCAGAACTCGAACCCCGTATGTGTATAACACGAGCGCGGCAACGACGACCCCCAGGATATCGAGATGGAGGTGGAACGGAAAGGCGTCGAGCCCCACCGATGGTGGAGGGGCAGATGGCACGTCAGTCTCCGATCAGGACGCCGAACGTCAAAAGCACCGTTCCGAAGAGAATCGGGGCGGCAATGATCCCCATCAGGAACAGGTTGCGGTAGATCCGCTGCTCGTACTTCAGATGCATGAAGTACCCGACCACGATCGCGAACTTCGCAGCCGACATGGTGATGAGAAGCGGCGCCACCACCGAGTCGAGCGCGTCGATGTAGGTCACCGACACTTCGGCACCGGTGATGACCGCCAGGATGAGTGCGATCAGCCAGTAGTCCCGCGGCGTCGGATGGGCGTGTGCGGTGTCACTCATCGCTCACACCTGCATCAAGTAGACCACGGTGAAGATGACGATCCACACGACGTCGACAAAGTGCCAGTAGAGGCCGATGATCTCGACGTTCATGCCCTCTCCGTCGCGCAGCCTGCCGGTGAACGACATCAAGGCCGTCGCCAGCAGTAAGAGCACTCCGACTGCGACGTGGGCACCATGGACTCCGGTGAGCACGAAGAATGACGAGCCGAACGGGCTGGTGCTCACCGTCAGCCCTTCCTCGACAAACTCGGTGAATTCGAAGACCTGACCCGAGAGGAAAACGATCCCGAGCATTGCGGTGGCGACCAACCACACCCGCATCTGGCGCCAATCCTTGCGGGATGCCGAATGATGGGCCATCACCATTGTCAGCGAGCTCATCAGCAAGATGAACGACGACACCGACGTGAAAGGGATGTCGAAGATCTCTGCCGCACCCGGCCCGTCCCCTATCCGGGTCCTATAGAGCAGAAAGGTCGTGATGAGAGACCCAAAGAACAAGACTTCCGATCCCAGGAAGACCCACATGGCCACCTTGCGGATATGGCTCACATCGTGAGGGCCGGGGTGCTCCTGTGCGAGGGTGTCGATGCTCACCTCAATGCTCCTCCCTCGTGATCGGCTCCATCGACCATCCGAACAGCCCCCACAAGGTGGTAACCGCCCCGGCACCCACCGCGATCAGGCCCCACGGCACATAAACAAGCCCCATGACCACTAAGAACATGCCGGCAGCCGCCAGCACCGGGTAGAACGACGGAGACGGCAGATGGATGTCCTCGTCGCGCTCGAACTCCATGTTCGGTGGGGGTTCGATGGCGATCGCGGTTCCGTCCTCGGCGGTCCGATACTTGCGATGCCAGAAATCGTCCTCACGTTCGACCACCGGAATCTGATCGAAGTTGTGCTCGGGCGGCGGCGACGAAATCGACCACTCCAGCGTTCGGCCGTCCCACGGGTCCGGACCGGCGATCTCTCCACGACGCCGGGTGCGATAGAAGTTCCAGAACAGCACCAGCATCGAGACGCCGATGAGGAATGATCCGATGGTCGCTATGGCGTTCCAGAACTCGAAACCGAGCCCTTCCGGGTAGCGATAGGTCCGTCGCGGCATCCCGTTGAGCCCGAGGATGTGCATCGGAGCAAACGTAAGGTTGAACCCGATCATCATGAGCCAGAAGTGCCACTTTCCCAGCCGTTCGTCCAACAGTTTCCCGGTTATCTTCGGCCACCAGTAGTACAGACCCGAGATCAGGCCGAATATCGCACCGCCTACCAGCACGTAATGGAAATGGGCCACGACGTAGTAGGTGTCATGCTGCTGCCAATCGGCCGGAGCGGCGGCATGGGTCACTCCCGACAGTCCCCCGATCACGAACATCGCGATAAAGCCGAGGGAGAACAGCATCGAGGTGTTCAGCCGCAGCGACCCACCCCAAATGGTGCCGAGCCAGTTGAAGATCTTCACTCCGGTCGGCACCGCGATGAACATCGTGGTGAGAGCGAACGCCGACTCGGCCACCGGTCCCAACCCGGAGGTGAACATGTGATGAGCCCATACCCCAAAGCCCATGAAACCGATGGCGATGCCCGAAAAGATCACAAAGGATCTCCCAAAGAGTGGCTTTCGGGCGAACGTCGGCAGCACCTCGGAAACAATGCCCATGGCAGGCAAAATCAGCACGTAGACCTCCGGATGGCCGAACAACCAGAAAAGGTGTTGCCACAGGATCGGGTCACCGCCGTTGGCCGCGTCGAAGAACAAGGTCCCGATATTGCGATCGAGGAACACCTGGATCAGGCCGACGGTGATGATCGGCAGTGAGAACAGCAGAAGAAAGTTGACCACTAGTGACATCCAGGCGAACACCGGCATCCGCATCAGGGTCATACCGGGAGCCCTCATCGTGAATATCGTCGTGATGAAGTTCACCGACGCCAGCAGCGAGGCCAGGCCGATGATGATCAACCCGAGCGCCCAGTAGTCCATGCGGACCACCTCCGGCACCTGCGTGGACAACGGGGCGTATCCAAACCAACCGCCGTCGGGAGCCCCGCCGAGGAAGAACGACACCGTGAGGAACAGGCCACCGAAGAGAAACACCCAATACGACAGCGCGTTCAACCGCGGAAAGGCCACGTCGCGGGCACCGATGAGTAGCGGAAGGAAATAATTGGTGAACGCCGCCGCCGCCGGCATTATCACCAGAAACACCATCGTCGTGGCATGCATGGTGAACATCTGGTTGTAGGCGTCTGCCGACAGGAACTCACCGTTGGGTGTAGCCAACTGCACCCTGATCAACAGTGCTTCGATACCCCCGACGACAAAGAAGACGCTGGCGGAGCTCCCATAGAGGATTCCGATCTTCTTGTGGTCGGTGGTGGTGAGCCAGCCCCAGACACCGCGGCGTGCCGCCGGTGGGGCCTCGAGGGTCGGGGTCATCGTCGCCATGAGCACGCAGCCTCTCCTGTCTTCACTCCAGTGTCTCCAGCAGGGCGATGAGCCCGTCTATCTGATCCTCGGTGAGCCCGAGTTTGGGCATTCCGAGCACCCGACCCACCTCGAGGTCGTTTAGCTCCGGCCGCATCGGCTTGAGCGAGGAGGGGTCTGCCAGCCATTGGCGCAGATGCTGCTCCTCATTAGCGAAGGTGGCGGAGCCAAAGGTTGTCCGCGAGGCGAAGTGAGTGAGGTTCGGTGCCAGCCGAGCCCCGGCAGACGTTCCGTCGATCGTGTGGCAGGAGGCGCAAACCGCTGAGAAGGTCTCCCATCCATCGGCTGCTGGGCCGGCGGCCGGAAGGTTGGCCGGCTGCGCCTGTGCCAGGGCCCATGTCTCGAATTCGGCCTCCGTCGAGGCAAACACCCGCAACCGCATATCGGCGTGGGCGAGGCCGCAGAACTCAGCGCACTGCCCGAGAAAGAGACCCGGCTCATCGGCCTCGATCTTGAGATTTGTCTCCCGCCCCGGTACCAGATCACGTTTGCCGGCCAATTGCGGCACCCAGAACGAGTGAATCACATCCGCCGACGTCATCGTCAGGTACACCTGGCGGCCAGCCGGGATGTGGAGCTCGTTCGCCGTGGTGAATCCGTACTCGGGATAGGAGAACTCCCACCACCACTGGTGGCCGATGACCTCGATCTGAAGGGCGTTGTCAGACGGGTCCGGCGCCGAACGCAGATCTAAGAGTGTCGCAACCGTAGGAATCGCGATCACCGTCAGGAGGACCGCCGGAAGGATGGTCCAGATGATCTCGAGTTTGGTGTTGCCGTGCACCTGCTTGACCTGTCGGTCTTCGCCCTTGCGCTGCCGGAAGCGGACGACCATGTAGATGAGAGCAGCCTCGACCACGACGAAAACCGCGGTGGCAATCCAAAAGACCAGCCACCACAGATCATCGATCTGGCGTGCCTCCGGACCGGCCGGGTTGAGCGAGTTCTGCGGGATATCGTCGGACACCACGGACTCGAGGCCGAGGCGGTCGGTCCCGGCGCAGGCCGACACGACCAGCATCGCCGCCAGCACCAACAGCATCAGCAACCGGCGATTGCGGCGCCAGGTGGCTTCGTCCTCGGTCACGCGGCAGCGCGGGTGTAGTCGTGACTGACCAACACGGACTGGTCTCTCCTGTCTCCTCCGGACGGGAGGATGCTACTCAGGGCGAGGTGAGCGGATGAAATCCAGCGACTCGAGTAAACGCGGGCTCGACGGCCCGAGGCCGGACCCGGACCAGCCCGGCAGCGAACCACGAGGATGGCGCAAGAGGTTCGATGCAGAAACCTCTGCCTGTCAACGAGATGACAGGATCTCCCGAGCACAGAGCGGGAAGACTTTCGCGATGGTCGTCGATGGATAGCCAATGATCACCGCCTACGCTCACCCGAAGTGCGGACCCGGACCCTTCTCGTAGTCCTTGTCCTGTCGCTGGTGGCGGCGGCATGCGCCGGCAATGATCAAACCGCAGCCACGGCGGCTGCCTCCGATGCGCCGTTCGGTCCCGACGCATTCGCCTCCGTGGCGTCGAGCAACCTCGCCGTCGGTACCGAGCGGGTGCTCATCACCATTACCAACGATGCAGGCCAACGGCTCCCATCTCCGGACATTCCCATCACCATGGAACTCTGGCTCGACGGTCGTGAGTCTCAACGCCAGACCGTAGATGGGATCTTCATGTGGACGATTCCGGGCGTAAGCGGCCTCTATCGGGCAATCGTCGATCTCGACGTCGCCGGAACATGGATGATCCAGGTGACTCCCAACGGCGGCGAGCCGCTCGACCCGGCCGCAGTCACCGTCTACGACGACCCGGTGACGCCTGCCATAGGTCAACCCGCTCCGCGCTCAGAGACTCTCACCAGCGCCGATGGTCCGCTCGACGAGATCAGTTCCGACACCGATCCCGAGCCCAGCTTCTACGAGTTGACGATCGCCGAAGCCGTGACCTCGGGGCGGCCGAGCGTGATCACATTTGCCACCCCGCGCTTCTGTACGACAAGCATCTGCGGACCGACACTCGATCTGATGCGCACTCTGGCTCCAAGGTTTCCGGGGGTCAACTTCCTCCATGTGGAGGTGTTCACCAACATCAACGATCCCGACAACCTTGCGCTGGTGCCGGCGGTGGAAGAGTGGGGTCTTCCGACCGAACCCTGGGTCTTTGTGGTCGACGCTGAAGGTATCGTCATCGGACGTTTTGAGGGACTGGTGGCCGGCGAGGAGCTCGCTGCCCTCCTACCGTGAGTCGACGATGATCGAACGCGACGAGATCTTCCGGATCCGAACACGACGTAGCCCGGGAACCCTGGCGCGGGTCCTGGCGGCTATCGGCGAGCATGGGGCTCACATCGGTGAGATCGAGACGATCACGGTCGGTCAGGAGTTCAACGTGCGCGACGTCACGGTGATCGCGCCCGGAGACGATTCGATCGACGCCATCAGGGAGTCGATCGAGGCACTGGACGGTGTCGAACTCGTCGAGCACAGCACCGACAAGGTGTTTGCGATCCACGAGGGCGGCAAGATCGCGATCACATCGACAGTCGAGGTCCGCACCCTGCAGGATGTACGCGAGGTGTACACACCGGGCGTTGCCAGAGTGGCGCAAGCCATCGCCGACGACCCGGCCATCGCCGACACCCACACCTGGCGAGGGCGCACGGTCGCCATCGTTACCGACGGTTCCCGGGTGCTGGGCCTCGGCGATATCGGGCCGGCGGCCTCCCTCCCCGTCATGGAAGGCAAGGCCTTGTTCTACTCCACCCTCGTGGGCCTCAATGCCGTTCCGATCGTGCTCGGTACGTCCGATCCGGCCGAGATCATCGACACCGTCATCCACATTTCCCCCGGATTCGGCGGTATCCACCTCGAAGACATCGCCAGCCCCGGCGTGTACGAGATTGAAGAGACGCTCATCGATCGTCTCGACATACCTGTGATGCACGACGATCAGCACGGCACCGCCGTCGTCGTCCTCGCCGCGGTTCGGTCGGCAGCACGCATCCTGGGTCGCGACCTGGAGCAGATGACGTTCGGGCAGATCGGTCTCGGAGCCGCCGGTTCGGCGATTGCCACCCTCGCCTCTGAGTTCCCGTTCAGACGGGTTCTGGCATCCGATCCATCCGAGGCTGCGGCGAGCCGCATCGATCGCGACCGTATCGATGCTCGCCACAGCGACGACGGACTCGAATGGGTACTGGCCGAGGCCGACGTCGTATCCCTCACTACGGGTCGTCCGGGACTCCTCGACCCGTCATTGATCCGAGAGGGTCAGGTAATCGTTGCCTTGAGCAACCCGGTCCCGGAGATCACAGTCGCCGCGGCCCGCGCTGCTGGGGCGGCAATCGCCGCCGACGGGT
>JACZWZ010000144.1 GCA_022571885.1 Acidobacteriota bacterium
ACCTACTGCGGATGGGCTTCGAGGCCGAGGAGTTCGTGGCCACGTCGGTAGAGCAGATGACAGACCTGCTTTGAAGATCGCCCCCTGTGGGTGTCGGGTTGCGCGATAGGGCCGACGGTTCTGTTCTGAACACTCTCCCCTTTGGGGGGAGTCAGCGAGCAAAGCGAGCTGGTGGGGGGTACCCGGTCTTGTCTCCGTCAGACCAACGCGTCTTGTATGTCGTAATGGCCTTTCACCGGGTGGTTGCGCCAGGTTGGGTAGCCACTCGATCATGCGTCTTGTGGGTCAGTTCGCCGAGCCGGTGTGCGTCCAATAGGCAGCGGGATTGCCGCGACTTGGTGAGTCCCCCCACCAATCGGCCTGCGGCCGATTGACTCCCCCCAGAGGGGAGAGTGATCCAACCAACCGTCGGGCACCAACCGCGACAGATCACCTGTGGGGGGTTCTGATCTGCGCTGTGCTCGAGCAGGTAGGGGGGCTCAGCCCAGCACCTTCCCCACCCGTTGCACCGCGGCGACCGCGGTATCCGGCGGTTCGGTGGCAAAGCACACCCTGAAGAATCCCGGCTCTTCGTTGCGACAGGCCGAACCGGGAGTCAGGTTCACATTGGCCTCATCCAGGATGCGGTGCCACAGCGCGTCCTCCGCCTCCCAGGTCTGATCGGTCATGTACTCACGAAAGTCGCACAGGAGGAAGAACCCGCCTTCCGCCGCAAAGTATGGAATCCCCTCCTCCTCGAGGGCGGTGGTGACGGCGCGGTACGAATCGCCGAGGCGGGTCTGCATCGCTCCGATGTACTGGTTCACCCAGTTTCGGTCGCTGATCATCTCGCCCAGCACATGCTGGGTGTCCCCCGAGACCACCGACCAGTAGGCGAGGCGGTCCACACTCCGCATCAGGTCTTCGTTCTCGGTGATGAGCACCCCACAGCGGAGTCCGCTCGACCCGAAATCCTTGCTGAATGCCCACAGCAGGTGGATGTGGTCGCCGAGCGTGGGTCGTAGCGAGGCGCCGCTGACGAACCGAGTGTCACCGTGAACCGAGAGGGCGTACACCTCGTCCAGCACCAAGTGGATGCCGCGCCGCTCGGCCCACTTGATGACCATCTCGACCTGGTCGGATGATGCGATCGCCCCGGTCGGGTTGTCGGGGTTGGTGTACAGCAGCGCCTTGACCGGACGTTCCGACGATTCGAAGGCCTGGTCGAGTAACCCTTCGGTGAGGGTGAACCCGTCGGCGCTTCGGGTGTGTACCGGCACGATGTGGAGCTCGTCGCGGGTCTCCAGATCGGCCCAGAACCCGGCATACGACGGAGTGGGGACGAGCACCGCATCGCCCGGATCGGCGATGTTGTGGAAGAGGATCTCCAGTACGCTTCCGGTCCCCGCCAGCACCGCAATCTGAGTCGGATCGAATTCGCGACCCAAGAAGGTCCGCCCCATGAATTCACTCAGCTGTTCCCGGAATCGGAACGATCCGATCATCTCGTCGTAGCAGATGGCCTGGTGCGACAGGGTGGGACGGGGAGCGACCAGCCGCGGCTGGAGGAGGTCCCACACCAGCTTGTTCTCGGCGATGCACAACCCGATGTACCCGTTCGGATTGGCCTCGGCGTCGTAGTGATCCTCGAGCCGATCGAAGTGAGCGTGCAGGTAATCCGGCATCGGAGAGCTCTCGATGAGCGCCTTACCCCGAGCCGAGAGTTCAGATCCCATGCCCCCGAAACTACTCGTTCGATCATCGCTCTCTTGTGGTGGGAGTTCTGATCACTCTCCCCTTTGGGGGGAGTCAATCGGCCGTAGGCCGATTGGTGGGGGGGTTTCCTCTTCGCTCAGCCCGACGAGCCGATGACCCGACTGAGTATGGCGAGCCGTTGCGGGACCGGTCGGTAGTAGACGAAGCGACCACGCTTCTCCCGTTCCACCAGTCCTGCGTCGTGCAGAACCTTGAGATGGTGGCTCACGGTGGGTTGGGACACGCCGAGCGGCTCGACCATATCGCAGGCCGCACAGGCTTCACCTTGGGAGGCGATCAGGCTGAAGAGTCGGAGCCGCGCCGGGTCACCCAGGACCCGGAACCAGGAGGCCATTTGATCTGCGTCCGCCTCGGCGATCGGCTCCTCGACCAGGGGTGCACAGCATTCAACGATCACGTTCACATCCCTGATCCTGACAGATGAAGCCGCTGCGCGTCGTCACAACAGGGCTCTTGTGTGGTGGTCGGCCCGGTAACCTCCCCGTCGTGTTCGAGCCGATTCACACCGAGCGTCTTCTGCTGCGCCCGATGCGGCCGGAGGACGCCGTCGCCCTGCATGAGCGTCGCAACCACCCCGAGGTATCCCACTACCAGAGTTGGGAGCTCCCGTTCCCGCTCGAGAAGGCGCAGCAGATGGTCGCCGACATCGCCGCCATGGAGGGTCCTGTCGAGGGTGAATGGTGGATGCTGTCGGTTGTCGATCCCGAGACGGATGAGGCGCTCGGCGACCTGGCGCTGTTCATGTCCAACGAGGGTCGCACCGCCGAAGTCGGGTACACCTTCGACTTCGAACGCTGGGGAAATGGTTATGCCGCTGAGGCGGTCGAAGCGCTGGTCGCCCAGCTCTTCGTCACGTTTGGCGTCACCCGGGTGTCGGCGACACTCCATCCGGACAACCGCCCGTCGGCAATGGTCCTGGAACGCACCGGCTTCATCTTCGAGGGCCACACCCGCCTGTCATATTGGGTGGGTGACGACAATTCCGACGACCTCATCTATGGGTTGACCCGGGAGGATTGGGAGGGGTGGCGAGGTCGGCCTCGAAAGCTTCCGGCAGAAGTACGTTTGGTGGAACTGACCACCGGCAACCGGCAGGACGTCCTCGACCTTCGAACCCATCACAGCCAACTGTCGTTCGTGGCGCCGATGTCGAAGTCACTGTCCGAGGCGCTGATCCCGCCGGTAGAGGACGGCTCCATCCTGGTGCCGTGGTTCCGTGCGATCGAAGCAGACGGCGTCATCGTCGGATTCGTGATGTTGGGCCTCCCCGACCACGCAGAGCCCTTTCTGTGGCGCTTGCTCATCGACCGCATCCACCAACGCCGTGGAATCGCCGGTGCGGCCCTCGCACTGGTCGGCGACGAAGTCAAGGCAATGGGCAATAAGACCTACCTCACCAGTTGGATCGAAGGGCGAGGTTCACCCGGCCCCTTCTACATCGGTGTCGGTTTCGAACCGACCGGAGAGGTGGTTCACGGCGAAACGGTCGCCCGGATGACCCTCTGATGTCGCCCCCATTATGAGATCACATT
Source organism: Acidobacteriota bacterium (assembly GCA_022571885.1). Lineage (GTDB taxonomy): Bacteria > Actinomycetota > Acidimicrobiia > Spongiisociales > UBA11373 > JACZWZ01. Next base: position 3,288 of record JACZWZ010000144.1, read on the forward strand.
CCCCTCGGGGGTTGTTGGCGCTGATCTCCGGAGCCGTCTTCGTCGTTGCGGTCCTCAGGCTGATCTTTCTGGAGGCACTGTCCCCTGTGGGGGGTGCTTGTCTGATCACTCTCCCCTTTGGGGGGAGTCAATCGGCCGTAGGCCGATTGGTGGGGGGAATCTTCACGCCCGAATTCAAAGCCTTGGCCCCCAGGTGTTGCGCGGGATGCTGATCGCGAACCCCTCGCTGGGCGATGGCTCCGCTCGGAGAGGTCGCCGACACTGCGTCGGCGATCATCGGTGCCTTCTCGATCAGGGGCGGCGCCATTCTGGAGCCGTGACCGACCGCGCCTTCGACGGCACGGTCAAGCCGAGGATCACCGGATTCTTCCTGGTGAGCCTGGCGGCATTCTTGACCGTGGTCGTCACCGAACGGGGCCGCCTATTTCGCGAGACGTGACAACGAAGTAGACCGTCGTTCGATGGTCAGGGCGATCATCCGCCACCCCACCAGGGTCAGCGTCAGGAACGTCGCGGTCACCAGTACGAACGAGAGTGCCGTGCCGTCGTCGAAGACGAAACGTCGCAACACCAATCCGAGCACGAAGGTGGATGTCAGGACGCCGACCCCGGTCCGAATCGAGGCCGGATAGCTCCACGCCCGCGTGACTATCCAGCCGATGCCGAGGGCTATCAGGAACGGTCCCGCGGTTCGAAGGGTGCCCGTCGTCCCCGCCTGATCGTGAGTGGCTCGACCGACAAGAACGAACACTACGACCGAAGTCGTATCGAACGACAGCAGCCACCTATTCATCACTGTGTCCGAGTGTCTTCTTCATTTCGAGTCTCCCGATTGGAACCTGACGGCAAGGTATTCGCCCATTTTTGCGATGGGAATTCGGTTCGAAAATGACATCGAGTCGGCAAGCTCAGCATCCCTTGACCAACCGAAAGAGAATGAAGGCCGGCTGGGTGGAGAGTCTCTCGAATCGTATCGGATCGCTCTTGGCCAGTGACGGCTCGGGCATCGGCTCGACCAATCGTTCGATCAGGAAACCTGATTGGGATATCTCGTAGCAGATCTGAGTGAGTGGCATTCGCCAGGCCGTGATCTCCCAACCCTGGCTCCATGTTTCTGTGACCGGCTCCACAGAGAAGTAGGACCCGCCGAGCCGCTGCCAATCTTCGGTGGGGTGGTGGGTGCTGATCGTGAGGGCGCCGTCGGGTCGCAGCACCCGGTGCATCTTCTTCAGGAACCCGAGTCGATCCGTCAGGTAATGGAGGACCAGTGCACTAATCACCAGATCGAAGCTTCCGTCCTCCAGCCACTCGAACGGCTGCTCGAGGTCGTGGACTCGGAGGTCTGCCCGGTCACCGACCCGCTTCTCCGCGAGTTCGACCATTGCCGGAGAAGCGTCACACCCCACAACGTCGGCCCCCCGCTGCAGTAACGCTGCGGTGTAGAAGCCGGGCCCGCACCCGGCATCGAGCACTCGTTTGCCGGCGACGTCACCCAATAGTTCGAGAACGGCCGGCCGGTCGTACCCGGCGTTGTAGGACGCGGTGGCGGCGTACTCCTCGTATTCGCCGGCAAACGAGTCGACTGGAGCGGATCGGGTTTGGGCACAACCCCATTCTGCCTTCCGGCTGGGGACCGGCGACTGAAGACCGGTGATTTCTTCGGCCCGAACACCTTCCCCATCACGTAGTCTCTGACACCCAAACGAGTTTCCCGCGCTCGACGCGAGAAGGAGTGCCCATGGCGAACATCGTTCGAGCTGCCCTCGTGCAGGCTGCGTGGACCGGCGATCAACAGTCGATGACCGACCGCAGTGTCGAATTGGCAAAGGAGGCTGCGGCCGACGGAGCGCAGGTCCTCTGCTTCCAGGAGTTGTTCTACGGCCCCTACTTCTGTCAGGTGCAGGACAACGAGTTCTTCGGCTACACCGAGCAGATCCCCGACGGCCCGACGACGAAGCTGATGCAGGATCTGGCCAAGGAGACCGGCATGGTGTTGATCGTGCCCATGTTCGAGATCGAACAGGAGGGTTTCTACTACAACACCGCGGCGGTGATCGATGCCGACGGCACCTACCTCGGCAAGTACCGCAAGACCCACATCCCGCACGTCAAAGGGTTCTGGGAGAAGTTCTACTTCCGCCCCGGCAACATGGGTTACCCGATCTTCGACACCGCGGTGGGCCGCATCGGCGTCTACATCTGTTACGACCGGCACTTCCCCGAGGGCTGGCGGGCACTGGGCCTGGCCGGGGCCAAGATCGTCTTCAACCCGTCGGCCACCAGCCGCGGCCTGTCGATGTACTTGTGGAACCTGGAGCAGCCGGCGGCTGCGGTCGCCAACGAGTTTTTCATCGGAGCCATCAACCGGGTCGGCACCGAGCCGCTCGGAGACAACGACTTCTACGGGTCCACATACTTCGTCGATCCCCGGGGCCAGAAGGTGGGTGATGCCGCCAGCGACACCGAGGACGAGGTGATCGTGCGCGATCTCGACCTGGACCTGGTGGAGGAGGTCCGCCAGCAGTGGGCCTTCTACCGGGATCGTCGTCCCGACGCATACGGCCCACTGATCGAAGCGTAGGTCTGCGGGCGGTAGCGTTACGGGCCAAGATCGAACAAGAAGGCGCACTGCGGAGTACGTCGGAACAACACACTTTCAGCGGCGGCATCCGTCCGCTTTGATCGCGGCAGCCGCTGCGGGTTTGGAGACATCTAATGGGTAAGCACGAAGACCTGCTCGCACGGCATCGGGCAAAGCTGCCGAACTGGCTGGCGCTCTATTACGAACACCCGATTTCGATCGTCGACGGTGACGGTCGGCGGGTGGTGGACGCCGAGGGCAAGGAGTACCTCGACTTCTTTGGCGGCATCCTGACCACGATGACCGGGTACAAGACGCCCAGCGTGGTCAAGGCCATCCAGGATCAGGCGGAGAAGATGCTCCACACGTCGACGCTGTATCTGATCGAACAACAGATCGAATTCGCCGAGATGGTGACCGATCTTGCTCCGATTTCCGATGCCAAGGTGTTCTTCACCAATTCGGGTACCGAAGCCAACGACGCCGCCCTGCTGCTGGCCACGTCGTACCGGCAGTCGAATCAGATCCTGGCGATGCGCAACTCGTATCACGGTCGCTCGTTTGCGGCGATTTCGATCACCGGCAATCGGGCCTGGTCGCCTTCGACGCTGAGTCCGGTGAACGTGACCTACATCCACGGCGGGTACAAGTACCGCAGCCCGTTTGGCCATCTGCCCGACGACGAGTTCATCGCG
>JACZWZ010000026.1 GCA_022571885.1 Acidobacteriota bacterium
GCGTCCCATTGCGGTTCTATATCGGCGCCGACCGTTCCCCTGTAGAGTATGCCTATCTGGTCGCGTCCTGGCAACGCGCCGGGTATCGGGTTGACATCCCGCAAGCCATATTCCGCGGCAAGTTGGTGGAGAAGGACCGCCAGGGCCTGCGCCACATATATGAGCCGATGCTGCGCCAGCACTATTACAGCAACTTCCACATGGACGATGACAGCATCCGCCGCTATCTCGAACACATTGAGACGATCGGCGAGTGCTACCTGCATGCATACCCGTCATCGGCGAAGGCGATCGCGGCTTGCGTCCAGCGTCACAAGCTCAGAGTGCCCCCAAAGATCTGTGGCGTCCTTGCAGGTTCCGAAAACGTCACCCCTGCCGATCGAGAAGTCGTCGAACGTGTGCTCGGAGTACGCTACTTCTCGTGGTACGGGCACTCAGAGAAGCTTGTGCTTGCAGCGGAGTGTGAACAGTCGTCGTTGTACCATGTCTGGCCAACATACGGACATTGTGAACTGCTTGACGAAAAGGGAGCTGTCGTAACCAGCCAGGGGAAACGAGGCGAGATCGTCGGCACCGCCGGTGGACAAGAGGCCCACCACCGGGACGACTGCGATTAGACCGGCGAGCGCGGCGGCGGCAATGCCGAGGGAGCCCCACGGAACACGACCAGGCACGGTCTGGGAGACCGCGTCCGGTGTTGTGATTCCGAGGGCGTCGGCTACCGCGGCCCGCAGATCGGATCTCTCGGACACGGTGAGTTCGGGACGGACAGCTTCGGCAGCAGCTTCGAGTGCAATCCGAAGCTCGGCGAGTTGGGTGGCTGCGATCGGGTCGGCCGCGATTTCGCGCTCGAGCGTTGCTGCTTCCTCGGGATCGAGTCGTCCCTCGGCCAGCGCGGCGATCGCGTCGGGGTCATGTCTAGGCATTGGTCTCACCACTCTGACTCTCCGAGTCACCTCTCAGGTTCCCGAGACTGTCGGCCAAAAGGCGTCTTCCCCTGAACACTCGCGATTTGACGGTGCCGATCGGGACGTTGAGCGCTTCGGAAACGGTCTCGAGCGCCAGACCTTCGAGATCGACCAGGATCACAACAGCTCTGAACTCGGACGGAAGGGCGGCGAGTGCCTGTTCGATGTCGGGCCTGATGTCTGCGGATTCGTAGTCGTCGCCGGCGCCGGGATCAGCCGGATCGAGTCCTTCGGGGAGGGGATCGGCCGTCCTACGGCGATTACGTCGCGCCACGTCGTAGCAAGTGTTGACGGCCACCCGATACAGCCATGTGCTGAAGGCCGACCGGCCCGCAAACCGATCCGCTTTGCGGAACACGGTGATGAACGTCTCTTGCGTGGCGTCGAGTGCCGCTTCTCGTTGGCGCAGCATCCGCAAACAGATCGAGAACACACGATCCTCATGAGCCCGCATCAATGCATCGAATGCATCGACATCTCCGCCAAGGTATTGCTCGATGAGAGCTGCATCGTCTGCGGCGCGATCAGTCACTGGAAGAAGCCGTTAGTCATTAGTCGTTAGTCATTAGGAAGAGGGGTCCGTTGCTTATTGCGCATTGCCTAATACCTAATACCTATGGCCCTTGCCGATACACGATCCCGATCACTCTGGGGCCTGCGTGGGCTCCCACCACCGGGCCGAGCCGTGCGACGAGTGGATCGTCGTGGCCTCGTTCTCGGAGAGCGCCGAGGAACTCATCGAGATCGGGAGGGTTGCTGTGGACGACGCCTACTTCTGCGACTGATTCGAGCGATTCGAGATGATCGAGCACGGCCTTGATCGCCTTGCGGCGGGTTCGCACTCGGCCGCCAGCGCTAACCACACCTTCCGCAAAGGTAATGAGAGGCTTCACGTCGAGCAGATTTCCGAAGAAGGCGGCAGTACTCCCGATGCGGCCTCCTCGCTTGAGGTACTCGAGGGTGTCGAGTGCGGCGAACAGGTTCGATGAGGCCACTGCCTCCCTCGCCGTCGCCTCTACCACGTCGATGGTCCCACCGGCCTCGGCTGCTCGCGCCGCGGCCAGAACCCCCAAGCCCAGAGCGGCCGATACCAGACGGCTGTCGATGACCCGGACCGGGATTCTGGACCGCAGCTGATCGGCGGCCAGCGTTGCAGACTGATGGGTGGCGCTGATCCCGGCCGAGATCGTCACGACGACTATGCCGTCGGCCCCGGCGTAGGACAATTCGCGGTACACATCCTGAAAGCGCCCCACAGAGGGCGCCGCCGTCTCGGGGAGGTCTTTGGCGGCGCTCAGTCGCACCCAGAAGTCGTCGATCGACAACTCTTCTCGGTCTATGAAGCCCTCTTCACCAAAGCGGATCGTCAGCGGCACCACCGTGATTCGATGCCGTTGGAGAATCTCATCCGGCAGATCACACGACGAGTCGGTAACGATGCGGATCATGGTTGGCCTCCCATTCGGAGCCTACCGAGAGAGGCGGGGCGGGTAGGAGCGCGTCACAGAATCACCAGTCACCAGCTTCTACCGGCAAGCGCCTTACCGCGACCCTCGGCTGTCGATCCCGAGTAGGACTTCGAAGTCGGTTTACTCCGCAGGCGCGCTCTTGCTGGAGACTCAGGGCTGGCGACTGGAGACTTCTTGTCTCATGCTGCCCGACTGAGCACGGCGAGAGGCTCTTCGAGCACGTGAAAGCCTTCGGATTCGTACAGCCCGATGGCCGAAGTGTTGTCGGCCTGGGTGTTCAGCATGAGGGCGCCGGCGCCGGTCTTTTTGGCCCAGCGAGCCGATGTTCGGACGAGTGACCGTCCGATGCCCTGGGCCTGCCAGCGAGGATCGACGGCCAGCCGCTGCAGATAGGCGATGGTTTGACCTGCACCCGTCACCGCAAATCCTGCCAGGCCGCCGTCGACGCTCTTTACGACGTGGAGCACAGATGAGGATGTGGCTGCCATCGCCTCATGGAGAGCACGATCGTCGAACCGCCAGAACTCCTCGAAGGCAGCCGAATCGATCCGGAGAGCGTCGGCCATGTCGCTGGAACCTCCGGACAGGACGAGGTGGTTGGGCGGTGGAATCCGATCCAATGTGCGCCGCATCAGAGTGAGGTCGGCACAGAGATCGAACCCGGCCGCTTCCCATGCCGTTCTTGCCGAGCGGGGGAGCGGAGGTGACAGCACTGCTGTGATATCAAGCTCTAGGAGGGTTTCGACGCAATCGTCGATGAAGGAAGGGCCTCCACCCCGTACCAACCGAAGATGAGCCATGGGAACCGCATCGTTCCAGGGACGCGATTCTGCACGCGCCCAGCCGCGGCGCAATACGACACGCCCCGGCCACGAGCCTTCCATGCGTACCTTGGTCATGAGCGACGATGGTATAGGTGTGGTGAGACGTTGAAATCGCGGCAGCCGGAAGCCGGGCAATCGCCCCGCTCCGCTCGGCGGGCCGTCAGATCTCAAAGATCGCCCGAGCGAAGTTCGGATCGCCCCGAGCGAAGCGAGGATTGCCCTGTTTCGGATCGCCCCGAACGAAGTTCGGATTCCTAATCGTCCCGGCACAGCGGGCTCCCCCTTCGACCACAATGAAAGTCAATGCGCGCCCTCCTCTACTCACACGAGTCGTGTCTGCTCCATTCCAACGGGCCCGGTCACCCGGAGCGAGCGGAGCGGATCCCGGCCGCGATCGCCGGGGTCCGGGAATCGGGCCTCGACGTAGAGGAGAGAGACGCCCCGGTCATCGATCTCGAAGATATCTACCCGGTTCACGATCCGGTCTATATCAATTCGATAGAGCAAGCCTGTCTATCGGGGGGCCGCTCGCTCGATGCGGACACGGCGGTGGTGGCCGGCTCGTGGGATGCCGCCCTGCGTGCCGCCGGCGCCGGACTTGTTGCGATCGACGCCCTGCGTTCCGGTGAAGCCGATATCGCTTTCCTGGCCGTTCGACCCCCCGGGCACCATGCCCTTCACTCACGCGCCATGGGGTTCTGCCTCTTCAACAACATCGCCATCGCCGCCGCCTCCTTGACCGCGCGCGGTGATTCGGTCGCCATCCTCGACTGGGATGTGCACCACGGCAACGGGACACAGGACACGTTCTATGCCACCGACGTGCTGTACATCTCACTGCATCAGTTTCCCTTCTACCCCGGGAGCGGCTGGTTCGAGGAGTCGGGTGCGGGCTCCGGGCTGGGTTACACCGTGAATGTCCCGTTACCGGCCGGTAGCGGCGGTGACGCCGTCCGCCTCGCGGTGGAATCTGTCGTCGAACCGGTGCTGGGCGAGTTCGCTCCCGATTGGCTTCTGGTAAGTGCCGGTTACGACGCCCATGTTGCGGACCCGCTGGCCGAATTGAGATACGAAGCGAATGATTACGGTTGGATGGCTCGGCGACTGGTCTCCAATCATTCAGGTCGGTCGATTCTGTTCCTCGAAGGTGGGTACGACACCGCGGCGATCACGGAGTCGGTGAGGGCCACCATGCGAGGATGTGCCGGAGAGGAATTCACCCCTTCGGTTCACACCCCGCCATCCGGGTGGTCCAGGATGATCGAAATGGCTGCCGAGCAGGCCGCCAGGTATTGGACTGGGGTTCAAGCGGGCTGATATCCGTGCCGATAGGTCGAGGAATCGACGAGAGACCACGTGACTCCAAATCCCCCCACCATCGACGAGCTGCTTGCAGCGATCGCTGCCAAGAACGCATCAGATCTTCATCTCAAATCGGGTGTGCCTCCAACGGTGCGGATCGACGGCAATCTCTACCCTCTGGAAGAACCGCCGCTGGACGAGCCCGCGGTCGAGCGATATCTGGAAGAGATGATTCCGGATCGGCTGCGGGTGAGTTTCAAGGAGCACCACGAGGCAGACTTCGCCTACGGGCTCGAATCAGGCCAGCGGTTCCGGGTAAACGCCTTCCGGCAGCGGGGCCGGGTCTCCATCGCCATCAGGGCCCTTCGTCAACCGGACGACGATCTCGAGGCACTCGGCTTGCCGCCGGTGGTGGCCCGGCTCGCCGGGGAGTTACGCGGGCTTCTTCTCATCACCGGTCCGACCGGCTCCGGCAAGTCGACGACACTGGCGGCATTGATCGACATGATCAATCGAACTCGCCGGGTGAACATCATCACGATCGAGGATCCGGTGGAGGTCGTCCACGAAGACAAGATGTCATTGGTGAGTCAGCGCGAGGTTGGACTGGACACCGCCAGCTTCGGTGAGGCGATGCGCAGAGTGTTGCGTCAGGATCCGGACGTGATCCTGGTCGGTGAGATGCGAGATGCCGAAACGATCGACGCCGCCCTCAAGGCAGCGGAAACCGGCCAGTTGGTGCTTTCGACACTTCACACACTCGATGCCGCCGAGACCATCAACCGTATCTTGGAGTTCTTCTCCGGCTCACGACAGGCCCAAGTCCGTCGCATGCTCGCCGGGACTTTGCAGGGAATCGTCAGCCAGCGTTTGTTGCCGCGGCTCGACGGGAACGGGCGGGTTCTCGCGGTAGAAGTTCTGGTGAATACCGAACGAGTCGCCGAGCGGATTGCCGACCCCGAGTTGACCGCCGAGTTGCTCGAAGTGATCGCCGAAGGTGCCTACTACGGGATGGAGACGTTCGACCAGTCGCTGCTCCGACTGGCCGGGACCGGAGTGGTGAGCTTCGAAGAGGCGATCCGGCACGCCACCAAGCCCGCCGACCTCAAGCTGCGGGCACAGCAGTTGGGTATCGTCGCCACTTCGTAATCACTCTCCCCTTCGGGGGGAGTCAATCGGCGTAGCCGATTGGTGGGGAATGGAGTTGCGTTCCGAGATCAGAAACCCGTGTCGGTGCGTCAGGACGCGATCACCGGTGGAGGTCCTGGAGACAAGAGTTCCCCCTCTCCGACCGACTTCGTCGGTCGACTCCCCCTCCAGGGGGGAGTAGTCCTCTTCTTGGGAGCTGGTGGGGGCGGTTGTCTGACAACTCTCCCCTTTGGGTGATCTGTCGCGGTTAGTGCCCGACGGTTGGTTGGATCACTCTCCCCTCTGGGGGGACTCACCAAGTCGCGCGGCAACCCCGCTGCCTATTGGACGTACACCGACTGGGCGAACTGACCCACAAGACGCATGATCGAGTGGCTACACAACCTGGCGCAACCACCCGGTGAAAGGCCATTACGACACACAAGACGCGTTGGTCTGACGGAGACGAAGACCGGGTGGGGGGTTGCCGGCTTCCTGTTGGAGGGCGCCTCTCAGTCGGGCAGGTTGCTCGATCTTCTTGCTGGGGACTGGTGACCGGTGCCTCTTGCTGGTGACTGGTGACTGGTGACTTACCATCTAGGCATGATCCCCGCTCGGCTGGAACGCTTGCTCGGCGCCGATGGTGTCCCGATGCGGGTGGCCCGAGCCTTTGCTGATGCCGGCCGTGAGGCGTTTCTCGTGGGCGGAAGTGTTCGTGATGCGCTGTTGGACCGCGAGCGACCGACGCCCGACCATGACTTCACGACCCCGGCATCCCCCGAGGAGATCGAACAGGTGCTGGGAACCATCGGTTGGGCGATAGTGACGATCGGCAAGGAGTTCGGAACGATCGGGTGCCTGATCGACGATATTCCGGTAGAGGTGACGACCTTCCGCAGCGAGGTGTATCGCGACGGCAGTCGTAATCCGGTGGTGTCGTTCTCGACCAGCCTCGAGGAGGATCTCTCTCGGCGCGACTTCACCGTCAACTCCATGGCGCTGCGGCTGCTTCCCGAACCGGAGATCATCGATCCCCACCGCGGGCTCATCGACATCGGAGCCGGCGTGTTGCGGACGCCTCTCGACCCCGAGATCTCGTTCGGCGACGACCCGCTGCGCATGTTGCGGCTGTTTCGTTTCGCCGCCACCCTCGGCTTTGTGCCCGACCCGCCGGCGGTGGCGGCGGCGACTTCTTTGAGTAGCCGTCTGTCGATAATCAGCGCCGAGCGGATCCGTGACGAATTGGATCGGCTGGTAGTGGGCGAGGGGGCGGCGGCGGCGCTGGAGGGCATCGTGGCGTCGGGATTGGCCGACGTCTTCCTTCCAGAGCTGCCCGGATTGGCGGTGGAGCAGGATCCGGTTCATCAGCACAAGGACGTGCTCGCCCATACCTTTGCGGTCGTAGCCCAGTGCCCCCCAGATCGGATCACCCGGCTCGCCGCTCTGTTCCACGACGTCGGCAAGCCGGCGACCCGCGAGTTCGGTGCCGGAGGCGTCTCTTTCCACCATCACGAAGTGGTCGGATCCCGGCTGACCAAGGCGAGGATGCGCCAACTCCGGTACTCGAACGATGATGTGGCGGACGTGTCGCGTCTGGTCTACCTCCACATGAGACCGCACACCTTCAAGATGGGGTGGACTGATCGAGCAGTCAGACGGTATGTGAGAGACGCCGGTGAGCTCCTGCCGCGTCTCAACGACCTGGTTCGCAGTGATGTCACCACCCGCAACGAGAAGAAGGCACGCCAGATCGAACGACGCATCGACGAGTTGGAGGAGCGGATCGCCGAGCTCCGCAAGAGCGAGGAACTCGATGCCATCCGCCCACCGATCGATGGGAATAGGGTCATGGAGCTTCTCGACTTGCCGCCCGGCCCCAAGGTCGGTGAAGCGATGAACTTCCTGCTCGAACACCGCCTCGACCATGGGCCATACAGCGAAGAGGAAGCGGAAGAGTTGCTGCGGGCGTGGGTTGCCGAAAACTGAGTCTCCAGTCCTCGGTCTGCAGTCTCCCGAAGGGTCGCCAACCCAACTGTTCCCTGCGAGGCTCGAGGTTGCCGACTGGCGACTGATTCGATCGTCAACAACTATGGGCTATTACCGTTCCTACAACTTCAGGGAGCCGATGCATGAAACGAGTCGTACTCGCCTACTCCGGAGGGCTCGACACCTCGATCATCCTCAAATGGATCAAAGACACCTACGACGCCGAGGTGATCGCATACACCGCCGACGTTGGCCAGGGAGAGGAGGTCGAGGAGGCCCGGCTGAAGGCCCTCGACACCGGAGCGGTGGAGGCGGTGGCGGAAGATCTGACCGAGGAATTCGTGACCGATTATGTGTTTCCGGCGCTACGGGCAAACGCGATCTACGAGGGGTATTACCTGCTGGGAACCTCGCTGGCGCGACCTGTGATCTCGAAGGGCCTGGTGCGGGTTGCCGAGGAGATGGGGGCCGACGCCATTGCTCACGGGGCCACCGGCAAGGGGAACGATCAGATCCGGTTCGAGTTGTCGGCCTATGCGCTGAAGCCGGATATTCAAGTGATCGCCCCTTGGAGGGAATGGGACTTCAAGGGACGGGCCGATCTCATCGCCTACGCCGAGCAGCATGGGATAGATGTCCCGGTGACACCCGAGGCTCCATATTCTACGGACGCCAACCTGCTCCATGTCTCGTATGAGGGAGGAGTACTCGAGGATCCGTGGGCGGCTCCGCCGGCAGGGATGTTCCGCATGACCACCGACCCGGAGGATGCTCCCGATGAAGCTCAGATAGTGACGGTGGCTTTCGAGCAGGGCACCCCGGTCGCCATTGATGGTGTCCGTCTCGAGCCGGTAGCGCTGCTCACCCGCGCCAATGAACTCGCAGGGGCCCATGGCGTCGGTCGCGTCGACCTCGTCGAGAATCGGTTTATCGGGATGAAGAGCCGTGGTGTCTACGAGACCCCGGGCGGCACGCTGCTCTATCACGCCCACCGCGCCGTCGAGTCGATCACCCTCGACCGAGAGGTCCAACACCTGCGCGATGAGTTGGTGCCGCGCTACGCCGAGATGGTCTACAACGGATTCTGGTTTTCCCCCGAACGCGAGGCGCTGCAGGCATTCATGGATGACGTCCAAGTGCGGGTCAACGGAGAAGCCAGGATCAAGCTCTACAAGGGAGCTGCGACGGTCGATGGTCGTCGCAGCGACGGGCACGCGCTGTACGACCAGGCCACAGTCACCTTCGAGGCCGACGACGTCTATGACCAGGCCGATGCGGGCGGCTTCATTCGCCTTCAGGCGCTTCGGTTGCGGATCCTCGCCGAGAAGCGTCTGGGGGAGGGCGAGTGACCCTCTGGGGGGGACGTTTCGATGACGCCCTGGACGATTCGGTGTGGGCCTTGACCGCATCACGGACGGACCGTCGTTTGCTGGCGGTCGACGTGGCCGGCTCGGTGGCACACGTGACGGCTCTGGGCTCTGCCGGAATCCTCCCATCCAAAGAGGTGACCGAGATCTTGACCGGGCTCGAATCGATTGCCGCTGAGGTGGCGGCAGGTGGATTCGAGTTCACCGAGACCGATGAGGACGTTCACACCGCGGTGGAGCGGCGGCTCATCGAACTGATAGGTTCAGTTGGCGGCAAGTTGCACACCGGTCGATCGCGCAACGACCAGATCGCGCTCGACATCCGGTTGTACTTGCTCGATTCGGTCGTCCGGCTCCGCACCGGCATCGCGGGACTGATGGGTTCGCTGGTCGACGTCGCCGACCGGTCGGGAGAAACGGTCGTTCCGTCCTATACGCATCTGCAACATGCCCAAGCGGTCCCGTTCGCCCATCACCTGCTGGCTCACGCCTGGGCGTTGTCGCGCGACCGAGGGCGATTCGATGATCTAGTCGGGCGACTCAAGGTGTCACCGCTCGGAGCCGGGGCCGGGGGAGGATCTCGCTTGCCGCTCGAACCGGAGGTCTCGGCCGCTCATCTCGGGTTCGATGCCGTCTTCACCAACTCACTCGATGCGGTGTCATCGCGCGATCAAGCGATCGAGTACGCCTGGTGTTGCACCCAGACCTTCGTCGATCTCTCCCGTTTGGCCGAGGAAGTGGTGCTGTGGTCGTCGTCGGAGTTCTCTTGGATGACTCTGGCGGACCGGCATTCCACCGGTTCCTCCGCCCTTCCTCAGAAGAGGAACCCCGATCCGGCCGAGTTGATCAGGGGCAAGGCCGGATCGGCGATCGGTCGGCTCACCGGGCTGCTCTCGATGATGAAGGCTCTGCCCCTCTCCTACAACCGTGACATGCAGGAGGACAAGGAGCACCTGTTCGTCCTCGGCGACGATCTCGAGCACGCCTTGGCGGCAATGGCCGGCTTGATAGCCGGCGCCGCCTACCACCCGAATTCGCCTTCGGGCGACGTCACCGCACTGGACCTGGCCGAGGTACTGGTCGAGCGCGGCGTTCCGTTCCGTGAGGCCCACGAGGCCGTCGGCCGTTTGGTGGCGGCGCGGAACTCCGAGGGCAACACACTCCAAGGAGCCGGGTTCGATGAGTTGGCTGCGGTCCATGACGCGTTCCAACCCGGAGACCAATCACTGACTGATCCAACAGAGTCGGTTCGGGCCCGCCGCTCACCCGGCGGCGGATCGTTCGAGAGCGTGAGGGTGCAGATTGCTGCGCTGCGGACCGAGCTGGAGTTGCGGTCTTAGAGCGTCAGACCGTTCCGGACCTGCTCGGCTTACAGGCTGTTGGATCCGTTCAGCGGGCCGGCGCGAGGGCAGCATCGAGTTGTCGGTGGTCCCGTCGTCCTACCGCAACGGACTACGGACAGCGGAGTCAGGACTGCGGATCACGGACAACTTCTCGGCCCGATCATCATTCGCCACCAGGTGACGCCGCCCGAAGGTCCACGGACGGTCGGCGCCTTCTAGGACCATCTGGTAGACCGATATGGCCGACGACTCGAAAGCGACGGCAGCACCTGCGATGAAGAGACGAAAGATCCGGTAGGTGGTCTCGCCAACCGATTCGACGGCGGCGACATGGTTCTCTTCGAGGCCGGCGAGCCAATGTCGCAGGGTTAGGGCGTACGAGGTGCGAAGAGATTCGACATCGCGCAACTCGAACCCGGCCTCCTCTGCTTCTCCGATGACTTGGTCCACCGTCACCAACTCACCGTCGGGGAAGACGTAAGTGTTGACGAACGTCGGGGTGACTCGAACGATGTGGCGGTCCCGAGTCACTATGCCGTGGTTGAGGAAGACCCCTTCGGGGTCGAGCAGCTTCTGGATGCTGGAGAAGTATTTTGCCAGTTGCCCTTTGCCGACATGCTCAAACATCCCAATCGAGGAAATGGCGTCGTAACGGCCCGTCACGTCTCGGTAGTCCCGCACTTCGAAGGCGACGCGGTCGTCGACGCCGGCCCGGCGGGCAGCCGCGGTGGCAACTTCGGCCTGAGGTGCGCTGAGAGTTATGCCCAGGACCTCCACGCCATAGGTCTGTGCCGCGTGGATCGCCAGTGCCCCCCAGCCACACCCGATATCGAGCAAGCGTTGCCCCGGTTGCAGTTCCAGTTTGCGGCAGATCAGATCGAGCTTGCGACGCTGGGCCACCTCGAGCGACTCGTCGGGATCGAGGAACACCGCGCTCGAATACACCAAGGCCGGATCGAGAAACAGCCGGAAGAAGTCGTTACCGGTGTTGTAATGGGCGGTCACCGATGTCCGATCGCGATTCACGCTGTGGAGCCGACGACCCTTCGTCTTGGGGTGGCCTTGGGCGCTGCGTCGGTTGTCGGCGGGCAGCTTGCGCAGGTGTCTCAGCAATTTGAGTGAAGCCAGACGTCCGACGCTGTTCGACTGAACGGCGGCCCCGAACCGAAGTGCCTCGGCGATGCTGCCTTCGATGTCGACGTCCTTGAAGATGTATGCCTCGCCGCCGGTCAGATCACCGGGTGGCAGCAGCAGGGCGCGGAGCGCACCAGGGTGATTGAGCACGATGGTGGCGGGAGCGTTGGTCGGCCCCCACGTCTCCCCGTTCCAGGACCGCATCGCGACGACGTGCCCGCCCGCCATCGCGACCAGTTTCTCGTACACGAACTTCGACGTGGTCAGTGCGTCGGCCATCGGGGACCCCTTGTTGTCGGTCCTCCGCCACTCCCGTTTTGATCGGTCCGTGTCTACTAAACGCTTCAGAGGGCGAATATCTTCCACAGAGAAGTGCGTGAGCCATCCGCAATACGCGATACGCCGTCTTTCTATGACTCAGGATTAATGACTAAGGACTAACCACTGGAGGCGGCGAAGCCGCCGACCACTCAGTCCCAGTCCGACTCTTCCTTACCGCCCTTGCGATTTATCAGCTTCGCTTGGGCGTACTCGACGAGGTTCTGGGCGCAGGTCTTGCGCCAGCCGGCGTCTCGCAGCGATATCACCAGGCTTTCGCCATGATCGGTCAATCCGCGAGCAACCTCATTCCACGACGGCAGTAGTGCCTGGTTGATCCCTTCTTCCAACAGTGGATGACGGGTATGGAGGGGACGACCTCGCTGACCCTTCATTTCGAATGAGGCGTTCAGGCCGGTGCGGAATGCTTGGCGTCGGTACTGGGGCACGTCGAGCAGGCGTTCGATGCGTCGCAGCGCAGGAGTGGCTTCATCTGGTGACCTGACCCACTCGGTGATTTCTTCCTTTATTGCTTTCGCCATGTTCTGAGCCGATGTCTTGTAGTCGAGCACCGAGGCCTTCTGCATCTCGACCTTGACCATTTCGCGGTACTCCGCCTCGGTGGCGGCCAATAGTTCGCTCCATCTGGCTCGCTCGTCTTCGTCGAACCCGGCTCGCTGCGGGAGGCCATCCCAAAGCGCCTGCATCACGGCGAGGCCGTCAAGGCACCCCTTGGTGGCTCCCGCCGCCTGCGACAAACGGTTGATCACGTAACGGGGGCTGAGTCCCGACATGCCTTCGTTGGGATTCTCGTCACGCAACTTGTCGGCATCTTCGGCGCCGCCGTGGCTGCCAAAGCGCCGGTCGTACAGTCGGAGCTTGCGGAGCAGGCCCTTCTGCCCCCCTCCGGGGTGGTCGAGCCGAGTCAGCACGGCGAACGTGGCTGCCGTCTTCAGCGCCAGCGGTGAAACGTCGCGTCTACCCAAGTCGGCGCCGGCGAGCATCTTCTCGTAGATGCGAACTTCGTCGCCGACCGACATCACGAAGGGAACCTTGATGACCACGAGCCGATCCGCCATGGCAACGGCCTTGGGGTTCTCGATCAGTTCGTTGTACTCGGCCAGGTTGCTCTGGGCGATGATCGCCTGATCCGAATACATGGTTCCGGGACCGCTGGTCTTCACCATCTGCTCCTGGCTGAGGCTGAGGAGCACCGCCAGGAAGCGCTCGTCCATCTTGAAAATCTCAATCAGGTCGGACATGCCACGATGCGCCGCGTTGAGCTCACCATCGAATAAGAAACCACGGCGAGCCGAACTGGGGTCGGCGGGATCCAGAGCACTCATGTCTACCTCGCCGACAAGCCGGCGGAGGTTCTCGGAGCGCGGGTCGGTGGCGACGAATGTGCCGAAGCCACGGCCCTCAGAGATGCTGAAGAAGATGCGCTCCACCAGAACCTTTCCGATATCCCCGTCGTAAACATGTTCCAGCAGCCATCGTGCTTCGGGATTGAGGTCCCCTTCGATGTGGACTCCGATCTCGGCCCGCATATCGTTGGGGATCAGCCGGAGCGGGTCCTCGTGCATCTGGGTGTTTTTGATGGCGTAGACTCGCCCGGCCTCGGTATGGGTGTACCGCTCGAGGGCCGACTTGAGAGTGTTGACCAAGGTCGACTTGCCCGATCCGGGCGGACCCACCAGCAGCAGGACTCGCTTGCGAACATCCAATCTCCGACCGGCGGCACGGAAATAGTCGGCGACCTGCTTGATGATGTGGTCGTGCCCGAACAATTCTCCGGCGAAGAGATTGAAGATCTCCTCTCCTTCGGGACCGGTCGAGGTGCCTTCCGACTCGATCATGTCCGCGATCAGCGCGTGTGACAAGCGGGCCAGGGACGGATCTTCCTGAACCATCTCGAGGTACTTGGCGAAGGTGGTTTCGTGGGTCGCCTCACCACGGCGCGATTTGATTCGATCGAGGAGGTCTTTCGGCTCCATGGGCGCTCCAGGTCGTCTGTCTAAGAGTAGATACAACGGGAGGCCGGTTGCCCGGCCTCCCATTGGTCGTAGTTTGCGGTCTGGCTTACAGGATCGAGCTCCCGATGCTGGACGCGAAGCCGAGGAACGCAAGGAAGGCACCAGCGCCGAGTGTGATCCACCCGACAAATGCCTTGAACCCCTTGTTCGAGGCAACCAGGGCTGCCGAGATGAAGTGCAGCGTGCCAACCACGGCGAGGACGAGGGCCCCAAGGCCGTAATCCGTCATCTCGCCAAATGCCTCGTTGTCGGCTGCGACGCCAAGCAGAGCGGCGAACGCAAAGAACAGAGCAAACAGACCGTAGGTACGGTCCTGAGTCGACTCGTTCCAGGCGTTGGCCGTTGCCAGGATTCCGAAGATGGAGCCGATTGCGAACAGCGACCATGCCGGTACCGCTGCCGGATTAAACGCGGCAAAGAGACCGAGCAAGACCGAGCCCGTTCCCATCGCGTACGCCGAGGTGCGTGCTTCGGTCACACCACCCCAATACCAGCCGTAAGTAACAAGGATCGATCCGAGCAATACGAATGCGAGTTCCAAAGTGCCCAACCTCCTAATTGGTCGTGAGGGCGTATCCCCTTACGGTCCTTAGACCCTGCAACCAGCGATCGGGTGACACCCCAAAAGCACTGAATTTGAGTCTGTGGATAAGTCATGTCGGCCTTGGCCGACAGTCGCCGGTACTTGATGGCGTCGCGTGGGTCCTATAGGGCGCCTCTAGCGAGATGAGACACCCATGCGGTCGAGTATCCAGTATCCAGAAAGAGCCCGTCCTTCCGAGCTGGTTACTGGTTACTGGTTACTGGCTACTTGATGCTGCGCCCGAGCGCATCCAGCCACTCTTCGTCGTCTACCCCGAGGCCTTGCGCGATCCGGTTGATGTAGTTGAAGTAGGCACAGACTTGGACCGCGTCGGTGATCGCTCTGTCGGACCAGCCGACGGCCCGCAGCGCCTCGATATCTTCCTGGTTGGATGACTCAGGGGAGAGCGTCAGCTTCTCGGCGTGGTCGAGGAGCGCCAAAGTGGGGGGATCGAGACCGGCGGAGTGCCAATCTGCGGCAAATCGATCCCGGCAGACTTGGTCCGGGCCTGGAAGATCCGATCGAGCAGGCCGTCGGCGTCTTCGGGCGATATCTTGTCGACGTAGGGCATGGGCCCAGTATCCAGTATCCAGTCCCACGAGCGCGTAGCGAGGCCTCGGAGTCTGAAGGTCCCCCCTCCAAACCCCTCCGGCGTTTGACTCCCCCTCGAGGTGTCGGGTTGCGCGATAGGGCCGACGGTTCTCTTCTGAATACTCTCCCCTTTGGGGGGAGTCAGCGAGCAAAGCGAGCTGGTGGGGGGAATACGATCTTCAGTCAGGCCAATGCACCTTGTATGTCGTAATGGCCTTTCACCGGGTGGTTGCGCCGGGTTGGGTAGCCACTCGATGATGCGTCTTGTGGGTCAGTTCGCCGTGTCGGTGTGCGGTCAGATAGGCAGCGGGATTGCCGCGACTTCGTTAAACCCCCCACCAATCGGCCTGCGGCCGATTGACTCCCCCCAGAGGGGAGAGTGATCCAACCCACCGTCGGGCACTAAACGCGACAGATCACCTCCAGAGGGGAGTGGTTTCCTCTTGCGAATTGCGAATTGCTTCCGCTAACTACACGTGTAGTCCCGCTCCTCGGCTGTGGCTGCGATTCGACAGGCCATTCGAGGGAAGATGGCTCGGTGAGCCGGGAGCATCATCCACCAGTAGAGGCGTCCCCACAACCCACGGGGACGGAACCAAGCCGACTGGACGAGATCTGAACCATCTCCGTTCTGGCGTGCCTCCCATTCGATCCAAGCTTCTCCGGGAAGCTTCAATTCGGCGCGGAGACGGAGCACTCTTCCTGGTTCGACTGCTTCGACCCGCCAGAAGTCGATGGCTTCGCCGGCGCGCACATCGGTTGGATGCCGGCGACCGCGGCGCAGTCCAACTCCTCCGAACATCTGGTCGATAACCCCGCGGGTTCGCCATGCCCAGTCCAGCCAGTAGTACCCGTTGCTGCCCCCGATCCTGCTGAACGCCCAGTAGAGATGGGCGGCGTCGGCCTCGGTGGGGATCACCTGACGGTTCAGATAGGTGGTGCCTCCGTTCAGGCGCGGGTCGGAGCCGGGCGATTCGGTGTCTGCTGCTCCTGCATCGGACCACCTGGTCGTCACTCCGGCGGGGAGTTTCTCCAACGCCTTGCGCACTGCGACCCGATACGAGGTCTGGCCGATCCGCTGATCGGGCGAACGAACCACCACCTCATTCCGTAGGTTCTCGACAAGTGGTCTAGCCACCGATGTGGGCAGCGGTGTGACGAGTCCGATCCAATGGGAGGAAAGCCTCGGACTGAGGATGGGCAGTGTGACGATCCGCCTGCGTCGCAGACCCGCCTCTCGGGCGTAGATCCGCATCATCTCCTCGTAGGTGAAGATGTCTGGACCCCCCAGGTCGATGATGCGGCTCCCGTCGTGCTCGATGGAGTCGACCAGAGCATCGAGGACATCGGTCACTGCCACCGGCTGACAGGCGGTCCGAACCCACTTGGGGGTTGCCATCATCGGGAGGGCCTCGGTGAGGTGGCGAAGCATCTCGAACGACAGCGATCCCGACCCGATAATGATGCCGGCTCTCAATTCGGTGACCGGAGTCGGGCCGGAAGCGAGAATTCGGCCGACCTCGCGTCGGCTTGCCAGGTGTTTGGAGTGAGCAGAGGCAGGTTCTCCCAGGGCTCCCAGATAGATGATCCTCTCAATTCCCCCATCCGTCGCAGCTTCGGAGAAGTTTGTTGCAGCCGCTCGATCGCGGTGTTCGAAATCCTTGCCGCCGGCCATCGAATGAACCAGATAGAAGGCCGCATCGCACCCGGCAGTAGCCTCCTTGAGCGACGACATCTCCAGCACATCGCCGGCGGCGACTTCGATCTGATGACGCCACGGCTGGAGGTTGAGATTCTCGGGTGAGCGCGCCAGACAACGAACCTGATGTCCGGCCTCGAGCAGACGGGGCACGAGTCTTCCGCCGATATACCCGGTGGCCCCGGTGACGAGGATTCTCATTCGTCGCGCGAGAGTAGGAGTGAGGAGAGAGTTATGAACGAGGGCGCCGCCCGGCGTCGTTTTCCGTTCCAGGTCCTATTTCCGCGGACCTGCTGCGACGCGCCTGGCTCCCCCCTATTCGGCGCCACGTCGAGCTATCCGTTTTCCGTTCCAGACCTGATCCGCCTGGACGGTGGGCGATGTCCGGCGCCGTTTTCCGTTCCAGGTCTGATTCGGTTGGCGGGGGTGGACGCGTCTGCCGTGCATGCTCTTGCCGCCGGCCGGCCGGTGGTGGCATCAGCGGTCGGTGGGATCCCGGAGATCGTTCCGACCGGAGCCGGGGTGTTGGTGGCACCGGGAGACCCCAAGGCCTTGGCGGATGCCGTAGATCGGGTTGCGGCGGATACCGATGGACGACGCTGGATAGGTAAGCGAGCTCGGGAGCGGTATGACGAGGAGTTCTCGGCTGAGGATTGGGCCGATCGGCTGCGTTCGCTGTACGACGAGGTCCTGCGCCGGGGTCGGTAATGGAGGGCTAACGTCGGCACCCTGCCGGACCGGAGAGGCCTGTGGCCGCCACCATCACCATCGCTCCCATCGTCGAAGGCATGGTGGAGGATTGGCGTGCGTTCGTTGGGGAGCTGCAAGGCGCCCGACGAATCGAATGGGCGCAATCGCAACGTCGTCGTGGGATCACTCGGCAGGTGGTCACCTTGGCCGAAGGTAAGGCTCCGTTGGCCGTGGTGTACACGGAGGCCGGGGACATCGAGCAGGCGGCAGCCCGCTTGGCCGATTCCGACGACCCGTTCGACGCTTGGTATCGACAGCAGATGGCGAGTCTTCACCAAGACCCATACGACACCGAGGTGGTCTTCGATTCTGCCCCCAGGCCCGGGCCATGGAGGGGATGGCGGTGACCCGACGTCTGGTACTGCTCGGTCTGGTGCTGAGCCTGGTTGCCGGCGCCTGTGGTGATGACGATGCGAGGCCGATCTTCAGTTCCACCACCAGCGTTCCGCCTACCACTTCTTCCGCCACGGAAGCAGTGGTCGATACGACGAGCACCATCGTGGGTGCCGCCTCGACTTCGACCACCGAACAGGAGTTCACTTCGATCACCGATATCGAGACCATCACCCAGCTCACGATCTTCGACCTCGAGGAGTGGTGGGGGTCCGAACTCCCCGCGGTGTTCGGGGTGGCGTATGACCCGGTGAGCGAATTTGGCCCCTACTTCATCTCACAGGGTGACATTCCGTTCTGTGGCGGGCCGCTCAAGCGCGAGGAATTCGAGACCAACGCCTTCTACTGCTCGATCGACGACACGGTGCAATGGGACGCCGAAACTCTGATGGCTCCCCTCTTTCAGGAGTTCGGAGATTTCACCGTCGCCCTGGTGCTGGCCCACGAGTGGGGGCATGCGGTTCAAGCCAGATTCGGTTTCGACCACGTCAACCAGTCGACGATCGTGAGTGAGCTCCAGGCCGATTGTCTGGCCGGTGCCTGGACCCGTCGGATCGAAGCTGGGGAGAGCAATCTGCTACGCCTGGAGCCGGGTGACCTCGAAGAAGCCATGGCCGGTTTCTTGCTCATCGGTGACGAGCTCGGATCGGCGCCGGGCGGACCCAACGCCCATGGGGGCTCGTTCGATCGCCTCAACGCCTTCTTCGATGGCTTGAACGCAGGGACGGCGGAGTGCGCCACCTATGAGGATTCGCCGCCGGATATCGTCTTCATCCCGCTGCGCGTGGGCGAAGATCCGGCTCAGGGTGGGGATCTGCCACTCGCCGACACCGCGCCGTTCCTGATAGATGCGCTCGAAGTCTTTTGGACGATCGTCTATCCCGAGGTCTTCGGAACCGCCTGGATCCCGGTTTCGAGCACGGTTCCATACCGACCGTCTTCCGGCGCCTTTCCCTCCTGCGCCGGAACCACATTCGACCGAGCTTTTTACGAGGGCAGTGCCTTCTACTGCGCCGCCGACGATTATGTGGCATGGGACGATGAGGTGCTGTTTCCCGACCTCTACGTGCAGATTGGCGATTTCGCCATTGGACTCATCCTCGCCAACGAGTGGGGTCGGGCCGCGCAGAGTCGAGCCGGGCTCGACATTCACACTCCGGCGGCGCAACTCCAGGTGGACTGTCTCGCTGGCGTCTGGGCGGCGGCCCTCATTCCGGACGACAACCCGACGGGAATCCTCCTATCGGCCGGTGATCTCGAGGAGGGGATCGCCGGATTCCTGACACTGTCCGCCGCGCCGGGAGATGAGGGAGCGGTGTCGGCCTTCGATCGATTCGAGTCGTTCAAAGACGGTTTCTTCTCCGGAACCGACGCCTGCGGCTTCTAGCCGGGTCGATCAATGCCGATACCAGTCGATCGAGCAATAGAGGGGCTCGGCCCCGTTTCGTGGCTCTTGCGATATGGCTCATCACGGTGCGACGCGGGGTCTCGGACCGCGGGCCACCGAGTCCGAGCCGATGGCGCGTCCCCTGAACCGTCGCCGCTGCTTTACCATCGGTGGTCGAGATGAAACCGCGTGATCTCATTCTTCGTCCGCTGTACCGGCTGTATGAACAGCGAATCCTTCATTCGCTGGAGCAGATGCCGCACCACATCGGGGTCATTCACGACGGACATCGGCGGTTTACGAGGGCATCGGGTCTTCCCGACTATGAGGCCGGGTATCGAGCAGGGATGGACAAGTTCGTAGAGTTCCTCTCCTGGTGTGACGACTTCGAAATACCGGCCGTGACCTGCTGGCTGCTGTCACAGGAGAACCTTGGCCGGCCAGATGACGAGCTCAAGCCGTACTACCGGGTGCTGATGGAACTCTTCGATCGGCTGCCCGACAGCGTCCACGACATCAAGTTCGGAGTCATCGGCAGCCTCCATCTGCTCCCGGACGATCTTCGCCAGTCGGCCCAACAACTGGTCCGGCGATGCAGCTCGGGCTCGCGACGGGTCACGATCGCGCTCGGCTACGGCGGGAGGCAGGAGATCGTCGATGCGGTGCGGGACCTGGTCGGCAAGTTGAGTGCCGCCGGTCTGGAAGGCGCGGCCCTGACCGCCGGCATAAATGCCGAAGCTCTCGCCGCCCACCTCTACGCCGCCGACCTGCCGGATCCGGATCTGGTGATCAGGACGAGCGGCGAGAGCCGGTTGTCGGGGTTCTTGCTGTGGCAAGCCGCCTATGCCGAGTACTCGTTCGTCGATGTCTATTGGCCCGACTTTCGTCGGGTCGACTTTCTCCGAGCACTGCGCGAGTACACGTTGCGAGAGCGTCGATTCGGGAAGTGAGGGTGGAAGGAGTTAGGAATTAGGCAGAGCAGTTTCTCCCTAATGCCTAATGCTGATGGCCCGGACCCGGGCCGTCATCTGCGCCCCGTCAACACCCTGGTTCGCCGTGGTTGCCACAGCAGCTGGACCCGGTTCTGATCTTCTTCCAGTTGTTTGTGATCGACTTGGTGATCTTGGTGATCGTCGGATCGTTCGATCGCTGCCAGTTGGCAAAGAAGTGGATATCTTTAAGGCCCATGACTGAAGCCTAGGTCGGCGGCCCCTTCGGAGCTTCCAGCGATTAGCAAGAGGGCGGCGGCTGGCCTTTTCGACGTCGGCTCCGCCGTCGTCGGCTATTGGCTCGCTTCGCTCGGCGGGCAATCACTGCGTGGGCAATCTGTCTCAGAGGTCGGACTTCTGAGGAAGGCCCCGCGAAGCGGATTGCCCCCGCGAAGCGGGTCGCCGCCGAGCGCAGCGAGGCGATTTCTCCTTACCGCGTCAGATACGCCTTCGAGAGGTGACTCACCCCGTTCGCTTCCCACAGGCTCATGACGTGTTCCCCGGCTAGAGGAGTTGTGCGTAGGCGGATGATTGCGCCGTGGTTGGACACGAACCGTTCCCACTCCCACGGCGTTGGGTCGAGTCCCAGCAGGTGGCCGAGGATGACGGCGTTTGTCCCACCATGGGCGAAGACGACGATCCGTTGATGGCTCCCGTCGTCGTGCCATAGGTGGCGTTGGGGTAGTTGTCGCACACCACGGTGGCGGAGCAATGCCTCGAATGCTTCGGTGATTCGAACGTGAAAGTCACGGAACGATTCGCCACCCTCCACACCGTCCCACCACTCGTCGAGGGGGCGGTGGCGCGCCTCCCGGAAAGCTTGTTCCACTACGTGGCTCGGTGTGTCGTCCCACGGAATACGTATTTCGACGAGGTCGGCCACGGTGAGAGCGGTCTTGGCGATGGTCCGTTCCAAGGGTTCGGCTGTTTGTTGGGCGCGTTTCGCAGGCGATGTGAGAATCTCGTCGATGCCGTCGAGTGCCGCCAGCCTGGCGGCGACGGCGCGGGCCTGTGCCGTGCCGAGGGGGGTCAGGCCGGGGTCTTGGACGGTCCGCCCGTTTTCGACCCACCCGGGCTCACCGTGGCGAACCAGGATGATTTCCATCTCAGCTTCCCCGTACGAGGTCGGTGGCAGCGATCGTGAACCGGCGCCGAGCCAGGGGTGGGGAGGGACCGCAGATCATGTGCAATCGTACGACCCCGCAATGAAACGGGCGGCCACCCGCAGGATGGCCGCCCGTCTAGGGAGGAAACGCCGTCTTCGACGTCAACATCAATATCGTCTGGTTCGGCCTCCACTTGAGATTTTCCCCCCAAGTCGTGCCCAAACCGGACCGGAAGTTTCAGCATCTGCAATACAGTGTCACCCCGTGATCATCGCTGTATCCCGATCCCCGCTGCGACTTCTGGTCTACGCACTGCTGGCAGTTCCGGCGGTGCTGCTGGCCGTCGACATGACCATCTCGTACAGATGGATCTCCCCTCCCGAGACTACGGATGTGGTGGTGGGGCAGACCACCGACGATTCGGGCGAGTTGGTCGACATCACCAAGGGCGTCCTCACCGACTCCGGACGCGCCGAACGCCGTCGCGACCTCCTGCTGGGGGCGGGCCTCTTCATCGGCGGAGCGGCTGCGATCGTATGGGCGCTCAAGGAATTGAGTCGACCGACCCGCTTCCTGATCGCCGATGATGAAGGACTGCTCGTCAGAGTCGACGGCCTGAGGCAACCGCCGCGCCGCTTCGGGTGGTCCGATATCGCCGAGGTCCGTTCCGGGTTCATCGAAGACGACGGGATAGATGTTCCCGTGCTGTCGATCCGCCTGGTGGACGTCGAGCAGGTTCCTCGCCTGCCCGCAGGCGGGTATTCGGATCCACCGTGGCTCCACCTGTACTCGGATGAGTGGGATCAGCCCGCTCATCAGGTGGCGGCGCTGCTCGAATACAAGATCGTTGGTCCGGGTTCGACGGAGGAGACGGAGGAGACCCAGTGAAGATCGGTTGTCACGTATCCAACGGTGAGCCCCTCGCAGAGGCAGCCGCCCGCGGCGCCGACCTGATCCAGATCTTCCTCTCCAACCCGCAGTCCTGGAAGAAGCCGCTGCCGCGTGATGATGTGGGAGAGCTACTCGCAGCAGACACGCTGATCTTTGTCCACTCGCCGTATCTGGTGAATGTCGGCTCATCGAACAACCGGATCCGCATCCCGAGCCGCAAGATCATCGCCGACACCATCGGGGCGGCTGAGGCGGTGGGAGCAGCCGGTGTGATCGTGCACGGCGGGCACATCGATGACGACGAGGACCTGTCGGTCGGATTCGAGCGATGGCGCAAGGCGCTCGACAGTGTGGAGCTGACCGTTCCACTACTCATCGAGAACACCGCAGGGGGTGGAAATGCGATCGTGCGCCAAATCGACAACTACGGCCGACTGTGGGAAGAGATCGGTGACTACGACGTTGGGGTCTGTCTCGACACGTGCCACGCTTGGGCGGCCGGCGAGGACTTGAGCACGGTCGTCGAGCGGATCACGGCCATGACCGGCGGCATCGATCTCGTCCATTGCAATGACTCGCGTGATCCCCTCGGCAGTAACCGAGATCGCCACACCAATCTAGGCGCCGGCGAGATTCCGGTAGAGCTGCTGGTGGAGGTGGTTCGATCGGCCAATGTCCCGGTCGTGGTCGAAACCCCGGGAGGCGCAGAAGGACAGGCCGCCGACATCGCCCTGCTGCGAGAACAACTAGGACTTCCCGACGAGGCTTGATCACTCTCCCTCGAGTGATCTGTCGCGGTTAATGGCCGACGGTTGGTTGGATCACTCTTCCCTCTGGAGGGAGCCAATCGGCCGCAGGCCGATTGGTGGGGGGACTCACCAAGTAGCGCGGCAATCCCGCTGCCTATTGGACGCACACCGACTCGGCGAACTGACCCACAAGACGCATGATCGAGTAGCTACCCAACCCGGCGCAACCACCCGGTGAAAGGAAGCTCACCGCCGAAAGGCGAAGTGAGATTGCGCGCAAAGCCGCACAAGCACGTTGGAAGGCTGAACGCGACAAAGAATGAAGTCGCGCTCAGTTGATGCCGATGGTATTATCCACTCAGAAAGATCGGGTGGAGAGCACGGGAATCGAACCCGTCAGTTGGCCGGTATAACTCAGCCCCTGGCTCCAAGCGCTCCCCGTCCGGGGGATCGGCTAACCCCGATCCCAGTCTTTCCGTAGATACGGCTTTGATAGGCCCATCCCTGGCGGGTTAGCGCCCGTTCCGGGATGGGCCTTAGCCTTTCACGACGTGCTCCAGTGGTCGTTGGAAACCTTGATCTCCGCCACGCGGGTACGACCCTCGGCGTCGCGGATCAAAAAGTCCGGTCGATCATGGTTAAGGACCCACGCGCCGCGGCCCTCAGAGATGACCACGCCCTTGTTCTTGAGGTAAGCAAGCGCAGCGGACACCAACTGGTACTTATCCTCACGGTCCTGGGATTGGAGGAAGCGCGTCACGTCCTTCGGAGAAGACGGCGCATCAAGAATCCGAAGCGCCTCCACGATGGCATCGGTGCGCTTCAGATCCGCCCAGGGGATCTGAGGCCTCCCAGTGCCGGACTTGACCGGTTCTTGACGGCGTTCGACATAACCGCGCAAACCTGCAAGCTCTCGTCCGAGGTGGTTGATCTCCTCGTCCAGATCAGCACGCTCAGCGAGCAACTTGTCGAGCTGCTTCTTCGTCTCTTCAGCAGCCGCATTCACGGCCTCTACCTGATTCATGGTCGCAACCATAGCGCATATGTCACCTAACAACCCACACGCGTGACTGTGACATTGCGAACAACGGTGTCATTCGTCGTTCAGAAAGTCAGATATGCGCTGGCGAATCGAAATCAGGATTGAAATACCGTCAACAGTTAGTCGTCGATATCGCCGGATTCATCGATGGGTAGCTCCGGCTGCGGAACCATCCCCGGCAACTCGTAGATCGAGGCGAGAAGGAACTCGACCAGCTTGAGGATCGTCTTGGCATCCTCGGGAGAACGGACCTCAAGCTCATGGTTCTCGGCGTTGCCCTGGTCCTTGATGTGATCCACCATTCCAACCATGGCCTTGGTGACAATGCTGTTCTCGGCGAGATACTCCGCGTAGTGCTTGAAGCTCTTGTTCTGATCGGCTCCCTCACGGACCGCTAGATGCATCAACAGCTTGCGGCATACCAGCACCGTCGCAGAGGGTGCTCCCGAGGCAAGGCAGCGTCGTGCCTCGCTGTAAAGCGCGTCCACATCAGGCTCCGTGATCCCAGAGATCGTCCTTCCAACCAGCCGGCCAGGAACCTGCACGTCTTCAGATTCGTAGATGAAGGTGGGTCGCCTGCAGGATGGACAGATGAAGATGTTGGCGCTGGGGCCACCGGCAGTTGCCGGTTTCAAGTACGCCTTATCCGGTCCGACCTCAGCACCGCAGTGGCCGCACGTGTACCGCTCAGCCGAAACGGACTCAAGGTTCTGCCAGTTGCCCATTAGTGGGTCCATAAAGCCAGAGCCTACGCCGAGCGGTATCAGCGGCGGGGAGTAGATCGTTCCCCCCATATCAAACTGACCCACTACCCGTTCTCAGGTAGTGGGTCAGCTCGAATCGGGCACGGAACTAGTCGCTCAAGCTGCTGGTAAATAGTGCCGAATACTGGGAATACGTGGCAGAAGCGGTACGGATACCATTCTCCTTCGGTGACTGTCTGGTCTCAAACGGGTTCAGTTGTTGTCGCCACAAGATGTGGAGCCCCCG
>JACZWZ010000145.1 GCA_022571885.1 Acidobacteriota bacterium
GGGGAGTGGCCACCGGCGGCGCGATCGAATAGCAACGGCGCCACCCATTGTCGTGGCCTCACTGTTGGTCTGGGGGCCGCCGCGGTGCCCGAAGCTGGCGCGGCATCCATCGACATGGGAGGACGGGCATTTCGACGGAGGGTTTCGGGCACCACGGCGACCATGCCCAAGTGATATCAAATAACAACAGTTACGTGCAAGAGGGTCGAGCCGGGTCGCGAAAGATTGGCTAGGAAGATTGCAGATTGCAGAAGAGAACCGCTTCGCCGTCTGCGGTCTACGGGTCCGGGTCCGGCGGCGGAGCCGTATAGATACCGATGGTGACAGTCACGACGCTCGTCTCGCCGATGCCCGCCCCGGCACCCGGGTTGGTGGCGATGACCAATCCGTCCTGTGCCGGATCGTCTGTCGGGGCCTGTGCGATCACCCAGGAGAACGGGATCTGACTGTTCTGCTGCAGGGTGAGCAGGATCTGGTGTGCTTCGACCTCGGTGCGGCCGACCAGGTCGGGAAGCACCGTGGTGGGTGAGAGGCCGTTCGAGATGAACACTTCGACTGCGGTTCCCTGCTCTTGCCGCTCGCCGGCAGGTGGCGTTGACCCGATGACGGTGTCCTTCGGGAGCAGCGAGTTCTGTAGCTTGGCGTCGATCTCAAAGCCCGCCTTGAACATCGCGTCCTGGGCCTCCTCGAAGGTGAGACCGGCAACATCGGGGACCTCGACCCGCGGCGTTTGGTAGTAGACCCCGATTCCGGGCGGATCTGGCGCGAAGTCCTCGACCGGGAGGTCGGCGGCCACGACCGTCATGAACTCCTTCCAGATCGGCGCCGCCAGGGTGGATCCGTAGACCCTGCTGTAGAAGGTGCCGTCGACGGTGATGTTCTTCATCTCGACTTGGCTATCCGGGAAACCGACCCAGACCGCGGTCGTGTATTGCGGCAAGTAACCAACGAACCAGGTGTCGGTGTTGTGCTCGTGTGTTCCCGTCTTACCGGCTTGGGGTCGGCCGATGTTGGCTCGCGTTCCCGTCCCCCTGGTTATGACCTTCTCCATCGTGTTGACGACCGCGGCCGCCAGCGCCGGCTCCAAAACCTGGGTCTTCTCGATCTGGTGCTGGTAGATGACGTTGCCGTCGGCGTCTTCGATACGCTCGATCAGATAGGTGTCCACCCGCTCGCCGTAGTTGGCGATGGTGGAGAAGGCTGCCGCCATGTCGAGCGGACTGACTGCCTGTGCGCCGAGGACGATGGCCGGGATCGCGTCAAGCGGTGACTTGATGCCCAGGCGGTGCGCCACATCCACGATGTTCTCCGGTCCGACCGCCACCGAGACCTGACAGAAGACCGTGTTGGTGGACAGGTAGAGGGCTTCTTCCAGCGATCGGATCCCCGGCTCGTTCTTGCTGGCGTTGGCACACTTCCAGGGTTCGATGCCACCGAATTCGATGATCTGGGGGGTCGAGTAATCCCAATAGGAGTTGAGCGGGATGCCCTGTTCGAGGGCCGCGATGAGCCCGAACGGCTTGAAGGCCGAGCCCGGATTGCGCCTTCCCTTGGTCGCCAGGTCGTACGGCCGCTGGCCGGCCTCGATGTCGGTTCCGAAGTCCAGTCCGGAGGCAATGACTACCTGCGCTCCGGTGCGGTTGTCGACCATTGCGATTGCGCCGGTGGGTCCGTCCGAACCTTGGGGAAACCATTCTTGAAGGATCCGCCGAGCTTGTTCCTGCAGCCGGAAGTCGACGGTGGTGAAGATCTTGAGCCCACCGCCGCCCGCACAGTCGGTGGCGTCGGCGGGGCAGCCGAATAGGGCTCTGGTTCGTTGCAGGTACGACGCTCCCAGCCCGAAACGACCATCGTTGAGAATCGTGTCCTTGGCCGCCAGCAGAACCTGAGGAGCCGGGTCCTGGAACTCCTCCTGCTCGACCGTTTCTAGTGGCTCGGCCTTGGCGTCCTCGCCCTCTTCTGCCGTGATGTAACCCTCGTCGACCATCTGATCGATGACGGCGTTACGGGCCCGCAACGGGATCTCACTGTCGTTGGTGAGGTTGTAGAGGGTGGGGTTGCGTATCGGCACCGTGAGCGCGGCGGCCTCGGCGATCGTCAGTTCGTCGAGTTCCTTGTCGAAGTAGACCTCGGCGGCGGCGGTGACGCCGTATGCGTTCTCTCCGAAGAAGACAGAGTTGAGGTAGAACTCGAGGATCTGTTCTTTGGTGAACCTGCGTTCCATCTCGATCGCGATCGCGGCCTCGGCCACCTTCCTTTCGAGAGTCGGCTCACTCCCGATGAAGTTCTGCTTTACGACCTGTTGGGTGATCGTCGAACCGCCCTGGGTTGGGCCACCCCCGAAGTCCTCGATGAGCGCCCTGGTGATAGCCCGGTAGTCGATCCCACCGTGGGTCATGAAGTCGGCGTCCTCGGCGCTGAGAGCGGCTCCGATAACGAGGTTCGGTATGTCGTCGAGTGAGATCGGCTGGCTGTTGCGTTCGGTCAACTGGCCCAGTACGACACCATCGACCGTGTACACCGTCGACAGTCGAGACAGGTCGGGCAATTCGAGCGTCATCGCCTCGACATCGGGGATCCAGTAGTCGCGGATGTCTTGGAGTGTTCCGTGGGCGGTGTTCGCTCCTAGGAAGACGAACAGTCCCACCCAAGTGGCCGAAAGCAGCGTGATCGCCCCGAGGATGGCGCCCGACATGAGGCGGCGGCCCCGCCGCTCAATTCGCTCTGCCTCGTGGATGGAGATGTCCATGGCGCTATCCCATCTTCCTCAGCCGTGTGCGTGGTTCAAGACTCTGCCGGGTCCGCAGGGCGGTAGACCGATGCGGAGCCGCTTCGGAGCCGATCAGGGCCCGAACGGCGCAGCCAACGCCTCGATCGCCAACATTGCAGGCCAAGTGACTGGGTATTGTCCGGCTTGCGTTCGTCCGACCACGCAGTGTACCGATGGCTGATTTTTCTGAAGGCAACCGCTTCTCCTCTTCGGGCATCGAAATCGACCCTCTGTACGACCAGTCGTCGCTCGCCGATTGGGATCCGTCGGAGGCCCTGGGAGCTCCCGGCGACTACCCGTTTACACGGGGCCCCTATCCAT
The DNA here is from genome assembly GCA_022571885.1 of Acidobacteriota bacterium. Lineage (GTDB taxonomy): Bacteria > Actinomycetota > Acidimicrobiia > Spongiisociales > UBA11373 > JACZWZ01. The sequence goes on from JACZWZ010000145.1 coordinate 3,092, forward strand.
CCATGTACCGCGGGCGACTGTGGACCATGCGCCAATATGCAGGTTTCGGCACCGCCGAGGCCACCAATGAGCGGTTTCGTTGGCTGCTCGCCGCCGGACAGACCGGCCTTTCCGTGGCATTCGACCTCCCCACCCAAATGGGTCTCGACAGCGATGATCCAAGATCCGCCGGAGAGGTGGGCAAGGTCGGGGTCGCGATCGACACCCTCGACGACATGCGTCGGCTGCTGGAGGGCATACCGCTCGACGACGTCTCCACTTCGATGACGATCAATTCGACCGCGGCCGTCCTTCTGTTGCTGTACCAACTGACCGCCGAGGAGCAGGGCGTAGAACCGACCCGGATTCGGGGAACGGTTCAAAACGACATTCTCAAGGAGTACGCAGCTCGCGGCACCTACGTCTATCCGCCGCAGCCGTCGATGCGGCTGGTGACGGACTTGTTGGCATATTGCCGGGACGAGCTGCCGGCATGGAACCCGATCTCGATCTCCGGCTATCACATCCGCGAAGCCGGTTCGACGGCTGCCGAGGAGATCGGGTTGACGTTGTCCAACGGGTTGGCGTATGTGGCGGCGGCAGTGGCCGCCGGTCTGGAGGTGGACGAGTTCGCCCCGAGGATCTCCTTCTTCTGGAACGGTCACAGTGACTTTTTCGAAGAGATCGCCAAGTATCGGGCCGCCCGGCGGATCTGGGCCGATCACATGCGAAACGAGTTCGGTGCATCGAATCCCGACTCGTGGCGAATGAGATTCCACACCCAGACGGCTGGCTCCTCACTCACGGCTCAGCAGCCGGAGAACAACATCGTTCGTACCGCCCTGCAGGCGCTGTCGGCGGTGCTCGGTGGCACGCAGTCCCTGCACACCAACGCCTTCGATGAGGCGCTGGGGCTCCCGACCGACCACTCGGCCAAAATCGCCCTCCGTACCCAGCAGATCATCGGTTTCGAGTCGGGTGTCACCGACACCGTCGATCCTCTCGCCGGGTCGTACTACGTCGAATCACTCACCGACGCCGTCGAGGAGGTCGCTCGTCGGATCATGCGTCAGATCGCCGACGCCGGAGGAGCGGTGACCGCCATCGAGACCGGTGTGGTGCAGCGCATGATCGAGGACTCCGCCTACCGGGCCGCGCAGCGCGTCGAGTCGGGCGAGACCGTGGTGGTGGGCGTCAACAGCTTCGTTGACGGCGCCGAGACCGATACTTCTGTGATGTCGATCGACCCCGCTCTCGAAAGAGATCAGGTGGCGCGTCTTGCGGCGCATCGCGCCGACAGAGATGGGGCGGCCGTCGAGAGGGCGCTCGATCGGGTGCGAACCGATGCCGCCGACGCCGCGACCAACATCGTTCGGCCCATGAAGGAGGCGCTACGGATGGGTGCCACCCTCGGCGAGGTGTCGGGAGAATTGTCGAAGGTGTTTGGGCACTACCGACCGCCGACCTGAGCTACTGGCTACTGGAACCTCCAATGGCCTCATCATCCAGCACCCTTCTGGCCTAAATCCCTGGCTAAATCGAGACCCCGCCGAGCAGTTTTCCCTCGATGTCGACGACAGGGACCGGGGAGCCGTCCATGAATTCGGTGAGATCGTCGGCGGCTTCGATCGGATCCTCCGCACTGATTCCGGTTGCGGGCTCCATCAGAGTGCCGACGGTGCCGGTGGGTGCTCCTTCGAGGGCGGTTCGGCGGACTATGCCGACGAGGAGTCCGGCGCTGGCGACTACTGCCACCGGGTGCGCCATGACGGCCAAGGCGTCGCGGGCCTGCATGTGGCGGCCCAGGGGAACGATGTCGGTCATGGCCTGAAAGCATCGAAGCGGTGCGGCTTTGGCGATTACGGAACCCGCCTGAGCGCGATGGATCAGACGTCGTCCCGGACCGAAGAATTGACGCTGCCACCACGAGCCTCCGGGAGCGCCGAGCACCAGCAGGACGTCGGAAGGCAGTGCGTCGATCAAGCCTGCCGCGGTATCGGCTCGCACGATCTTCGTCCCGGCCCCGGGCGCCAGGGCATCCAATGATCCGAGCATCGCCAATGCCTGGTCGTCTTCAGCGTCCGACCGTGACACGGTGACGAGGAGGGCATCCGCTCCGAGACCAGATGCGATGAGACCGGTCAGTCCGGCAACCAGTGGCGAATGTGGCCCGGTCCCCACCGCACCCACCACCGCGGGAATCCGACGGTCCGGCTCGATCTCCAACGGCACGGCCGTATTGACCAGGCCGAATGACGATGCTCTGGCCGTGACCAGCAGATCTGCCCTGGTCTCGATGCACGCCTGTGTGAGGTCGCCTTCGACGTGTCTGGCGTCCGGCGAGAGGATGCTGGCTAGATCCCGACAGTGTTCACCTCTCGTCCACAGAACGGTCGGATCGATGAGAGGGTTGGTGATGACGGATTCGGTCAGTGCGATCTCCCGGGGTGCGTCGCCCCCATTCTGGTCGTGACGGTGACGTTGTGTGCGTGGTTAGCCTCGTCGCTCATGCCTTTTCTTCTGGCGGGCCTTTCCTCGCTGACCTTTGGCGTCGCCGACTTCTTCGGGGGACTGGCGAGCCGGCGGTCGCCTGCGGTGTCGGTAGTGCTCCTGTCTCAACTGGTAGCCGGCACCGGGGTGGTTATCGCCGCTCCGATCTTCGCCGCGGTTCCGGGCGCTTCAGACTTCGCCTGGGGGGCAGCGGCCGGTATTGCCGGTTCGATCGGTCTGGTCCTCTTCTATCACGCCCTCGCCACGACCCGCATCGGTGTGACGGCCCCGGTGACCGCGGTCCTCGGCACGGCGACGCCGGTCTTGTTCGGCATATGGGACGGTGAACGACCGGCTTCTCTGGCCTGGGGCGGGATGGTGCTGGCGCTGGTGGCGATCGTGCTCATCGCGCTCCCCTCCGGCGAGGAGTCGAACGGCCTGGTGGGAGGCTGGCGGGCTGTGACCCTCGGTGCGATCGCCGGGGTCGCCTTCGGCTTGTTTGGAGTGTTGATCTCTCGCACCTCCGACGCCTCAGGTCTGTGGCCCCTCGTCGGATCGCGCGGTGCCTCGGTGCTGATGCTCTTCTTGATCGTCCTGGCGTTACGGAAACCGATCATTCCGACCGAGTCGCGCGGTCTGTCGGTCGTCGCCGGAATTCTGGACATGGTCGCCAACGTCATGTTTCTGCTGGCGATTCGTCGGGAACTGCTGTCGCTGGTTGCGGTGATCATGGCCATGTACCCGGTGTCGACTATCAGCCTCGCCCGGTTGGTTCTTCACGAGCGCATCGGTCGTGTCCAAGCCGGTGGCCTCGGGCTGGGAGCAGTCGGGGTGATCCTGATCGTGTTGGCTTAGCGGGCTCTGCGGGCACGCTGAGCTGTCTTGCCCATCCGGTGAGATAACGCTGGGGGACCCAAGCATCTGTTAATGTTACTAGAGGATGAAGGCAGGGATCTACGTTCGGATCAGCGACGACCGCACCGGGCAGCGCGCCGGCGT
>JACZWZ010000146.1 GCA_022571885.1 Acidobacteriota bacterium
GGGATCCTGATCAACGGCGACCGGGGTCTCACCCAGCTCGCCAGCAGCCAGCTTCCGGGCACCGTATTTTTCGGGGGGAAAGCGGTGGACCGGGCCGGTGCGGATGTAAGCTCCGCCGGCGACTTCAACCAGGACGGATTCGGCGACATTCTCATCGCCGCACCGGGGCGAACCGAGATGGACAGCGCCGGGCGCGAGGGGATCGACCAGGTGAGGGCGAACATCGCCGAGCACAATCCGACCGCCACGGTGATAGAGGCAGCCTCACCCCCAGTGCTCGAGGATCCCGACATCGTGCGCGGCAAGAGGGTGCTGGTGGTCGAGGACGGACCGACACTCACCCACGGTGGCATGACGATCGGCGCCGGGGTGGTGGCGGCGATGCAGCACGGTGCGGCACCCTTCGTGGACCCGCGTCCATACCTGGTCGGCAGCATCGTCGAGACCTTCGAGAAGTATCCCGACATCGGGACCGTGCTTCCGGCCATGGGATACGGAGCCGACCAGATCAAGGATCTCCAGGCGACGATCAACGCCACCGACTGCGACGTCGTGGTCATTGGGACTCCGATCGATCTCACTCGGGTGCTCGAAATCGAAAAACCGCACACTCGAGTGACATACGACCTCGACGAGATCGGCCATCCCGACATGGACGATGTGCTCACCGGGTTTGTGGAGGTCCAGGGACTGGTGTAGCCCCCGCCTCCCGGCGTCTTGACGGTCTCATCCACGAGACGGGATTGTCTGATCGAGCCGGCTTCAGACTCAATCTCCGGCAATGACCAAACGCACGCTCGAGTCGGAGACAACCGCGACTGCACGCCGGTGCAGTTTTTCGGCGAGGGCACGCTCCGATTGGAAGGAGTAGGTTCGGGATCCGCAAAGACGGAGTCCAAGGGGAACCTCGGACACCACAGCCGGCGCGCTGCCGGAGGTGTCGGGGTCCACGGGGCGGGACCCGATGATCGAGATCTACGAATTCTGGAATGCCATGTGGCACGAAGCCTGGGCGCCATGGGATGGTCTGTGGCTGTTTCAGTTCGACCAGCGGCCGATTGATCGCGCCTTGGGCGACGAACCGATCTGGCAGACCGGCACCCCGTCGTCGTTGCAGGGCCGACAGTCGGGTGCCGGAATTGTGGACGGCTTGATGGCGCAGGCGACATAGCGGCCGACCGACCTGCGAGCAGGCGGTCATCCTCGGGGTGGTCGTCATCGGTCGCAGGAACTCCGATCGGTGCCGCGGTTCGGCGGCTGCAACTGCGAGGACGCCACCGTCCTGACCCACTCAGAGCCGTGGTGTACGGTGGCGGTCCGGGCGACTGAGGAGCAACCAGGATGGCAACCGTTAGATACCTGGTGGATGATGTAGCTGATGCCGTGGCGTTCTACGTCTCAAAGCTTGGGTTCGAACTCGATCAACAATTCGGTACGGCGATTGCAATCCTGGTCCGGGGCGACCTGACATTGTGGGTTGCGGGGCCGATCGCCTCTGCGTCCAGGCCGATGCCGGATGGTGTCAGGCCCGGTCCGGGGGGCTGGTCGAGGTTCGTGCTGACAGTCGACGACCTGGAATCCTTTGTCTCAAAGCTCCAAGAGGATGGCGTGACTTTCAGAAACGACATTGTGGTGCAGGATGGACGCAAGCAGATTCTCTGCGAGGACCCCTCGGGCAATGTGATCGAGCTCTTTCAGCCTGCTTAGGGTGGTCGGAGGAGTCCTCGACGGTGTCGACCCCGCCCTCGCCGACCAGACGATCCATATCGCTCGTCCGGTTTCGGGGGGTCTTGAATCGATAGAAGGTGTTCGGATGCCATGGCATCGGACGCCGCATGCTCGTCACAATGGTTCCAGCTGTTGATCCCGACCTGTCGGTTTGGGAGGGGCATCAAATCGCTCGAGCCGCGCCCATGAGGTCATACACGCCTTCCGGTTCGCCACCGAGGCTTTGGTACGTGTCGGTCCCAGTGGCGACACCGACGCTCACGAACTGACCGCCATCACAACCGAATTCGAACCTCGGAGGAGCGAGACCGCGGCGCCGGCGATGCGCTTTGGAATCGCTTTGGATCCGGTGGAGGTCTTCATGGGCCTCGGTGTGCGAGAGGGTTCGCACGGAGGCCTATCAACACCGCAGACGGTACGCTCCGCCGCCAAGAGGAGGGCTGACAACTTGCAGGTGCCCGACGCGACAATCAACAAAGTGCTGTGGTCGATTCCGAACGTCTTGTGTCTCGTTGGATCGAGGTCGGGGGACGAGTGGAACGCAATGACGACCTCCTGGGTGACGCAGGTGGCGATGGATCCCATCCTGGTCGCAGTGGGGGTCGAGCAACACTCGCTCACTCGACGTCTCATCGGCGACGGTGGTTCGTTCAGTGTCAACCTCTGGGACCGCTCCGATACCCGGCCGTTTGTCAAATTCTCCAAGCCGGCGTCGAAGGTGGACATGACCCTCAATGAGCGTCCCATTCGAGAAGGGGTGACCGGTGCTCCCATCTTCGAGGAGGCGGTGGCCTACCTCGAATGCGCGGTCTGGAAAGCGGTTGACTGCGGCAGCCACACGCTCTTTATCGGCGAGGTCGCCGACTGCGGATTCCAGAACGACGGCGAGAGTGCTCTCATCGCCAGGATGGAGGACACCAGAATGAAATACGGTGGTGCGAGCCGCCGGGGCCACAAGGCGACGCGTTGACCGAAATCATCTAGCTCGTGACATCGCCGATCCCCGGCCACTGCTAGTCGATATCATCAGAGAGTCGGATGGCTCGAGGCGCTCGGTGGCAGTGGGCTGCGTGCAGCCCTCGGCTTCGGGTCCCGTCGATGACCGACTTCACATCGGCCCCTATGGTGTAACGGTGACCAACCAGGCGGTCAAGGCCGAGCAGTTTCTGCGGTTGCATCACGGTGAGACTCCGTTGCTGCTTCCCAACCCGTGGGACGAGGGGACTGCCAAGCTCTTCTTCGCCCTTGGTTTTCGCGCACTTGCCACGACCAGCTCGGGTCACGCGGCCACCTTGGGCCGCCTCGATGGCGGCGTAACTCGGGACGAAGCGCTCGGTCATGCAGCGGCAATCGTGGCGGCAACCGATTTGCCCGTCAGCGCCGACCTGGAGAACTGCTTTGCCGACGATCCCGCAGGGGTCGCCGACACGGTGCGGCTGGCAATGGACACGGGTCTGGCAGGATGCTCGGTCGAGGACTACACGGGGAGTGACGACCATCCCATCTATGAACTAGCCCACGCCGCCGACCGGGTGGCGGCGGCGGCCGAGGCCGCCCACTCAAAACCTGTTCGGCTGGTTCTCACCGCCCGTTCCGAGAACTACCTGCACAACCGTCCTGATCTCAGCGATACCGTCGCTCGACTTCAAGCCTTTCAGGCGGCTGGGGCCGATGTTCTGTATGCACCTGGAGTCATCGAGGCGGCGGACATTCGACGTATCGTCGAGTCGGTAGACCTGCCGGTCAACGTCTTGGCTTTGCCGGGAGTGCCGTCGGTTGCCGAACTAGCCGAACTCGGCGTGGCTCGGGTATCGGTCGGTGGTGGTCTAAACCTGGTTGGCTTGGGGGCGGTGGTGAAGGCCGCTCGCGAACTATTGCAGGCGGGCACGTACAGCTATTGGGATCAAGCCCAGGAAGGAATCGCGGTACGCAGCACCGCCTTCGAATAGGAGTGCCGTACCGGCCCAGCGACTTGCCAGGAGTGTCGGGCACACGTATAGTTAACAATCTTGTTAACTATCTGGTGAGACCGATGAACGACTCGCAGAACCTCGACAAGGTGTTCGACGCCCTCGCCAATGAGCATCGGCGAGAGATCATCCACGCACTGGGTTCACGCCCTTGGTCGATCAGCGAACTGGCGTCGCTCCGTGGCCTCTCCCTTCCGGCGATCCATCGGCACATCAAGACCCTCGAGGAAGCAGACATGGTCGCCCGCAAGAAGATCGGTCGGACCAATCTCCTTGCCATCAGGCGGCAGCCGCTCCGCGGACTTCAGGACTGGGTCAGACAATTCCATCCGTACTGGGGTGACGACAAGGAGTCGCTCGAGAACTATGCAGATCACCTAAGCAAGCAACAAGCCAATACAGAGGAGCAGGAATGAAAAAGTTCGTATTCACCTATCACGGATCGTGGCCCACCGCACCGACCCAGGAGATGATGGACGCGTGGACGAATTGGTTCGGGTCGATAGCCGATCATCTTGTCGATGCCGGGAATCCCCTCGGACCTGGACGGGAGGTCACTACGACCGGATCCCAGGACCTGACACCTGAGATGGCACCGGCGACCGGATACTCGATCGTCAGCGCCGACAACATGGACGACGCGGTGAAACTGCTGGCGGACTGCCCGATCGTCGACAGCGTGCGCGTCTACGAAGCGATGTCGATGTAACACCATGACTCGCCCAAGTGTGTCCCTCACAACGGGGGTTCACTTGTGCGCGCACTATCCGCGACTTCCCCGCGGCGTCGGCCGGCGTGCGGCAATGTCACCGGAGCTCACAGGCCCCAGCCCGAGCGTCCTAGTTCGCGGCGCTGTAGGCGGCGGCGAGCGCCTCGAAGTCGCGCCACAGCCCGGGAGCGCCAAAGATCTCGCGAGCCTGAATCAGGATTCCTCCGAGGAGATCCCAATACATGTCGACGCTGATCCAACTCATCGCTATCTCGTCGGGAACGATGCCCTGACGCCAGAACTCGCCCAGCCGTTCGAAGTAGGTCGCCACGGCGTTCACATAGAACCGCTCGTCTGAATCGAGCGAGTACTCGTCGAAGAAGGTTCCCGCTTCCACCAGCGCCTTCAAGCCTTCGGACCAGACGAATTTCTTGGCTTCGGTACTGGGACGGAACAACTCCTCGAACCTCATCATGAACAGGATGTCATCGCGGTCAACCGTCATTGCTTCCCCTCCGCAGAAGTCCGCGATGTTGGCAGCCACGGCAATTCTCGGCAACCATTCACAGGACGTTCCCTTCAGTCACTGGTCGTAAATGTGATCAGAGGATACGCACCATTGCTCAGCCCGATTTGGGTCCTGAGACGAACCAGGTTTTCATCTCGCCCTTGCCTTTGACATTCACCGGGCCTCGGGGAACGCACTCGAATCGATCCTTGATCAGTTCGTACGTTGCGTTTGACACCTGCAGGCGATCAACTTCACCGTGCGACTCCATCCTGCTGGCGATGTTCACGGTGTCGCCCCACATGTCGTAGTGAAACTTCGACTTTCCGATGACACCTGCGACGACTGGGCCCGAGTTGATTCCGAAGCGGAAGCCGATCCGCTTACCATTCCGGGCAGGAATCCGTTGAGTCGCCTCGATCATCGACAGAGCACACGCAGTGATGGCGTGAGCGTGATCATCTCTGGTGACGGGCACTCCCGCCGCCACCATGTAGTTGTCACCCATGGTGCGGAGTTTCTCCAGGCCGTGGCGCTCGACGACCTCATCGAGGGCCGAAAACACCTCGTTGAGCCAATCGACAACCTCGGTCGGCTCGAGATCCGCGAACAGGGGGGTCGAACCTACGACGTCCGCAAACAGGACACTGACCGAGTCGAACTGCTGCGCAATCGTCTCGTCACTCGCTTTGAGCGTCTCCGCGATCTGTCGAGGCAACACATTCAACAGAAGGCGATTGGCGCGTGATCGTTCTTTCAGGGCAGCCGCTACGAAGTATCTCGCGAACACGAAAACAACCAGCGACGACACTCCCAGATTCAATGCGAAGAACAGCAACCTCGTGTCGTCAGTGACGTCGAGGGCCCGATCGGCAAACGTGCTGCTGAAAGCCAACGTGACGACCAGATTGAGCAGGAACGTGAGGAACCAAAACACTGATTCGCGAGTAGAGAGGAACATGAGTGCGGTAAGAGGACCCGTGGCGGCCCATGCCATGACAAAGCCCGAATCGAAGACCCCGCCGATGCTCCACTGAATGAAGGCCGTGACATAGATGATGCAAATGATCTGCCCGTACACCGCGTAGTAGTGATTTGTCGTCACATGAGCGACGATGAGGGACGTACCGACAATGATCACGAAGGAGAGAGGCAGTGCCGCTGTCAGGCCCCAGCCGAACACAACGAGGTAGAGAGCAACCCAGAAGCTCCCAGCCACACAGGTTGACGAAGCGAGCAGAAGAATGGCTGTCTTCTCGGAGGTGATCTCGCTGGTATCGGTTGGGTCAGAAGCGAATCGCGCCGTCACAGCAGCTAGCACTCAACCGACTCCCCTCGTGACTCGCCAACACGGGGATTATGACATTGACGCGACAGGTCGTGAGGTGGTCCTCGCCTCGGCCGGCGTGCGGCAATGTCACCAGAGCAGAACGGTGGTGATTGATCGTTATCAATATCACCGCCACAGCAGTGCCCCCACCGAAGGAGGAGCGGGAAGCGCTAGGGGCCGGGGCGGCCGCCCGGATGTGGCGGGCTGATTCCAAACATGTGAGAGCCCCCCGGAAGGCGGGGGGCTCTCAGTCCTGCGGGGGTGGCGACGCTCAGACGGCGGCGGGCTCGGGTGCCGGTTCGCGCA
>JACZWZ010000147.1 GCA_022571885.1 Acidobacteriota bacterium
TCGGAGACCTGCCGGGCGCCGAACTCCAAGACCCGGGCGGCGCCTCCGGTCTCGAAGGGCAGTAGATTTTCTTCTTCGCAGGTGCGGCAGATGAACTTGCAGTAGGCCATCATATTTTCTTCGTTCAGGTCCACCCGGTAATCGAACTCCGCCTTTACCTTGAACAGGTCCCGGAAATCCTCGTTGTCGGAGGAGGTGAGCAGGCGGTAGATGCTCTCGTCTCCGGTCACGATGACCTTCAGGTCCAGGGGCACGGGCTCGGGCCTGAGTCCTTGGGGAATGAAAAGGCCGGTCTGCTCAGTGGGGTCTTCCAACCGCACCTCCTGGTTGCGGATGGACCTTTTCAGGCCTTCCCAGGCGCCGGGCGCCATCAGGACGTCCCGGGCGTTCAGCACCAGATAGCCGCCGTTGGCCAGGTGGACGGCGCCGGGTTTCAGCATGCCATGATCGCTGACGTAGGTCCCCATCATGGCCCGGCGCTCGATACGGCCAAACAGGTTGCCCCAGTTGGGGTTCGGCTCGATGATGATGGGCAGCTTTTCAACGCCACTGTTATCCACCAACACGTTCAATTCAAAGGGCAATAATGGATTGGTTCCCAGGGCCGCTCCTACGCCTGCAGGCATCGAGGGCATCCCGCCCGCCGTGGGTTTGGGGCCCTCCGATTCCTTGAATAGGTTGATGTTGTTCAGCACATATTCCCCCAGGTCCGATAGGAATTGCCGCATCTCTGGTATGTCTTGGGAGAGGGCGTGCAGTTCGAAAAAGACCTGGTCGACCAATTGGCCGCCGCGGGCAGCCTGGTGATTCCGATCGGGCCGATCGGAGCGGTGCAGACGCTGTGGCGGTTCCGGCTGGGTGACGATGGTGGGCTCACCGCCGAGAATCTGGGTGGAGTGCTGTTCGTGCCGTTTACTCGCGCCGAAGGTTGAACGGCGCCTTGGCCGGGTCCCGGGCGAGGAGGGCGACGGCTCCGTAACCGGCGGCGCCCACCGTCACCACCAGCTGGAAGCCCCAGGTGAGCGCCAGCAACGCCGCCGCGGCGGCGGCGATCACCGATGCGGTCCCGTTGATCCCCCACGCCCAGGGAATCAGGTGAGGGGCGGTCCGCTCCAGCCGAGCCAGGCCCTTGGGAAACATGACCCCCATCAGGAACCCGATGGGGAGCAGGGCGACGGCACCGACTGCCGCCCGAACCGCCAGGGGTGCGGGGAGCACCAGAGCGGTCATCCACCTCACCAGCGGTGGATAGGCGACTGCCAACAGGGCGAGTGCCACCGCAGTGGGGCGCCACCGCATCCGGTGCGAGACGACGCTGCCGGCCCCGGCGGCCAGCAGCAGGGCGAAGAGCACCACCGCCAGAGCGGTGGTGGGACGGCCCACCAGCAATATGTAGTGCTGCACCAGGGGTATCTCGACCAGGAGAAAGGCCAGCCCCAGCAGGCCGAAGTAGCCCACCGTCCATAGCAATCCTTCGGAAGGATCACCGGTGCGCCGACGGCGGGTCATCACCAGCAGTGGCCCCAAGATCAGCACCACGGCACCCAAGGCGGAGAGGCCCAGAAACGCCACCAGCACGAAGAAGCCGGCCCCGCCAAAGGGCTGCCAGGTTCGCCCCAGGGAGTCGAGGACCTGGGACGCCTGGGCCCATTTGAAGAAGTGGGCAAAGAACGGCCGATCGTCGGTGGGCGGTGCGATGTCGAACTCGTATGAGCGGTAGAGGCCCTCCGGATCGGTAAACACTCGGGCCGCCAACTCGGCGTATCGATCTTCGGGTAGGACGTTGTAGAGATTGGACGGACTCCGGCCGGGAGCGGCGATGATGTCAAACCGGTCGGCGGCGGCAAACCCGGCCACGGCGTCCACCTCTTCCGCGGTGAAGTGGTCCGGCTTGACCAGGATGAGACCGGTGGCGTAGCCGCGCAAGGCGATTATCGACTGCTCCGGGTCGCCTCCGGCCCTGCGTACCGCCTCGGCCGCCAGAGCCAGCAGTCGGACCGTCTCACTGGGAGGGGTCTGCAGCCATCTCATGATGGTGAGGACCCCACCGGGCCGCATCAGGCCCAGGTAGGCATCGAAGGCCTCGGTGGTCAGCATGTAGTCCTCGGCCAGGCTGTAGGCGCCGGAAGTGACCGGTCGATACGGGGCGGTGAGGGCGACGTCGATCACGTCGAAGTGACGGCCGGTGCGCTCTACGAACGAGCGAGGCTGCTCGATGATGACCTCGACCGCCGGGTCGGCGTAGGCGAGGCTCCCCGCCCGGCGGGCCGCTTCCACCGCCGGACCGTGAGCCTCGACCGCGGTCACCGACCCGGCGCCGGCGGCCAAAGCGATCACGAGGTCGAGACCGCCTCTGGGCTCCAAGATCAAGACGTCGCCGCCGGGACGGAGCGAGAACGCCACCGAGTTGAGAACATGTGACGAGAACTCGGCTTCGCCGGGGTCGACCAGGGGGACCGGGCTCAGGTCATCACCATCGAAAGTGATCCCGTCTTGGGGCGGCGGCGCTCCACCCCAGGTGAAACTGAGACCGGGGACCGAGCGAATACCGGCGCTGACGATGTGATCGATCCGAGCAGACGACTCCCAGGTGGTGTCGATCACCGTCGCTCCCGGGTAGCGGAGGGCGGCGCTGAGATCCTTGTAGGGGGAGAGCCGCAGCGCCAGAACCCCGGACCCCAGGGTCGACACCAGCAGGGCAGCCACCGTCACCGCGGTCACCCCTGCCAACAGGGCCGGCGACGGCGAGGAGTTCGATGTCTCGAAGGTGGCCGCCGCCACCAGCCCGAGCACCGAGGCCACCGCGATCACCCCCACCCCACCGACTAGCGGCAGCGCTCCCACCGCGATGACGCACCCCAGCCCGGCGCCGATGAGGCTCGCCCCATAGACCCGGGCCGAGGAGAGCGGAACCGGTTGGTCCCATCCCGACAGCAGCGCGCCTACGACCGTCCCCCCGAAGAAGAACGGGACCGCCAGCGCCAGGTAGTAGGCGATCAGGTACCCGATCTGGCGGCGGTCCCAGGCGATGGCGAAAGAGTCGAACGGGATCCGATTGATCAGCGCGTACGCTCCCATCGTCGACACCCCTTGGGCGAACGCAAGCACTGCCCACCGCCGCGGGCCCCCTCGCCCCAGTCGGGGAAAGGCCGCCAATGCCGATCCGCTGGCACCGAACCCCAGCAGGGCCAGGCTGACGGTGAGGAAGGCGAAATGGTAGAACTGGGCCACCGAGAAGACCCGGGTGAGGACGATCTCGAACGCCAGCACCCCGGCCGAGGAGCACCCGACCCCTGCCAGGCTGAGCACCGCTGCTCTACGCGCCATAGCCGCCAGCTTGCCACAGCCCGGATACGGGCGAGAGCTGCCAGGGGATTCGAACCCCGGGGCCTGAGCAGGCGCGCCGATAGGTGATGTGGCCCTTCGAAGCCGTTTCCCGTTTCCAGTTCCCCGTTTCCCGAATGGCGTTGCTGGAGCTGTGGGGGCGATTGAAGCTACCGGGACTTGATTCGGGAAACGGGAGACGGGCAACGGGAAACGTCGCCCTGGTCACGCCCCCTTGTAGTTGAGAATTTGGTGGAGTTCGACCTCGATCTCTACCAGGTCCGCCTGGTCGGCCATGACCCGCTCGATGTCCTTGTACGAGTCGGGATGCTCGTCGAGCAGAGCATCAGCCTTGTCGGCCAGCCAGGCCTTGCCGCCCATGGCATCGGCCAGCGACTCGACCGTCAGCGTCTTCTTCGCCTGGGTCCGAGACATCGTCCGGCCGGCGCCATGCGCCGCCGAGTCGTACGAGGCAGGGTTGCCCAGACCCTTGACGATGAAGGTGTTGGTCCCCATCGAGCCGGGGACCACGCCCCAATCGCCCTGCCGGGCGCGGATGGCTCCCTTGCGAGTGACCCACAGGTCCTTGCCGTGGTGGTGCTCCCGCGCCGTGTAGTTGTGGTGGCAGTCGACTCGCCGCACCTCCTGCAGCGGGGCCGCCACCACCGAGGCCAGGTTGGCGAGGACCGCATCCATCATTGTCTTCCGGTTCCCCCGCGCGTAGTCCTGGGCCCAGAGAAGGTCGTCGAGGTACGACTCGAACTCCGGCTCACCCTCGACGAAGTAGGCGAGGTCCGGGTCTTCGAGCGAGATGAGCCGCTGCCGCATCAGACCTTTGGCGCGGCCGATGTGGCTCATGGCCAGCCGGTTGCCGACGCCGCGGCTCCCGGAGTGGAGCACTACCCAGACCGTGTCCTTGGGGTCGAGGCAGACCTCTACGAAGTGGTTGCCGGCGCCGAGAGAGCCGAACTGCTGGCGAGCCTTCGCCCCCAGCTTCGAGTCGTCATCGACCGAGGGGTTGGGGTTGGCCAGACACCAGGCGTCGCCGGGGAGTTGCCGGTCCCGGCGACGGTGGCCCCGCCCGACTCCCGAGGGCACAGACCGCTCGATGAGCGATAGGAGACGGTTGAGCGAATCAGGGAGGTCGGCCGCGGTGAGCGAGGTTTCGACCGCAATCATCCCGCAGCCGATGTCGACTCCGACCGCGGCCGGGATGATGGCCCCGCGGGTCGGAATCACCGAGCCGACCGTGGCCCCGAGGCCGAAGTGGGCGTCGGGCATCAGCGCCACATGGCCCTCGATAAACGGCAACTCGGAGGTCCGCTGCGCCTGAGCGATGGCATTGGCGTCGATACCCGCCACGCCCCAAACCAGCAGTCGGTCGCCGTGCTTGGTCGGCATTCCAGTCCCTCCTCGGCCATTTTCGTCGGCGCGCAGAATTAGGCGACTCCGCGGCACTCGCGTGGGCGGCAGATTCATCCGATCCGCTCGCCGCCAGGTGACGGCTCAGGCCTGCCGTGCTTGGTCGACGATCTCGGTGAGCCGGCGGTGGTGCGATCCCGGCCAGTAGATCCTCTGGCACGATGCGCACATTCGATACTCGTCGAAATGGTCCCTGGTCCGAGGTGGCAGCCGGTGGGCGATCTCCGCCTTCTCGACCGGCTGGAGCAACCCGTTGCATTGCATGCACCGGGTGAAGGGGGCGACGCAGTCGGCAAGGTGGAAGCGGTCGACGATCTCGGTCAGCTGCCGGAGTGGTTCGGTTGCCCGAACAAAGTAGCCGTGAGTGACGGCGCCGTGTTTGAGGAGTCCCACGTCTCGTGTCAGCAGGATGCGGTGCTGGCCGGTCGAGATCGACACCAATTCGTGATCAGACCAGGTGTTGGCGTAGGACGAGTCGAAACCCACCAGTCGCAGGTATCTCGCCACCTTGCCGAGATGACCATCCAGGACGAAGCGGGTCTGACGGAGTGGCTGCGGTCGGACCCGCGCGATAGAAGAGATGTCGAAAGCCTCGAACACCGGGTAAACACTGATCCGGTCCCCGTCGCCCACCCGGTAGGAGAAGTCGACCGACTCACCATTGGCCAGGATGAGATCCACCTCGGTGTGGGGCACGCCGCAAGCCTCGATCATGTCCTTGACGCTTCCGGCTACGTCGAAGGTGCGACCGACCTTCCCCGACCGGTGGTTCGCCGCCAGGAAGTCCTTCAACTCCGCATAGAACCGGAGTTCGACGTGCTTGGCTGGGCGTCGGGGTACCGGCCCACCGCTTCTCACTGGTGTATCCACCGCACCGTTTCCGGGAAACATCGCACCGGCGACGGTAGCGGGCTCACCGGCATGAATCGGCTCCGCGGTCGGGCAATGAGACGCCGGCCTCGTGGGCCAAAACCACCGTCTTGTATTTCGGGACCGATCTCCGCCAACCCGATCTGGGCTCAGAGGGTCGGGTAATCGAGCTCGGCGTAGGAGCCCTGGTCTCCGCTGAGTTCCATCGGATGGGAGTCCGGCGGGGTGCCGGCCGGAATCGTCATGAACAACTCGATGCAGCCCTCGCCGTTGGCGGTCCCCTGTACCAGCAGGCCGAGGAATGACCATTCCACGACCTCTCCCGGCTGAAGCCCGCACACGGACAGGCGAATCGTCTGGTCGACGGCGGCGGCGCCGGGACTGATCGATCCGGTCAGATAGCCTCCACCAAAACCGACCGGCGGCACGGTGCTAGTGGTAGTGGGCGGCGGCTCGGTGGTGGTGGTTGTCGCCGCGGTCGTGGTGGTCGTCGTGCTGCTGGTG
Organism: Acidobacteriota bacterium; assembly: GCA_022571885.1. Lineage (GTDB taxonomy): Bacteria > Actinomycetota > Acidimicrobiia > Spongiisociales > UBA11373 > JACZWZ01. The sequence continues at coordinate 6,121 of JACZWZ010000147.1, forward strand.
GTCGTGGTCTCTTCGGTGCCGGTGATGGTGAATGTGGTGCTACTCGACGGCGAGCCCTGGGTGGGGCCGACGATTGCGGTGATGGTGATCACGTCGCCCACCCGTCCGGAGAATGATCCGGTGGCGGTGAATTTGCCGGTGGCGTCGCTGGTCCCACTCAGCTGGTACTCGAATCCATTGGGCTGAGCAACCTGGACGATGACGATCTGATTCGGCTCGCCGGTGACGGTGATCGGGGCGTTGGTGCCACTCGGGCCCTCATTCGGAGTCACGGTGACCGTGACCGTCACCCCCGCAAGTGCGGGAGCCGCGGAAGGATCGGGGGCCGCGGTGGTGACCGGTGAGGCCACGTCGCCGCACGCCGACACCGCCAGAGTCAGCACCGTTCCGACTGCAA
>JACZWZ010000027.1 GCA_022571885.1 Acidobacteriota bacterium
CTCCCACCTCGCTCTCAGACTCGAGCAGCCCGGCAAGAGGTGCCACAGCGGTGCGGAGGGTCACACGCGCCGCCGCGGTGTCGGTGGCCGTTGCCCGGACTTCGTCGAGCATCGTCCGAGCCCTCTCTTCGGCGAGCCCGGCAGCCTCCAAGCTTGCCTCCGCCTCTACGGCTTCGGACCGGATGGCTGAAAGCGCGGCCACCGGATCGCCGCCACCGAGACGCTCTTCGACCACCCGTCCGGCAGCTTCGAACTCGGAGGCGGCTTCATCGCCGCGGCGTGTGGTTGCTTCCGACGCAGCAACCGCCTCGGTCACCAGCCTCTCCACCCCGTCGGCTTCGGCCCGCACTCGGGCCAGTTCCTCCGAGGCCGTCCTGGCCGACGCCGCCGCCGTCTCGAGTGCTTCCCGAGCAAAATCACTCGTATGCTCCGCATCGTCGACCGGAGCCGGTGCCGGTGCGGTAGGCACCACGGCAACCCTTTGTTCGCACACCGGGCACGGTTCGCCCGGAACCAGGTTGCCACGAAGCACATGCGCCCGGTGGCGCTGATGTGCGGCCTCGACCGCCGCCCTTGCAGTATCGAGAACCGCCACCGCCAGCCTCTCCTGTTCGGTATTCGTCGTGGACCTCTCGCCGGCCTTCTCCAGGCGGGTCGAGATTCCGGCGGCACGCTGGCGTTCCTGCTCGACACGCCCGATCGCCGCCGCCGTCGCCTGCTCGGCCTCAGCCATCCGATCGCGCGCTGCCTTCCAGCTGGCGACGGCATCCCCGGCGGTGGTCAAACCCCCCTTGCCGCCGACCTGGGCCAGGACGTCGGAGACCCGGCTCGAGGCCGCCTCCCGTTCACCGGTGGCAGCCATCAGCTCTTGGTGCGCCACGGTGACACTCGACTCGGCGGTCTCGGCCGCAACGAACAACTCGGCTGTTTCTGCCTGGGACGGAATCCGCCGGGCGAGGCCGTCGAGCCGATCCAGCCGATCTTTCTCCCGTTCGGCACGCGCCCCGGCTGCTGCGATGCGCTCCTTTACCTCCTCAAAGGGTTCCCTGAGCAACTCGAGGGCCGCGGCGCGCTGCTCGGCCACACTCAACTCGACGGTCTTGGAAACGAGTTCGGCACGATCCACGTCGGCAGTGGCCCGCCGATCGGCTAGGACCGCCAGACGACTGCCCAGGGCATCGAGCCGATCTTTGGCGATGGCTCGCATCTCGTCGAGACGGCCGAAGTCGAACACACCTTTGAGCACCTGATTCCGTTCGGTTCCGGTCGCCTCGAGAAAACGAGAAAACTGGTTCTGGGCCAAGAGCACGGAGCGACGGAACGCATCGAAGTCGAGACCCAACAGGACCTCGAGCTGCTCAGTCATCTCGCGGGATTTGTCGGCCAATTCGATGTCGACAGCGTCGTCGATCCGGTAGAAGGCATGAGCGGACGACCCACCGCGTCGCAGCGATCTGACGGCCTTGTAGCGCTCGCCATCGATCTCGAACGTCAACGCCACGTGCATGGCGTCGCGTCGCTGGTTGATGAGGGACTTGGTGTCGCGCTCTACCCGCGGTGTCTTGCCGTACAGGGCGAACGAGACCGCGTCGAGGATCGACGACTTTCCGCTGCCGGTCGGCCCGACCACTCCGACCAGACCGCGCCCCTCCCAGTCGAAGGTCGACTCCTCGGCATAGGAGCGGAAGCCACGCAGCGTCAGCTCAAGAGGCCGCAAGGTCCACCTCTTCCGAGATCTCGCGGAACAGATCCATCAGAGCGCTCGACGGCTCGGCCGCATGAGCCTCTTCGTGGTACTCCGCATACAACTGGTCGAGCGGCCGACCGATGGCACCGCGACGCTCGACTTCGACTCTCTCGTAATCGGCCCGGACCTTGACGACGTGTTTGAAACGTTCCCGCGCCTCGTCCATCAACCCCGGCTCCGGGCCCTCCGTGGTCACACTGAGGTCCAGGAACGCATCTTCCAGATCGTCTCGCCCGGCAATTTCGGACCATGGCCCGGAGACCTGGATCAAACGGCGGCCCGACGTGAGCGGAATCGAACGGGTGGTGGCGTGGATCCCCGGCTTGGCGTCGACGATGACCACCCTCTTTTGCTCGCCGGCCTCGCCGAAATCGAGTTGGAGAAGCGACCCGGCATATTCCGCCGGCACCGGGGCCCCCGGCACCGGCTGCGGGGCGTGAATATGCCCCATGGCGACGTAGTCGACCGCGGTCGGAATCGCCTGTTCGGTGGCCGCATACGCCTCGCCGATGTGGAGTTCCCGCTCTCCACGAGGAGCACCGGTGCGCACCTTTACTCCCCCCACCATGAAATGGGCCACCAACACCGTGACGTCACCGTCGGAGGCCCGCTGTGCCAGCGCCTCGGAATACGTCTCGGTGATGCGCCGGATCCTGTCGGCGTATGCGCCGTACCAGGCGTCGACCCTGGCCATGAAGTCGACCGTCTGTGCGGCCCGCAGGAAGGGAAAACAGGCAACCTGAGCGCGACCCGAGCCGGTTTCGAGGGAAAGAATGCCTCCCTCATTCGGAGCCTTGATGCGCCCGGCCAGATGCACACCGAATGGCTCCAGGAACCTCGACAGTGTCTCGAAGAGATCCGGCGAGTCGTGATTCCCGGCCACCACCACGACCGGGCGGCCCCCATTGCGGGCGAGTCGCACCAAACCATCGAGCGCCAATCGGAGCGCATCCACCGGAGGTGTGGGGCGGTCGAACAGATCACCAGAGTGGACGATCAGATCGACATCCTCGCGGTCGGCGATCTCGACCACCTCATCGACCACCGCCTGGTGCTCATCCATCCGGTCATAACGCTCCAGGCGCTTGCCGACATGCCAGTCGGAGGTGTGAAGAATGCGCATCAGTGACCAGTAACCAGTGACCAGTAACCAGTCTCCAGCTCAGAATCTGACTGGTGACTGGCGACTGGCGACTGGCGACTCAAAGGAGACATCAGAGCCCCTCGAACGGGTCGTCCCCCTCTGCCACTTCTTCCTTTCGGGTTGCCCACGGTGGGAACGGGAAATCGACCACGAGCGGGACCGGGATCGCCGGTTGTGATATGACCATCGTCCCCGGTTTGAGCAAGCGAGCTCTGGCACGAGTCGAAGGGAGCATCCATCCGTACTCGGGCCGCTCCGCTTCGGCCGCATCGAGGCGGCCGGTCACTCGGATGGCGGCGTTTTCGAGCACCTCGGGAGCGACCCGCGACGCCGTCTGCTGCGCCCCGACCAGAAGGACGCCGAGCGACCGGCCTCTCTGGGCGATGTCGATCAGCATGTCCTTGATCGGACTCTGCCCATCGCGGGGGGCGTACTTGTTCAACTCGTCGAGGACCACCACCGATAGCGGGAAACGCTGACCGCTCTTCTCCTTCTCGGCAAATGCCTCCCTGAGCAATGCACCCACCACGAAGCGCTGCCCGAGATCGTGGAGCGATTGAATCCCCACCACCGTCACCTGTGCCGCCGACCGGTCTATCCGCCTGCTCTCACCAGCTCGAATCAGGTGGCCGAGTCGAATCACCGCCGCCACCAAGCGGCGCATGAATGCCGACACCGTCCCCGGCTGGACCCGGCCGGTCCAGCGCTGATCGGGCTCGCCGTCGTTTGGATCCAGGAACTCCTCGAGAGCGTCGACCAGATCCGAGAGGGTCTCGATGACGCGCTCCCCCCGGTTCGGGGTGACCAGCGACCCCGGTCCATGACCTTCGGCCGGATCCCGCAATACGACCGCACCCGGAACTCCGGCAACATCTACCGCATACCTGCGCAGCTGGGCCTCGACCCGCTCCGCAACAAACAAAATCTGATTGCGGGTGTCGGAGGCATCGGTGAAGACGAACGGCAACAGGCCTTCGTCGATGAATTCACGCGGTGTCCAAGCAAAGACAGCAACGTCCTGACGCCCGGCGGTGTCGGGGACCGCCACGTCGCCCGAACGCGGCCGAGGCGGAGCCCACAGCGACACCGAGGGAAACGGTGACGGATCGACACCGAGGACACGCCACTTCTCGGCATCCCCTTCGGAGAAGTCCTTGTTGGGCTTGTCCAGCCACAGGAGGTCCTCTCCCTTGACATTGAAGACCAGGACTCGCAGGTTCTTGCCGGCATCCCCAACGATGTCACTGCGCCCGGTGAGCATTCGCAGGAAGAAGAGCGCAAACGAGGTCTTGGTGGCCACTCCGCTGATGCCCGACACCGACATGTGCCCACCCTTGCGGCCGTCGAAGAAGTCGAGGTCGACGAACACCGGCAACCCGTCACGGGCCAGTCCCACCGGAAGGGGCCGGCTCATCTCATCCGTGTACAGCGCCTTGTCGCGGGCTTCACCGGTGGCTCGTTCGACCAGGCCGCCCGGATTCGGCGCCACCCACAACTCGGGATCGACCCGCGTCACCGACACGCGGGCCGACCGCACGGCTGCCCCCGGCATCGAACCTTGTTCGGCGATGCGAAAGGTGTCCGACTCGAAGGACGCTCCTTCGTAGACCGCCTCGACCTCGGTGACGACGCCGTAGGTGTTGACCTGCCCCCTACCCGGCACCTGGGTCTCGACCACGACCAGGTCGTCGAGTTGCAGGTAGTGATCCTCACCGATGGCGACCCGGAACTCGCGGGTCGAAGTGTGCTCGCTTCCCAGTACCCGCCCCACTGCATCGGTCATGCCGCCGCTCCCATTGCCTTTCTCAGCGCCCGCAGCACCAGTCCGGCGTCACCCAATCCGTGCCGCAAATCCTTCTCGAGCGCCGCGATCGGCACCAGATTCTGCGGTGCCCTGGGATCGATGTGACCCTCTGAAGCGACCAGAGGAAGGACGGCGGCACTTCTGTCGGCCAGGCGGGCCGCCACCTCGGTTCCCAGGCCGGCCGATGCCTCACATCGGGCGATCCCACTCCAGGAATGGCCTCCGGCCCGATCGACCAACCGGAGGTACCAGGAGAACCGGCGGTAGCGGCCCTCACCGATCGCAAACAACGGGGTGCGCTGGCTCGCCCCCAGCTCACCAAGCAGCGGTGCTTGCTCCGGCGGTAGGTAGGCACGACGGTGACTCTTCACGTATCCCATCTTGTCGGTCTCGGTGTACTCGTAGAGAGGCCCATCAGCGACTACGAAGTATCCCCCCTGCGCCAGTTCTTCGGCCAAGTGCGCCTCGGCTCTACGCATTGCATCGTGGAAGGCACGGACCAGGGACGCCGGATCGTCGTCGGCAACGGAAATACCGTCGAAGGTGAGCCCGTAGTCGAGGACAGGCAGTTCGGGGACATGGCCGCCGGCGAGCACTGCCAGCCTGGTCGTCGTCGCTTCGATCACCTCGGAACGGCACTCGACCCGATCCCACAGCACGGCCCCGACTGCGTAAGAACCGCAGATTCCCGGAATCGGACCCGTCGGCTCGTCGAGCACGAGCCTGGCATCGATCCTGCGTACGCCGTCGACGAAAGCCACCTTCGGAATGCCGTCATCGACACCCGGAATCGGCTCCCACGGCCGCTGCTCGACTTCGACGTCTACCGAGCCCTCGGCCGCCCGGAGATTCTCATCGGGTTCGATCGAGGCGCCGTATTCGGGTGCCCAGCCTTCGACGAAGAGGCGCGTCATGGCCGGCAGAGTAGCGAGGGGGTGCGACGGCTCCCTGCATGGCGCCGGCTGCCACTCATGCCATTGTCTCAACGCTACGGAACGATCCGCCATGCCACGCCGTCGCTACCGAGTAGGTACGAACCCGTCGGCGCCGTCACGGCCAAGTGACAGAACCCGGCCGAAGGCCCCCCCGATCGGTGATCCAATCGACCGCCTCGACCATCGTGGTGCCGTCGTAAGACGAACCCAGGTCACTTCAGGTCGAGTTGTCGGTTCAGATGTCTGGCGGCCCGCCGAGTAGAGCGAGGCGACACCACGCCCTCGGCCACCCACCTTGCCAAGGACTCAACAACTGACTCTCACGCCCACCACACCACTTTTCGCCCCTCGAACAACTCGATCAGCGCATGATTCACTCGATCGGGTTGCTCGATCGGAGGAAGATGCCCGGCATCCGGGATGATGGTGGTACGCGCTCCCGGTATCTGTTCTGCCATGGCTTTCAGGTCGGCCCTCGGGATCAGGGCGTCGTCCTCGCCACCTGCTACCAGCACCGGGACATCGATCCGAGACAACAGCGAAGTCCGGTCCTGACGCTCCTTCATCCCTTCGAGAGCCGCAATGAAAGTCTCGTAACGGGTGCCTTCGATCATCGACCGCAGCCGCGCCTGGGCCCGATACGACGGTGATCGACCAAGCAGGGCGGCGATCAGTTCGGTGGCGATCGAGCTGCGGCCCCGGTCGAGCAGCCGATCGGCCATCGCATCGCGGGCCACCCTGGCCTCGCCGGTATCGGCGCTTGCCTTGGTGTCGATGAGAGTGAGGCTGCGAACCAACGTCGGTCGTAATTCCCACAGGGCCAGCGCCACATAACCGCCCATCGAATGGGACACGATGTCCGCCTGGGCGGCACCGAGCGCCTGGATCACTCCGGCCAGGTCGTCGGCGAGCATCTCCATCGTGAGGGTCGCGTCGACGATCGGATCGCTCTTGCCAAAACCACGCAGATCGACGGCGACACAACGACGAACATGCGCAAGGCCCTTGAGTTGATCCAGCCACAGGCTGTGATCGAGCGGGAAGCCGTGAACGAACAACGCCAGCGGGCCGTCGCCAACTTCGCGGTAGAAGAGCATGTTGCCGTTGACCCTGGCAAAGGGCATCTATCTCGCCTCTCGTCCAACTACGCCTTCGGAATTCGCCTCACAGACCTTTAACGAACCCGCTCACCCCCTTCTTACATGAAGGCTCGAACCTAGCTCCAGATCAAAGTCCGGAAGGAGGCCCCGCCCATGACGTTGCTCCGATTCCCCGAGGGTCACGTTGCCGCCGTGCGGTCCCTGGCGGCGGGCAGGGCCTCCTCCGTATCCGACCGAGAACGGGTGTCGCACGTGGTGCGACGATTGAGCATCGGAGCAAATGCGCTCGATGTGGCGAATTCCTCGACCGTCGACGAGGCTATCGCCACGACCCTCGACCTCTCCGCGGAGCCCGCCTCCATGCCCGAGTTCGAAGCTCCGGCGGACTTCGACGCCGCCCGCAATCCACGCGATCTCCAGATCCCGTTGCGGCACTGGCTGGAGCAAATGGTCGTCTCTCCCCGCCGGATCGAGGAACGTCTCGTCTGGTTCTGGCACGACCACTTCGCCACCTCGTTTCGCAAGGTGCGCCTCCCCTACCTGTTCTGGCAGCAGCACGCCACGGTCCGCTTGCACGCCACGGGGCGATTCGACGAGTTGCTGCGAGCCATAGCCAGGGACCCGGCGATGCTCGACTATCTGGACGGCCGCACCAATCGGACCGGCGCCATCAACGAGAACTTCGCACGGGAAGTGATGGAACTACACACGATGGGGGTGGGCGGCTACTCCCAAGACGACATCGTTGCCGCCGCCCGAGCCTTTAGTGGATGGATCACGGTGCCGGGTGGGTCGGACCGCCGTCGGGTGGCCGACGCCAAGCCGTGGAGCGCGGTATTCGTGCCCACCCGCCACGACGACGGTGTGAAAACGCTGCTCGGTGTCACCGGGAACCACGACATGGACGACGCGCTCGACATCATCCTCGAGCAACCGGCCACCGCCACCACGGTGGCGGCCAAGCTCTACCAAGAGATCGTCGGCCTGAGACCGGATGCGGCGACAACCGAACGGCTGGGGACGATCTTCCGGGCCGGATGGCGGGTGATGACCCTGATCGAGGAGATCGTCGCCGATCCGGTCTTCGTGTCGGATGAGGCGATCCGGGCTCGGGTCCGCAACCCACTCGAACGCCTGGTAGGAGTGGTGCAGGGAATAGAGACGATCGCTGAGGCCGGTCGAATGGCGGGAGCGATCCTCAATCGGGTCGGTTTCGTCCCGTTCAATCCTCCGAACCCGGCCGGTTTTTCGGGCGGTCCCCGCCTACTCGGGCCCTACCAACTGGCGCACTCCCTGGACGTCGTCGGGATCATCGCCAGACCGGCCCCCGACTATGCAGTGGACGAGCTGTTTGCCCGGCTCGGTCTGTTCGATATCTCCGACACGACTCGCCAAGTGGTGGCAGCGGCTCGGGACCCCTTGAGTCGCATCGCCCTCGCCGCCTCCAGCCCCGAATACGCCCTTACCTAGGAGCCGACATGACCAAGCCGACCCAATGCCCGATCGTCAGCAGGCGCCAGTTCCTGGCGGGCCTCGGAGCCACCGCGGCGGTATCGGTGGCCGGCTACTCGGTGGGCATCTGGGGTCGGAATCCGACCCACGCAGTTGCCTCGATCGGTTCCCTCGGACCCGGAAACGACCGCACGCTGGTCCTGATCGAAATGGGCGGGGGCAACGACGCCCTGTCGATGGTGGTTCCCCACGGAACAGACCGCTACTTCGACCTGCGTGGCGACCTCGCCATCACCGACGCCATCGACCTCGACGGTTCGGTTGGGCTCCACCCCAATCTGTCCTACGTCGCCGATCGCTGGAGCCAGAACGACCTGGCCGTCATCGAAGGCGTCGGCTACCCCGATCCCGACCTGAGTCACTTCTCCTCGATGGCGACCTGGTGGACGGGTATCCCCGGCGGTCTGGGCGCCGGCTGGTTGGGGCGCTATCTGGACGCCACCGTCGGTGCAGACGATCCTCTGGCAGGAATCGTCGTCGGCCCCGGGCCATCGCCCGCACTCAGCGGCGAGACCTCGTTCGTGGTCTCGATCCAGGACGACACCGGTCTTCGACCTTCCTTCCCGAACTGGGTAGACAAGCCGGACGAGCTGATGGCCATGTGGTCCGGATTTGCGGCCTCCCCGGTGGACTCGCCGGCGCTGTTCGGCCAGGTCACTGCTGCGATCGAGCAGACGGTGGTCGCCTCCGGGCGCCTGGATGACGTGCTGCTGCCGGTGGATTCCGAACCCGCAGAGCAGGGCGGCCGGCGGGCGGCCCGGACGCTGGCCACCGACATGGCGCTTGCCGCCCAGTTGGTGACTTCGGACATCCGACCCCGGGTGGTCCTGGTCCACGGCTTTGGCGATTTTGACACCCACGAGGGGCAAGCGAACCGGCACCCCGATCTCATGACCGAGCTGGACGACGGGATCCGGGCGTTCTTCGAGATCATCGACGCCGCCGGTGACTCGGAACGAGTGATCCTGGCCACGACCTCGGAGTTCGGACGTCGAGCCGCCTCCAACGGCTCGGGCACCGATCACGGAACGGCAGCCGCCCATCTCGTCATCGGGAGCCCGGTGCGAGGCGGACGGTATGGCGAATCGCCCGATCTCACCTCACTCGACGAGTCCGGGAATCTCACTCACACCGTCGACTACCGCTCGTACTACGCCTCCATCCTCGACGAGTGGTTCGAGATCGGCCACAGCGACATCCTGGGAGGATCGTTCGAGACACTCGGATTCGTGGATCCGGGTGTTGGCGCCGAACCGATGAAGAGGATCTGGAAGCATCTCGGGTTGAAGTAGCGTCGCCATGTGCCACGCCTGACGTATCTCCTGACCGCCTTCCTGGCGGCCTGCACCCCCGCAACCGCGCCGAGCAGCACCACCGGCGCCTCGCCTCTTCTGACCGAAGGGATTCCAGTAACCATCGATGCGGTACTCGATGGCGACTCGGTCAGAGTGGATCATGACGGAACCGCGATCGAAGTTCGGCTGCTGGGCATCAATGCCCCCGAACGCGGTGAATGCTGGGCCGACGAGGCTCGCACTGCACTCTCCGCCGCGCTCGAGGGCGGTGGGATCTCAGTTGTCGGTGACGAACGTGACCAGTACGGGCGGCTCCTCGGCTACCTACGTTCACAGACGAGCAACATCAACCGGGACCTGGTCGCCAACGGGCACGCCATCGCCATCGCAGTCGACCACGAAGATCTCCCCGACTTCCTCGCCGCCGAAGAGGAGGCGATCTCACTCGAGCGGGGTTTGTGGAGCCCGACTGCATGCGGATCGTCGGCCGATCGTTTCGACATTCGGATCTGGGCAATAGAGCCGGACGCCCCCGGTCGCGATGACCGCAATCCCAATGGCGAGTTTGTGGCGCTGACCAATGAGGGCCCGGATGCGGACCTCACCGGATGGGTGCTGCGAGACGAATCGTCGGCTCACCGATACCGATTCCCGGACGGCTTCGTCCTGGCCACCGGAGAGATCATCATCATCCGGTCCGGTTGTGGAACCGACGCCCGGCCCGACATCTACTGGTGTGCAGAAGGCACGGTGTGGAACAATTCTGGCGACACGGTTCTGCTGCTGGACCACTTTGGGGCGGTGGTGGACCGGGTGCGGTATCTAGAGGATTGAAGGGACGGGTCGCCCGGCCGCCAGATCTCGACGGGCCGTTAGGGAGTTCGGCACCGGTACTCTCACCCGGATGCCCCAGCCGACCGACACTCTGCAACGCCCGCTCCGCGACCTCCGGATCTCGGTCACCGACCGCTGCAACTTCCGGTGCACCTACTGCATGCCCAAAGGCGTCTTCGGGCGCGATTACAAGTTCCTGCCGCGCGACCAACTCCTCACATTTGAGGAGATCACCCTGGTGGCAACGGCTGCCGCCCGGCTCGGCGTCAACAAGATCCGAATTACCGGGGGCGAGCCCCTCATGCGAGCCGGGCTGCCCGATCTGGTGTCGATGCTGGCTCCCATCGATGGGATCGAAGATCTCACGATGACGACCAACGGATCGATCCTTGCCCGTAAGGCCGAGGAGCTCGCTGAGGCCGGATTGAGCAGGGTATCCGTGAGCCTCGATTCGATCGACGATGCGACATTCCGCGAGATGAACGATGTCGACTTCGGAGTTGCCGGCGTCCTCGAGGGAATCGAAGCGGCGGCCGCTGCCGGACTCGGACCGGTCAAGATCAACGCCGTCGTCAAACGGGGCCTCAACGACCACGGCATCGTCGAATTGGCCGGGCACTTTCGCAACACCGGGCACATCGTGCGCTTCATCGAGTACATGGACGTCGGCACCACCAACGGTTGGCGCCTCGACGATGTCGTCTCGGCCGACGAGATCCACCGCGCCATCTCCGCTGAGTTTCCACTCGAACCGGTAGAGGCCGCATACCACGGCGAGGTGGCGACCCGATATCGCTATGTCGACGGATCGGGCGAGATCGGCATCATCGCATCGGTCACGGCGCCCTTCTGCGGCGACTGCACCCGCCTTCGGCTGTCGGCCGAGGGTTCGGCCTATACCTGCTTGTTCGCTTCGGCCGGATCTGATCTGCGCGCCCTGATCCGGTCGGGAGCGGATGATGACTCCATCGCCAAGGCGTTGACCACCATCTGGGAAGGGCGGTCTGATCGCTACTCCGAGCAACGAGCCGAGGGGACCGCGGGCTGGGAGCGGATCGAGATGTCGTATATCGGAGGCTGAGAGAAACCCGAATCCTGCCGACGACATTGTGTGCTGCCTTTCGGCTGATTCAGGGTACCGTGCCAACAGTGCATCCACACGAACGGGTCCGCCTCGGCAAGATGACCAATCCGGTGAGAGGCTTCCTCCACGGGACCGCGGCCATCGTTGCCCTGGTCGGGGCCATCATCCTGTTCTCCATCGCCCCGGGGAGCCTGTGGCGCCGGCTGTCGTTTTTCGTCTTCGGTCTCAGCCTGGTCGGTCTCTACAGCGTGTCATCGCTGTACCACTCGATCCCGTGGCGCGGTATCCACAAACGACGTATGCAACGCCTCGACCACGTGATGATCTACATCCTCATCGCCGGCACGTTCACCCCCCTCGCCGTCAACGTGCTCGATGGTTGGTTGCGCTGGGCAACGCTCGCCGTCCAGTGGGGCATCGTCGCGGTCGGGGTCGCTGAGAAGACGATCCGACGCACGCCCTCGGATAATCTCTCGATCGCACTCCAGACGACCCAGGGGTGGCTGGCACTGCTCCTGCTTTGGCCACTCAGCAGCCGGCTGCCGTGGACCGCAATTCTTCTCATCGCCCTCGGTGGCCTGTTCTACACCGTCGGAATGGTGTTCCTGGTGACGAATCGACCTCGGCTCTGGCCACGGGTCTTCTCGTATCACGAGGTGTTTCACCTGATGGTGATCGCAGCATCGATCCTGCATTTCACGGCCATCTCGCGGTACGTGCTGAGGTTTGGGATCTAAGAGACGGCAGACGGCAGACGGCGAAGAGGTTCTCTTACCTGCAACCTGCAACCTGCGAACTGCAAGCTCTCTCAGACGCGATGAAGGCGCCCCGAAGGGCGCCTTCATCATCGATCTAACGCGTATCAGCGCCGAGGCTTGGCCTCGTTGACCTTCATGTTGCGGCCACCGACGTCATGGCCGTCCAGCGCCTCAATGGCGGCACGGCCTTCGTCGTCGTTGTCCATCTCCACGAACCCAAAGCCGCGCGAGCGGCCCGTTTCGCGGTCCATGATGACCTGAGCCGAGCTAACCCCACCGTGTTCGGCGAACAGCTGCTCGAGGTCATCGGAGTTCGTGCTGAAGGGAAGGTTCCCCACGTACAAATTCATCTCACCTATTCCAATCGTTACTGTCACATCCCACCGCGAAGCTATATCCGAATCAGAAAGACGGGGGAACCCCACGAAGTGATGTGACTCGATTGTAGCAGGCGCGGCCGCGAGTCAAGTAGAGATCTGCGAGTGACGCCCCGACCGCAAGATCACGTCACCCGGGCCAGCGCTCCGACACGGTCTTCATTTCCATGAACAGACGGAGATAATCGGGCCCACCCGCTTTGGCGTTCGACCCCGACATGTTGAATCCACCGAAAGGCTGGACACCGACCAGAGCCCCGGTGATCTTGCGATTGATGTAGAGGTTGCCCACGTGAAATTCACGTCGGGCGCGCTCGATCCGGCTCCGATCTCGGGAATAGACGCCTCCGGTCAAACCGAATTCGGTGTCGTTTGCGATATCGAGTGCGTCGTCGAAGTCGCGAGCGCGGATCACCGATAGAACCGGACCAAAGATCTCATGCTGGGCGAGCCGAGCATTGCGATCGACGCCGGCGAAGACCGTCGGCTGGATGTAGTACCCACCTTCGATCGTCTCGCCGCCGACGATGAGATCGGCCTCTTCTCTCCCCTTGGCGATCTCATCGGTGATCGACCGATGCTGGACGGCAGAAATCACCGGACCGACGGCGTGGTTCTCGACAGCCGGACCGACCGAAAGGGCGGCGGCGCCTTCGGCAACGCCGTCGAGCACACGGTCGTGTATTCCGTCCACCAGGATGAGCCTCGATTCCGCCGAGCACTTCTGCCCCTGGAAACCGAAGGCGCCGCGAACGGCATCGGCGATGGCGGCATCCAAGTCGGCGGTTTCGTCCACGATCATGGCGTCCTTGCCGCCCATCTCCATGAAGGCTCGCTTGAGCCACTTCTGTCCCTGGTGGACCACGGCCGATCGCTCGGCAATCCGCAACCCCACCTCCTTCGACCCGGTGAAGTTCACGAACCGGGTGCGCGGGTGGTCCACCAGATAGTCACCGATTGCACTGCCGGGCCCGGGCAGGTAGTTGATCACGCCCGGCGGCATTCCGGCATCGGCAACCATTTCCATCCATCGGGCTCCGATCACCGGGGTATTCGATGCCGGCTTGATCACGATCGTGTTGCCGGCGAGCACCGGCCCGATCGCCATCCCCACCAGAATCGCCAGCGGGAAGTTCCAAGGCGGGATGGCCACCCCGGCACCGATTGGAATCAGGTGGCTCTCATTCTCCTCTCCCGGCCAGTGGGCCACGTCGACCGGCTGGGCCAGTCGCACCGCCTGGCGGGCGTAGTAGTCGACGAAGTCGATGGCTTCTGCGACGTCGGCCTCGGCCTCGGTCCAGTTCTTGCCGGCTTCGAAGGTCTGAATCGCCGCCAACTCGTACTTGTGAGCCCGCATGATCGAGGCGAGGCGCACTCCGATCCGTCCCCGGAATTCGGCAGATTCACGCGACCAGGAGGCGTAGGCCGCCCAGGCCGCTTCGAGGGCCCGCCCGGCTTCTTCGATCCCGGCCGAAGCAGAAATCCCGATCACCTCGGTGGGTTGTGACGGATTGAGGCTCTCGATGGTTGCTTCCGTCTCGACGGCCTCCCCACCGATGACCAGCGGATAGTGAGCACCGAAGCGTTCCGACACACCGGCCAGGGCCAGTTCGTACGCAGCCCTGTTGGCGGGGTCGGTGAAGTCCGAATAGGGCTCCGGGTAGTACGGCTCGAACATGCGACTCCTCATCCGGCGGGTGTGTTCCAAGTATGGCGCTTTCGCATCGGGATGCCGACAATGGGTGCCGCCGACAATTCTGGGATACCCTCGTGTCACAGGAGGTGTCATGAGCGAACCGGTTTACCTGTCACACGTGAGAATCGAACCGTACGACGGCCCGATGCGTCGGGCATATGTGCCGGGCCGCGACGAACCGATCACGTTCGGAGTCCACGGCGAGATCGCCGAGCACTACGGCATCGCCGAGGACGCCTACCCGCCCACCACAACCACGATCGACTACCTGGTCGCAGCTGCGGCCGGGTGACTGACCGGGACCCTCAGGGGCGCGCTGGAGGCGCGCGGCATCGACGCAACCGACGGACCACTCGAGGCAGAGGCGGTAGGTGAGGTCTACTTGGACGGTCGGGTACTCATCGTCCGCAAGATCTCGTTGACCTATCGCATCTCCGGAGTCCCGGCAGACAAGAAGGAGGCGGCAGAACGAGTCCACGCCATGCACGCTGATTGGTGCCCGGTGGCCAGGAGCATCTCGCCGCAGATAGAAATCGAGACCAAGCTCGAATACGTCTGAGGCGGGCCGTACATGCCCACGATCGGCGACGGTACGGAGTGACCGATACACTCGCGTCCCCATGTATCTCGAACCCACCGAGGAGAGCGGCCGCCATCTGATGGAGCGAGATATCAGCGGGCCGGTGGCGATGCTCAATCTGCTGCGATTCCGGGAGGAGGCCGACTACTCGTCGCATCCCGATCTGGCACCCGACGAACCGATCACGGGCCGGGAGGCCTATGACCGCTACGCCGCCCACACCCTCCCGTTTCTTGCCACCGTCGGCGCAGAGCTTCGGTTCATGGGCGGCGGCGGCCACCACCTGATCGGGCCGCCCGATGAGCGGTGGGACATCATGTTGTTGGTGCAATACCCGAGCCTGGATGCGTTCATGACGATGGCCCAGAACGAGGATTACCGCGCCGGGATGGGCCACCGTATGGCGGCATTGGAAGACTCGCGCCTACTCCCGATAGATGAGTTCGACCGCTCCTAGCGATCAACCGAGTTCACCAACCGCCAGGCGGTAAAGCCCTTGGCCGATTCGTCGATGCGACATGCGCCCGGCACTCGGCATAGCCTGGCCAGATGGTCGAGTTCACCCCCACCGGTATGGCTCATGGAGGCGCCGCCGTCGGCCGCATCGACGGCAAGGCCCACTTCATCGACGGAGCGATGCCGGGGGAACTGGTGCGCGGCGAGGTGGTGCAAGACAAGCAGGCATGGGCACGGGTGGCGCTGCAGGAGGTGGTGCAAAAATCCCCCCACCGGGTTGCACCGCCGTGCCCCCATTTTGCGGAGTGCGGCGGATGCCAGTGGCAACACGCCGATTACCCGGCCCAACTGGAGTGGAAGCAGTCGATCGTCGCCGGCCAACTAGCTCATATCGGCGGTCTCGACGACCCACCGGTGAGTCCGACCATCGCACCCGGACCCGAGTACGGCTACCGCAACCGGATGGACTTCTCGGTGCTGGACGGTGCCCCGGCCTTGACACAGCGGAGAACACGCACCCTCGTCGCCGTCCCCGGGTGTCTGCTGCTCCACCCGAACCTTTGCGATGTGTTCAAGAAACTCGACCACCTCGACGGCGTGCGCGGCGTGACCCTTCGGGCATCGACCACGACAGGTGCAGTCCTCGCCGTGGTCAGAGGGCCGGTCCCTGATGAGGCCGCCGGATGGGGATGCGCGGTCTCTCGACGGGATCGCACCGGGGTCCGCGCCGTCATCGGAAGCGGCGATATCCACGAAACGGTCGCCGGAACCGAGCTGCGGATCACCGGCGATGCTTTCTTTCAGAACAACACTGCCGGCGCAGAGGCCCTGGTCACTCTCATCACGGAATTTCTCGAGCCGCAGCCGGGAGAGACACTGCTCGACGCCTACGCCGGCGGCGGCCTGTTTGCGGTCACCGTGGGCAGCAAGGCAGGCACCGTGATCGCAGTCGAGGCGAACGGCCTCGCCGTCTACGACCTACGCCACAACCTGGCGCAGGCCGGGATCGATCACCGGGTGAAGAAGGGATCGGTCGAAGACGTCGACATTGGCGGGAGCTGGGACATCGCCATCGTCGACCCGCCCAGGGAGGGCCTCCGACCCGCCGGGGTGGCAGCCGTCACCGCCGGTCGCCCCCGTTCTATCGCCTACGTCTCTTGTGATACCGCGTCGCTGGCGCGAGATTCTCGCCACCTGGACGAGGCCGGATATCGCCTCGACCTGGCGACTCCCGTGGACTTGTTTCCCCAGACCTTTCACATCGAGATCGTGGCGCAATTCACTCGGAAGTGAGCAGCCCGACGAAATTGGTGTCTCCCAGACTGGTGGCGAAGGATGTAGCGTGGTCGAAGCCGTCTCCCGCTTACATTCTCCGTTGTCCGGATCGAGTCCCGGCAGCTTCAAGCCCCACCACGGCTCCGGTAGCCCCATTCGGGAGACGGAAATCGGGAGAGTTGCAGGACCCGGCGTCGGATCGGACGGCGACGGTTCGCCAGCCATCCAATGGGGGTTTATCGACTCCCGGTACTTGGTGAACGGTGCACGGCTCCCTAGAGCTCGTGCCAGGCGACCACGTCCGCACGCCGCTCAAGATCGGTGAAAGGCGTGTTGAAGGGCCCGGCGAAGTTGATGACGGAGGTGCCGCTGGTGCCACTCGTCTGCACCGGGGATCCAATCGTGTTGCATACGCCTGCCGCCACCACTGCGCCCCAGGAGTCGGCACTTCCGGCATAGTCGATCTGCTCGTGAGCGAGTATCAGGCCGCCCACGGTGGCACTCCCGACGAAATCGACATCGCCCTGTGCGACGATTGTGAGGCTGTATCCGAGGGCGGCCAGCGAGGGGTGCACCACCATGTTGCTCGCCGCCCCGATCCGCATGTTGCCGGTGGACTTCCCGGTACAAGCTCCGTCGCTGGTGCTCGACAAGATGATTGTGATCTCGGTGGCGGGAGAGTTGTCTGCTCCCACGTTTCCGTTGAAGTCTCCATGGTGGATGTAGAACACGCCTTCGGTGGGATCCGATGTCGTCGTCTTCCAGTTCCAGACGTTGCCCAGTTTCTTGGACGACCAGCCCGGGAGCGCCACCGCCGTCTCGTCGCCGGTACACGGGGCTCCATCGGGATCGGGAATCACCGGATGGGCCGGGCCTCCATAGGGCACACCGTCATCGCAGAGCACGAAGTGAGCGAAGGGATACATCAGCAAAGGGTCGATCGTCGGGATCGGCCGGGGCGAAATCGGGCTGGGGGGACAGTTGATGGCTCCCGACAGGGCGGTCACCGAAGAAGAGGTGCACCCTTCGACCACGTAGGCCCCGCCGGTCGTCGACAGCTCACCGTTGATGTGCACCGAGGCCCCTTGGTTTTCGTTGGCGTCGTTGATGGTCGTGTTACCGCTCAACGTGAAATCGTCGCCGACGAGCAGGGCGAATTCGATCTCCCACTCGATCGGAGTCAGCGTGTATCCGATGCGCACCGCCCTCACGTTGCGCACCGCCGCATCACGGGTTGGGGAAAAGCCGACCGAATAGAGGAGTGCGGTCCCGGGCGGCTTGATCACAATGAACTCGCCGGTCGGCGTGACCACCACCTCACTCGCCGGCTTGGCCAACGCGGTCGCTATCGCCCAATCTCGCTCGGCCTTGGGGGTGGCGAACGCGGGTAGCACATCGCCGGTGGCGAATCCGCCATCCGCCTCGAGGATCTGGATCCCGAAGTCGAGTCCGGCCTCGGCCGAATCCAAAGCCCGGTCCCAGCGAGTATCCAGCGCGGTCATGGTCACCTGGCGGACGCCGCGGGCCATCATCACGGTCGACAGCAGAAACACAATCGCTCCCAGGCTCATCGTGATCGCCAGGGCGAAGCCACCATCACCGGCCAGACGAATCCGGAGCATCCGCACGAGCTTCATTGCCACACGTTCATGCGTTTCTCACGTGGATGGTGGCGGTGGTGACCCGTTCTGCCGGAGCCCCATTTTCTTCGACAATCACCACCACGTAGAAGGTCACATTGGCCACTTCCGACGCCAGGACGGCGTCGTAGGCGAAGTAGCTGGTGGCAACATCTATCTGGTCCACTTTCCGACCGGCCGGGCCGGTATCGATCGACCGCGTCAACTCTCCCTCTCCAGTGATCCGCCATGACACCGTCTCGCCTTCGTCGACAACCCCATCGCGGTCATCGTCGGTCCACAGAGTCAGCAAGTCACTCTGCGCCACGGTGATCGAGCCCGCATTGCGAACGTCCTGGCTCATCTGCTCCTTGACGAGGCGAAGACTCTGCAGCGCCTCGTCGTCGGATTGGAGGAGGTTCAGTGAGGATCCGGCTACGCCCATCCACGTCACCATCAGGGACACGATCAACCCGGAGATCAGCATCGCTGCTCCCAATTCGACCAGGTGCGTGCCGGAGTCCGAGCGGAGCCGTGAACGGATCATCCAGCCGATGCCTCGCTCAACAATGTGGACGCCAGGTACCGCTCGGGGCGCTCGTCCACGTACCAGACAACCTCGACGACAAACCGCCGCGACTCCAGGTCGGGAGCGGTCACGTATCTCCAAATCGTGAAGTAGACACCGTCGCGTTGTTCCATGACCATCGGGTACACCGTTCCAACCGAATCGACAGACAGCACCTCGTCTACGGCTAGCCCCGCCTCAGCCCCGCTCACCGATTCTCTCGATTCTGTGAGAAGAGGCGCGTAAGGGTCGACGTAGGACATCCGGAGCTGCTCCCAGGCAAGGCCACGCGCCATTTCGATCTGTTCCAACGCCACGGCGTTGGCCGACAGCTGGAGTCGGTTGTCGCGCGCACTCGCCAGAGCCACGAACATCGTCTGACTGAATCCCACCAGGAAGACCACGGTCAGGAAGGCTGCGACCGAGGTCTCGATGATCGTAAAGCCTCGTTCTTGGGTGCTGCTCACAGTGTCCATGCGACTACTCTCGGTATTTGAGGTGACCATCTTGAGCGGCACAAGATGACTAGTTAATGACCATTTATTGGCATAGTCTCCAGTTATTGGCACGGCTGCCTGATCGATGTCCATGAGTGGTCGACCCCCTCGGTGGCCCACTCGCCGAACGCCCCATTTCGAGGGGGCGAAGGTCTCGTCACCATCGCCTTGGCCTGGATGCCGGCTCCGGAACATTCGGTCGAGTCTGCGGTCAAACCTCGATGACCCGCCGGGCGAGGAGCCATGGAATGGCGCCAAAGGCTCGAGTCCGGCAGCTGCGCACCGAACACGGTGAGACGACACAGCAGGAATTGGCGACACGAGTGGATTGCACCCGCCAACCATCATCAGCCCGGCCGTCGCGTTCAGCCTCATCTTGGGCGAGTGACATCACACTGGCCGAGTCCACCGTGATGTCATCATTGCCTCGGTCACTTCCCGCTGGATTCCGCTTGCTGCTCACCTTCTTTACGACATCTGTGCGTTGGCTTTTCCGACGAGATCCAAGAGAACGTCGAGTTCGATGTCGTCGAGTGACTTGAAGCTGATGCTGCTCTTCCCGGTTTTTACCTTCCCCAAACTGTCGGCATACTTCTCGACCAGGTACCCATCCCCGTCAACTGCGTTGACATACACGCTGGTGTAGTGCTTCTGGGATGCCACACCGACTATGAACCATTCAACGGTTTGTCCGTCTGCCCTCTCATACGAATAGTCGCCGTACCCGATGATGTGCTGGTCGCTTCCGCCCCAGAACTTGCCCTCCCACAGAGTCTTGACGTGGCCGGACATCACTTCGGAAATCGCCGCGTCCAGTCGCTCGATATCTGTACGAACCGGGGAGAGACCTGATCCAGTCGGCTGGGCTCGTGGCTGACTTTTCCACCTGACACCTCCGACCGAAGACGATAATCGAACCCCTTAGGGAGAACTGTGCCCTCCCAAAGAAGGGCAACCCGCCCACATCTGGTCCGGTTCCCCAGCCCGTGGTGGACCGATCCTCTCCCCGACGCGCGATAACGACCATTCCGTGGACTCGTCCTGGAAAATTCTTCAGGTGACATTGCTGGGCACGGGGAGACGGGATGGTTAGGTCACCGGACCCTCAGCACCCCTGTCAAGACTTCACCACCCTTGGCGTTGCATTCAGCCTCGTCTCGGGCGGGTGACAGCACACTGGCCGAATCCGGTGTGTTGATGTCGGACGACCTGGAGCTTTTGGACTAGAAGGGAGCTACTTCCGATTCAAATACTTCCGATTCGCCTGAAATGCTGCACCTACGGCAGCACCGATTGGAATTCCGAGCGCGATCCAGACCGGGTTTTGAGTGATGGCGGACACCACTGCACCGACGATAATCCCGAAGCTGACGCCATAGGCGACAGGCGGATAGTTGCGGAGCCAGTCTTTGAGGTCTCTTGATGACTCCACGTTTTCCCCCTGCATATGAAGTTGAGACCGACCGATACAAGCCGGTCAAGCTAATCCTGCCGACGGAAGCATAGGCCGCCGTCGCCGCGCCTCAGACGCTCGAACCCGCCATGTCGGTACGTGGCCCCTCAGCACCCCTGTCAAGACTTCACCACTACTGGAGTCTCGTTTGAGCTTACGATCGCGTCCCGACGGTGATGGTGCTGCCACACAGGATGGGTCGCAGCGTCCGCGAAAATGTATTGTGGCCTTCTGCAACAGCGTTTGACGGTGGTAGGTTGCCACAGGGGGAAGGGGGAATTCAATGAATCGCACCTCGTTGTTTAGGTTTGTTGCGGTCGTTGGAGCATTGGGGCTGGTTGCTGCTGCCTGTGGGGGTGGTACCGGGTCGACGACCAGTGCATCGACAGCGACTGCGGTCACGACGCAGCCACCAACAACCACCCAGGCTGCACCAACAACCACCGAGACGCCAGGCGAGTTCGAGCCGGTAGGAACCGACTTGACTACGCCTCTGCCGGCAGGCGACGCGGCGACGGGGGAGCAGTTGTACAAGCTCGGCCTTGGCTGTGCCGGCTGCCACTCGCTGGCTGAGGGAGTTCGCCTCACTGGGCCGTCGTTTTTAGGCATCGCTGCAAGAGCCGGGACGACCAGAGAGGGGTATTCGGCCGAGGAGTATCTGCGTGAGTCGATCGTCTTGCCATGTGAATTCTTGACGGCGGAAGAAGTCGTCTGCCTGATGCCGCGGAACTTCGGCGACAGACTGGACGCGCAAGACTTGGCTGACGTGATTGCTTTCCTCATGACGCAAAGTGGTTGATTGAACTCAACACCGGCGGAGGTGCTCTACGTGGTGTAGAGCGAGGAGAGCTACCCCCTCGCGGCTCCACACATAACAACCGATCTGCTGCACCCCCATCTTCGCCGCTCAACACAAGGCGAAGGTAGGTGCCGAGCCCCTCAGCACCCCTATCAAAATCATCCGGCTCTGACAGTCCCGTTTGAGCTCACAATTTGGTACAAGTGAGGCAGGGGTCGCCACGGAGGTAGTGAGGTGACCGGCGCCTCAGCACCCCTGTCAACACATGACCACCGTGACGGTCCCCTTTGAGTCTACGATCGCGTCGCGACGCGGATGGTTACGCGGAGCCGACCGGCAATCGCTGATACTTTTCCGAGCTGAGTGAGAGGGGAATAGCGGGCCGAAGGTTGTCGCCGAACACAAAGAAGGCGCTCCGTACGACAGCACACCGCGGTGGAGTGCCATGCTGTTGATGAAAGCCCACTAGCCAACCGGCTCTTCGTGCCTCGGTCGTCTGTCGTATGATGAGAACATGCCCGCACAATCTGGCGATATGACACCTGACGACCGACCGAGGGTCCGTCCGGTTCCTCCGAGCGAGGACGAAGAGAAAGTCGCCCCAGGAGATCCACGGTCTGACGACCCGACCGACGAGCCGGAAGCCAAGCGGCCATGGTCGTTGATCGGTAGACGGTTCCTTCAAGGCATACCGTTTATCAGGAAGAACACGTGACGCTGACCTGATCGGCCATGCTGCGATCGCGTTCGCCCTCATCGCCCGACTCGTAACGTTGGGAGGGGGACGGCATGGTCACCCGCCCCTCAGCACCCCTGTCAAGACTTCACCACCCTGAGATTCTGGCTCTCGACAAGCAACTAGCCCTCTATTGTTGTTCTTTGCCGCAAAAGGCTTGGCTTGTTCGAGCGGAATGCCGAGGTTCGTGACCGCTAGCGTTCGAAGATGGGGATTGACGCCCAACTGGATCCTGGGCGGCGAAGAGTAGAAACAAGTCCGGGCCAGAGCTAGACCGACGGGGACTTCGTGAAAGGTCCTCGCCAGGGGAGTAGCGAAGTCGGGTCTAGGGAAGCTCAGAGGTGCTCGAAAGGACCCCATAGTCAACACCGATGGCGTCAAAGTGTTGCGCTCCAGCGCTGACTTTTCTTCGCTCGCTAGGCCGCAGCGACGTCTTCCAATTCGCGCCTTTAGTTTCACGCACGAGAAAGAGATGCGGCTCGTCCGTTGGCTCACCGTGTTCGTCACGCTCCTGCATGACCAGGGCCCAATCTGGGTTGTAAGCCCCGACAGGTGTCGTCACCTTGAACCACCTTGGCAGCTTGAAGTAGACGAGCACGTCCTCTCGATCCTCAAGCCCCTTCACGAACTTCCGTTCGACGTCCGAGTCCACCACAACACGATCGTAGATTGAGCTGGGTGACTCGACGAGGTACTGCTCCCAGGCCTCAAGTTCTGTCTCCAGCTGCGTCATCTCGTAGCAGTCGCCGATGGGCGTGTACTCGATACCGTTGACCAGGTGGTCTGCGAGCACGTCCTTCAGCACTCTTGCGGCACCCGCTGCAAACTCATGTGGATTCAGCATCGCCTTCGCCTTGTCGTCAAGGCGCCGATACACCTCGAGGAGGGTGTCGCGAGTCAAACGTACAGGCGGCGTTGTGTTCTCGAGTAACTCGCCCATCATTGCGACAAGATTCGGCAACGGGTGCCGTCCAGCAAGGCTTGCGGCGGTCTTGGCACCGCTGACCTGCATCGCCTCAAATAGGTCACTCTCACCGACAACAAAGGCCGCCTTGGTGACCGAGATGCGTGGCTCTGCTGTTTCCAGCGCGTTGATGCGCGGCATGACATCGACGAGAAGGGCCTCCGTATCGATCCGCACCGAATAGCGCGTTTTCTTCTTGATGCGGTTCCACAGCTCCTCAAACTCGGGCAGGAGCGTGCGCTCCTTCACCAGAGTGGAAAGACCCCGCTTCCGAGCATCTGGTGGTTTCGGGCCTACCCCGTCCGCGCCGAAATCCTCTTCGACCTCCAACTGCAGCGCTTCAACGAAGGTCTGATAGGACTCGTTGGCCACGACCGTCAGGACGTTGACGCGATCGTCATGAACCACGAGCCCTTCTTGGTCGCGACACAGCCTGACGCCGCGGCCCACCTCCTGGCGCTTCTTGACTTGTGACACGCTCTGGCTCAGCGTGCAGATCTGGAAGACGTTCGGGTTGTCCCATCCCTCGCGGAGCGCGCTGTGCGAGAAGATGAATGCAACTGGCTCTTCGAAAGAGAGAAGCCGCTCCTTATCGCGCATGATGAGACGAAAGGCATCGGCATCTTCTTGAGTGCTACCGCTGTGAGAATCCAACAACTCGGGGAGACCTGACCGACGCCGCTTCTGTGCAAAGTAGGCCGCCCGCACGTCGCTAGCTGGAAGCTCAGCCCAGCCCTCGTATTTTGATCTCAGATCAGTGAAAGCGGCATCGAACAAGTCCTTAATCAACGGTTCTTCGCCCGTGTAATTGTCAACACGATCGACGAAGAAGAGGGTCAGAACCTTGATCCCACGGTCACGCAGCCTCGCCTGGCGCCTCAGATGTTCCTCTATCGTGTACCGGATTTGAGCGTCAAAGAGTGCCTCTCGCTCAGATCCGACACTCTCTCCAACGGCTATCTCGACGCCGTTTGCAAGCCGGATAAACTCTGAGCCAGGGTTGATCTCATCGATCTCGTGCCCCTCATACTGCGATCTCCCACTCTTCTCGGCGAGTGAGTCACCGGGTCGCACAGTGATCGTAGAATCCCGAACAACGCCAGACTTCATCAGCTTGTGGATCGTTACGCGCGCCGATGTCTTCATCTTCTTCACGTCCACGCGGTCGAGTCTCACGTACGGCTGTGCCTCGCCGGACTCCTCAACCACGCCTGCCACCTCGATCCGTTTGACCAGCGCTTGCCGATACGCCTCGAAAGGCGTTAGGCGATAGACGAGGTTGTATGGATTGCGGTGCGTGGCCGAATAGCGCAGCGCCATGAGAGGATGCAAGGCAGCCAGTGCCTTGATGCTGAGCTCACTCTCCATGTTCTGCGGCTCATCGAGAATCAGTACAGGTCGGCACGCCTGGATCAGGTGAATCGGTGCATCGCCTGCCAACCAGTCAGTCGGTTGATGAATGAGGTTTGCCGCGGTCTTAAAGGAATCAATCGTCATGACAAGCACTTCGATGCCGTCTGACAGGGCGAACTGTCGTATTTGGGAGAGGTTGTCAGAGTCGTATAGGGAGAACCGATACGGGAGGTGGCCGAACAACATCTCGAAGT
>JACZWZ010000148.1 GCA_022571885.1 Acidobacteriota bacterium
AGATATGCCCCTCTCCGATTGCGCGCAGGCTCAGGATGAACCGGCCGTCTGTGTTGGGCTCAGACAAAGGAACCATCGACGGGTTGCACACTGCCGCACCCTCCGGCGCATATTCCTGGGTGAAGAAGGCTCCCAGCAATGCCCGCCGGTCACCTGCGACCTGTTTCAGGGCGGGATACTGGGCGGTGGCCGCGTTGGCATTCTCCTCCCAAACGGCTTCCAGATCGAGGTGTCTTTCAGCGAAGGAGGCGCGGGTGCGCCTCAATAGCTTGGCGGCCTCGGAGTTCGACAGTTGGAGGACCCGACCGGCGATGAGCTCGACCCGAGTTGGCCCTCCGGCGAATGTGGCCTCGCCCGGAAGAAACGGCTTCGCCACGACCCTCGTGGGATCAGGTCGAAGTTCGATATCGCTTCGCTTGACGTTCAACATGGTCCCTCATGATGGTCCGAAGATCGGGCGAGGTGAAGGATCTCAGGATCCGACAGCTGAGCCCAGCCTGCCTCGGATCGTAAGGCCAATCAACAAGTCGAAGAATTGCCCTGCCACCGAGTCCCATCCCAAGCTCGGGCTGAGGGAACGAGCTGCCTTCGCGGCCTCGAGATATGCCTTGTCGTCGGTCAGGAGACGCCGAAGGGCAGCTGCCAACTCGGCCGTGTCCTCATGCGCGACGGTCAGCCCGGCGCCGGACGCCAGCAACTCGACCGCTCCGGGGAATCGTGTGGCCACCACCGGTCGTCCGGTAGAGACGGCTTCGGTGAGTATTCGGGAGGCTGCGCGATCCTGAGCGTCGTACATAACGGCGAGGATGTCGCTTTCCCGAGCCTCTTCGAATAGCTCCTCCCTTGAGCTCAAGATGGGACCAAACTCCACGCAGTCGCCCACTCCAAGGGTTTCGGCCGTCTTCAGCAAGTTGCGTCGATGCCTGGCAGCCTCCCGGTTCGACCAGCTGGGGTGGGCAATCCCGATGATTCGATAATGGGGTGCCGGCTTGATGTCGCCTAGCAGCGCCAGAGCCTGAATGACCCTTTCGATACCCATACCAGGACTCATGAAGCCCCAGGTGAGAATACGACAGCGGATGCCCTTCGGTGGCTCCATTGCCGACCATGGTGATCCGTGCGGAATGACATCGGCTCGGACCGAGCCGGAGGTTTGCTCTCGAATGCGCTCCTGCGCCGTTCTTGACGGAACGACAACCGCATCTGCTCTCTTCGCCAGCGCAGCGACCGACCCGGCAAGGTCGGTACGGGCGGGTGCAACGTCATCAAGCACCAGCACAACCGGGACCTCCGACCGACCTATCAGTTCGTCGACCAGCTCCACCGGAGACGAATGCTCCAGTCGGACGAGCACCACATCGCATTGACTCGCTCGGGCGGCGGCGGCTTCGCCCCCCAGACTCCAACTCGGATTCAGCTCCATCACGACTGGAAGCCCTGGAGCCGCATGCTCTCCGAGCGGGACGAACCGGATCACCTCGACGTCGATCCCAAAGCGGCTCACCAACGTCTCAGCCAGATCGGATGCGGCCTGGGCGGCCCCGGAGCAACTAGGCGGGAACCGCGTCACCATGGCCACCCGCAACGGCGCCACTGAATGGTCGCCGGTGAGGTCGATGAGATTCCCGGCGCCCGTCATGGGTGGTCCAGCACAGCTGTTTCGAGATCTGTAATCACTTCTGCTTCTCAGTATCCGGGGCGCGCTGTCATCTTTCGGTATCCGGGTCCGACCGCTGCCATTCCTCTTCCTCATCGCGTCTCAACTCGACCTGGTCGCCAGTGAGTGTCTCGTGGCCTGGCGAGCCTTCAGTCAGTGCCTTCACCGGCACAATTGCGTCGGGGTCGACAAATACGTCGACTCCCTGAGCTTGCTCTCGCTCGACTTGGAGAGAACGGCCGAGAGGTTCTTCATAGAGCTCGGTTCCCTGGGCACCTTCACGGGCACGCTCCAAAAACAGATCCCACGCTGGAGTGTCGTTCGGGCTGTTCCTGGGTTTGTGTCCGGACTTGGCATGGCTGAGGAACCAGTCGCAGGCCAGGCCAGCCACCTCTTCCAATGTGTCGGGCTCCTCGAACAAGTGGGTGGCGCCGGGGACGATCACAAGGCTGCTCTCGCATCGAAGCTGGGCTTGGGCCTGTCGGTTGAGATCCTCGACTACCTGATCACGGCCTCCTACGATGAGAAGGGTGGGGCTCCGTACGTCGGAGAGACGTGCGCCAGCCATATCGGGTCGACCGCCTCTGGAGACGACAGCGGCAATCCGTGCCGTCGGCTCGGCGGCGGCCCAGAGCGCGGCAGCGGCGCCTGTGCTGGCACCGAAATACGAGATTGGGACGTCAGAAGCCTCTGGCAGGGAGTAAAGCCAGTCGGTGACCTTGGAAAGACGCCCACCCAAGAGCTCAATGTCGAAGACGTTGGTCCTGTCTCTCTCCTCGGCAGGAGTCAATAGGTCAAACAGCAGAGTTCCCAACCCTGCATGGTTCAGCACGTCGGCCACGAATCGGTTGCGTGGACTATGGCGACTGCTCCCACTCCCGTGGGCGAACACCACCAAACCCTTGGGGTGCTTGGGAATGGTGAGATGTCCGGAGAGGCGAAGGGACTCAACGGCTACGACGACCTCATCGTCCCTCGTCGAACTCTGCTTTGCCGGCTCTCTCACTGACGCTCCATGACGTTTCTCGGCTTTCTCAAGCAAATTGGCGACTTCGGCGTCGCTGGTCTGGCTGAAGTCTGCGTAGGCCTGGCCGACGGCCCACAGCGGCTCCTCTTCGCGCAGACAAATCACGTCGTCCGCATCGTGTCGGAGCTCGCGGAGCGTGCTCGGCGGGGCGACCGGTACCGCCAGTACGACTCTCGATGCGCCCTGAGCTCTGGCAACCTGGCATGCCGCGCGAGCGGTGGACCCTGTGGCCATACCGTCGTCGACGATGAGCGCTGTTCTTCCGGTCAGAGGAATCCGCGGGCGACCGGCGCGGAATCGCTGAGACCTTCGCTTCAACTCAACCCGTTCACGGCGCTCAGCTGCCACCAGGTCATTCGAAGTGACGCCCGTCATCGAGACGACCTTTTGGTTGATGGTCCTTATTCCACCCTCCCCGATTGCGCCCATGGCCAATTCAGGCTGGAACGGTACTCCGAGCTTTCGTACCACGATCACGTCGAGCGGGGCGTCGAGCGCCATGGCGATCTCATAAGCGACCGGGAGCCCACCCCTGGGTAGCCCCAGCACCACGGTTTCTTGGTCGAGGAAATCCTGTTGCTTGACGCGTTCGGCAAGTTGCCGACCCGCATCGATACGGTCGAGGAAGTACACGGGCAGCCTTTCTTATAGTCGGTCAGCCTGGGCTGAGTGCGTTCCGCTGGTGGAAGCAGACGATGGTCTGAGATTCATCGCTTGACTCGATTGAGATGGCGCGCACTGACCCCTCGATCTCCTCCGTCCAGACCCGAGACGGATGGTGGATCTCATGTCGCAATACAACTGGGACCCGGGGATCGCGTCCACCCACCGACAACTCGAGGATGTCGTTGAATCGGTCATAGATGAGCGAGTGCCACGGCAGACGTTGGACCTGGACCTGATCTCCCAGGTCCTTGCCCAGCACTTCGATGGTGACGTCTGTGGTGTTGGCCGCGGGAAGCCGACCTTGCAGGTCAGAGATCCTCTCGAGTGAAACCTCTGTGGTCTTGGGTGAGGTCACCGTTACTCCTACGTTGCTTGGTTCTATCTTTCATATACCACCGAAGGTGTTGTAGAGGCGAAGGTCCCTACGTGCGGGATGCCGCGTGATTGAATGACCGCTATGTCAGTTCGCCAAGAAGGTCTCGGCGGCATTCTCGCCACCGACCAATACCAGCTCACGAGCAAGCAGCGATTCGACGACGGGTTCCTGGCTTGGCTGTCTGATCGTCATGGCCTTGACGATGTGAGACAAAGGATGACCGAAAGGGGGAAAGCGTGAAAAAGCTTGCCGTAGTAGCCATCGGGGGCAACAGCCTCATCACCGATCCGGAACACCAGACGGTCGAAGACCAGTACCTGGCAGCGGCGGAGACCGATCATCAAATAGCCGGCCTCGTCGCCGCCGGATGGGATGTTGTCATCACCCACGGCAACGGACCGCAGATCGGATTCATCCTCCGTCGGTCCGAGCTGGCGTCTCACGAACTCCACGAGGTACCACTCGACGTTTGTGGGGCCCACACCCAAGGCGCCATCGGGTACCTCCTCCAGCAGAACCTCATCAACGATTTCGAGCTCATGGGCATCGACAAGGGCGTGGTGACAGTGGTGACCCAGGTCGAGGTGGACAAAGACGATCCGGCGTTCGACTCGCCTTCGAAGCCCATTGGGTCCTTTCTGACCGAGGATCAGGCCAAGCAACGGCGAGACCAAGAGGGATGGGATATTGCAGAGGATGCCGACCGGGGATGGCGTCGCGTCGTGGCCTCGCCCATGCCCATGCGGATCGTCGAACTGGGAGCGATCCGGACTCTTCTCGAATCCGGTTTCGCGGTCATCGCAGTTGGTGGCGGAGGCTTGCCGGTCGTCGCCGATGACTCAGGAGCGCTGCGTGGAGTTCCCGCCGTGATCGACAAAGATCGAGCCTCGGCTCTTCTGGCCTCCAATCTCGACGCCGATCTACTTCTGATCAGCACCGCCGTAGACCAAGTCGCTCTCAACTTCGGGACGCCCGAACAGGAGTGGATCTCGGAGATGACCCTCGACCAGGCAAAGGGTTATCTCGCCGAAGGCGGCCATTTCCTGCCCGGATCGATGGAGCCCAAGATCGAGGCAGTCGTCACGTTCCTCGAGGCCGGTGGAACGGAAGCCATAATCACGAGCCCCCGCAACATCGACAAAGCCCTCACCGGGATCGCGGGAACGAGGATCGTCAGGTAACGGCATTTCACCTCGAATGTCTCGTCTGCAACAGGACGTTTCATCCGACAGAGGTGGACTACGGTGGCTGTCGGCGAGTCGGGCCAACTCCGCCAACTTGGAGGTGGTGGCGGTACCGGCTTCGTCAACGAGCACGGTGGTACCGGCAGCCAGGTCGTCGACGGGGTGGGGTGGCTGATGGGGGTGTTGATGTTCGGTGAGCAGCTTGTCCAAAGTGTCGGCCGGAATACCGGTCTCGGCCGCCAACACTTCGGCTGCCTCAGCGGCAGTCCGCCATGGCTTGCTGGCCAGGAACCCGACTGATTTCGCGGACAAGCCGAAGGTACCCCAAAAGGATGTCACCGAAACTGTCTGGACACCGGAGCAGATAATGGCGTTCCTTGAACAGACGAAGCGCGATCGTCTTGCCCCTCTCTGGCAAACGGCCTGCATGACGGGTCTGAGACGGTCCGAGCTATGCGGCCTCCAGTGGCCGGACATCGATCTCGACGCCGGCGTGTTGTCGGTGAAGCGGGCTCGGGTTCAGATCGACGGCGCTTATGGACCCGCCGGAACGACCCTGAAGAAACGCTTCCCCCGCTGAAAAGGCGATGATTCCCGTGAGGAAACACACACTGATCGTCATAGCGGTCACGACCGCATCTGATTCACCGACGAAGGCCAACCAAGACCCCCCAAACGCGAGACCGATGCCGCCGTGGTCGGGTTCACGTCGCCAGTGCCACCTTTTACTTTTCGTACCCCTCCAATTTCAGTGTCAGCAAGCCTGTCAGAAACCCTCCAACTGCCCGGTCTCGGTGCGTGGTGTCACGTATCAGGTCCGGAACAAACACCGTGACCAGGCTCAATAGATAGCGCAGAACGCCAGTTCCCGAGCGGGCGCATATCAAGTTACGAACTTGGCACCGTCACTTCGATGCGGACCGCCCGGTGGCCGCGGATGGCGGTCACCCGCATGATGCAGCCCGACACCG
Source organism: Acidobacteriota bacterium (assembly GCA_022571885.1). Lineage (GTDB taxonomy): Bacteria > Actinomycetota > Acidimicrobiia > Spongiisociales > UBA11373 > JACZWZ01. The sequence goes on from JACZWZ010000148.1 coordinate 5,882, forward strand.
AGACCTGGTCGCCAACAGCCGGCAAGTGCCCGAGGTGGCTGACGACCAATCCGGCGACCGTGTTCCACTCGCCTTCACCGAACTCGGCTTCCACGGCCGCTTCGAGGTCCTCGATGGGGAGGAGGCCGTTTACCGACCAGCTCGCCTCGCCGATTCGGACGAGGTCCTCGTCGACAGCGTCTTCGGAGATCGACCCAAGAAGCTCCTCCGCGATGTCCTCGACGGTGACCAGTCCGGCCATTCCGCCGTACTCGTCGACAACCACGGCCAGGTGGGTGCCGGTCTCCTGCATCTCCCTGAGAAGCATCACGATGCGCTTGGTCTCCGGAACCACCAAAGGCTCCTGACTGAGATGTCCGACCGGGATCCCGGCCCGATCAGGAGGAATGGCGAAGAGATCACGTAATCGGACAATCCCGGTGACATCGTCGAGACCGGTCTCATAGACCACGAGACGGCGATGTCCTGTTTCGAGAGCAACCTGGATCGCTTTCTCGACCGGCGTGTCGGACGGAACACCGACGACCTCGGTGCGGGGGACCATGATGACATCTGTCCTCCGGTCGCCGAATCG
>JACZWZ010000028.1 GCA_022571885.1 Acidobacteriota bacterium
TCTTGGACGAGGAGACCATCCGGCGGGTCCGGGAGCGCATTTCGCACAACCGAACTGAGAACCGCAAGGACGTCCGGAAGTACTCCCTCACTGGCTTCATAAGGTGCGAGGCCTGCGGCTGGTCACTGTCCGGACAGACACAGGTCACCAATCGCGGAACTCAGCATCAGTATTATAAACACCCCAGCGGCAAGCACAAACCCTGCGAGTCGCGCTTCAGCGCGTGGTACATTGTTCCCGCCTTGTGTAAAATCCCTTATGCGCGAATATGTCGAAGCTCGCGCTCCCGCGTCTTTCCTGGTCCGAAGTCCGGAGGGCGGTGTGATGGAGAGTGGTTCAGGGGCCACGCTGCTGATACGGGGCGGGCCGAATAGCGGCGTGACCGTTCAATTGTCGGGCCATGCCATCACCATCGGCCGCCGCTCCGACAACGACGTGGTAATAGACGAGACCACCGTGTCACGCAGGCACTCGCTGATCATGGAGGCTGCCGACGGGTTCTCACTGCGGGACCTCAACACGACAAATGGCACTTTCGTCAACCGAATCAAGATCGGACAGACAGAGTACCCTCTCCGCCACGGTGACCAGATCAGCCTGGGGGGCAGCGAAGTGACGCTGGTGTTCCGCCTCGAGGGGCCGCGCACCCGGCCGGTGGACACCGACTCTGTACGAGAGCGCGCACCGGCACCAGGCCAGGCGAAGGTGCTCGGCGCTGAGCAGGCCACCTTCGAAGAGGATCTCGAGGTGGACTCACTGGGCGTGGTCGAATTGCTCATGGCACTCGAGGACAACTTCGGAGTGGCCATTCCCGACGAAGAGGCCGAGGCCATCGGGACGGTCGGCGCCGCCGTCGATGTCGTGATGGAGAAGCTCGGAGGCTGATTGTGTCGCGGCGGGTCGTTGTCACGGGCCTCGGAACCGTCAACCCATTGGGGTTAGACGTCGAGACCTTCTGGAAGGCCGCCCTAGAGGGGAAATCCGGGATCGGCGAGATCACGCATTTCGATGCCAGCCATATGAAAGCCCGCATCGCCGGCGAGATCACCGATTTCGACCCCGAGGTGTACATAGAGCGCAAGGAGGCTCGCCGACTCGATCGGTATGACCAGCTCTTCTGGGCATCTAGCCATCAGGCGTTAGCCGATGCGGGGATCTCCTACGAGGAAGACGATCCCGCAGCGATGCGGGCCGGCGTCTCCGTCGGTTCTGGGATCGGCGGAATGATCTCGTTCCAGAACGGCATCGACACCATGCGCCAGCGAGGCCCGGACCGGGTCAGCCCGCTGACGATCACGCAGATAATCTCCAATATGGCAGCCGGTCTGGTTTCGATCCGGTACAACCTCTTCGGACCCAACACCTGCACCGTCACCGCTTGTGCCGCCTCGGCCAATGCCATCGGTGATGCTGCCGAGATCATCAAGCGCGGTGCGGCCGATGTGATGGTCGCTGGTGGCGCCGAAGCCCCGGTCTGCGAGTTTGCGCTGGCCGGGTTCGCCCAATCACGGGCCCTGTCCCTCAACAATGACGACCCCCAAGGCGCCAGTCGTCCCTTCGACGCCGATCGCGACGGATTCGTCATGGGGGAAGGGGCGGCAACTCTGATCCTCGAGGAACGAGAACACGCCCTCGCTCGGAACGCTCACATCTACGGCGAAGTGGTCGGCTACGGCATGTCGTCCGACGGGTATCACGTGACCCTGCCTCGCCCCGGCGGAGGTGGTGCGGCTCGCGCCATGCAACATGCGCTCGACGATGCCGGCCTGGCCGCAGCCGATATCGACTACATCAACGCGCACGGTACCTCCACCAAGGCCAACGACGCCACGGAGACTGCGGCGATCAAGACAGTCTTCGGCGAGTCGGCGTATGCGACGCCGATCTCGTCGACCAAGTCGATGACCGGGCACCTGCTCGGCGGCGCCGGGGCTCTGGAGTCACTGGTGTGCATCCTGGCGATCCGCGACGGCGTGGTACCTCCGACGATCAACTACACCACCCCCGACCCGGAGTGCGACCTCGACTATGTCCCCAACGAGGCACGGCCGGTCGACGTCGACAAGGCGATGACCAATTCATTCGGATTCGGTGGCCACAACGTCTCTCTGATCTTCGCCAAGGCCGAGTAGCGCGAGACGGCAACGAGTGCCGCCCTCTTGTTCTTGCTGATTGCTGATTGCTGATCGCTCAACACGTGGGAGGAGTTCTCGGTGCGTCCGGGTCGGTCTCGGTGAGGATGCCGCGGTCGGCGTGCTCCTGCCATTCGGAGAGTGATTTGAGGGCCAGAACGACAACGACGCCTACTCCGACGGCAGCCCCGATCCCGACGGCCACGGCCATCGACACCGCGGCCAAGGTGCACCTTCCGGGGGCGCAGGAAGCGTCGGTCACGAAGTACCCGACAACACCACCGGCCAAGGCGGCGAGGGTGATGGGCACGGTGACCCAGAGGTTGGGACGCCGACTCAAGAGGTCTCCAGCGGCCGGCCGCGATCGTCGAGGCCGGCCGCTTTCAAGAACTTCGGATCCACCAGTTCCGGAGGAATCGGCACCGCCGTGACCCGTTCCGGTAGCAGCGGACTCACCGCCAGGTTGAGGTCTCGACGCCACAGCAGGAGGGTTTCGACCGCCGCCTTGGCCAGAAGCGCCACCGCGGTGGCCGGCCCCAGCATCAGGCTGACGACCGCCGACACCGGTGCGTGCCCGAGCCGTCCCGCCCAAAGAGCCGGAGCGAACGACCGTGCCAGGCCGAAGGCCAGCAGGGCACTCCATCCTGGGAGAACCCAGGCGATGGGGTCGGGGACGGCCTCCCCTTGGGTGAATCCGATGACGGCCGACGTGGCGATCAGAAGCAGAAGCAGGACCACAGCGGCCGGTGGGGGTGCGGAAATCGCCGGGAGGCGACGCAGCCATCTACCGAGCCAGGGGCCGGTGGCGATCGAGGCCGCGGCTGCCGAGGCGGCGATTGTGGCCGCGGTCGCGCCATGCAGCGGAGGAGCGACGGCAGAGGCGAACCAGAGCCCACTGACCACAAGTGTCATCCAGCGTGACCAGCGGCCGCGGGCGAGAAGGACCCCGGAAACGGTGACCAGGGTCAGCAAGCCCACACCGATCGAGATCATGAGTGCGGACTGGCCGGAGAAGGGATCGGAGTCGAGAGCCAGTCCGACGATCCCAGAGAGCGCGGCGATCCCGAGCAGCAGCGAGACCGCGAGAGGTGCCGGAGGCACGGGCTTCAGAACATCCGGGTCAGCGGCTGGCGCGGGTATCGACGAGGCCCGGAATGCGTTGCTGGCCCAGGAATGTGTTGTAGCGGTAGAGGTCTTCCGGGTAAGCGCTGAAGTTGACTTGAAAGACGTCGCCAAAGACCATGAGCGGACTCTCAAAGAGGAAGCTGCTGTCCTCATTGCGATCGCGCGAAGTGATCTGATATTCGCGTTCTCGCACCGTCCCGTCAGCCAGCGTCACCGGAGCGTCGTTGTGCTGCCACTCGACGATCCAGATTTCCGTCAGCTCGATTTCGAGGTTGGACGGCGAGAACCTGCCGTTGTCGATGCTCACCACGACCACGCCTTGCGGTGGTGGCTCGGTCGTGGTGGTGGTCGACGGCTGTTGGTTTCGTTCGATGGCGGTAGGGGAGGGTCCGCTGCCGCAAGCAACCAATACCAGTCCGAGGGTCGCCACCAACCCGATGATCCGACGCACCCGTCACCTCCTCCCTGATCGTGGAGCGAGAGTCTAGAAGCCTGCTGAATGATGCCGTTTGCTGATAACGGCGGCCGGGAGCGCCGGTCGCAAGGTAGAACATTGTGCCGCCCGTAGGGTGGCTCGACCAGGCGGCGGCGTTCGAGGCTGACAGGATTCGAACGCTGTAGCCAGAAGGGGTTTCGTCACTCGTTGTGTAGGACCGGCGCAAGCGAGGACACCGCGAATGGTGATGTGCCACGCAGCAGCGCCGCCGCCTTGGGCGCAGCACCGCCATGCGGAGGTGGCTTTGGGCCGAGTATGACCCAGCCGTAGCTAGATCGATGTCGTCGAGAGATGAGGGACAGGTGTTGTTCAGCGGGCTCCTAGATCCGATTCGGGCGGTGCAACGGTGGGAACGTAGATGACTCGATGGGCGAAGCCCAAGAGGCCGTTTCGGTCCAACCGGAGAGTGCTGAGGTGAGAGTGATCACGCAGCCGTGGGTCGGCTTGTCGATCTGGAGGCTCGATAGAGAGCGTCCTCGCAGCTGGAGTCTCAGGGCCTGGATGGGATCTTGGTGCGAGACGATGGTTGCTGAGCCTCCGGGATACCGATTACCGAGATCGTCGACCACCTTCGCCATACGAGCGGCTACGTCGGCGATCGATTCTGATGCAAATTCGAGATCGAGGGGATGGTCGAGATAGGCCTCGAGTTCGCCGGGAAAGCGGCCGGGAAGATCGTCCCATCGAGTCCCGGCCCACCGGGCTCCGAGCATCCACTCGGTGGTTCGATCATCGGTGGTCGGACTGGTCCCGGTCAGGGTCGATATCGGGTCGGCCGTTTGGACGGCGCGGTCGAGTGGAGAGGAGACGATCGCATCCGTCCCCAGGTCGGCCAGCCGGGCGGCGGCAGCAGCCGCCTGTCGTCGGCCGATCGCGCTCAGGCCAAAGCCATCGAGATCGGCGTATACCACGTGACCGGGGTTGTGGACTTCGCCATGTCGGATGAGGTGCAACGTGCGGAGCACGGCGTGAGAGTGTATCGACGACCGTGGGCAAGGCTCGTCGGCGGGTACCGTCGTGTAATGGGCGGATTCTCGGAGCACATCGCACATCTCGACATGGATGCTTTCTTCGTGGAAGTGGAGCGCAGACGCCGTCCCGACCTCATCGGCAAGGCGGTACTGGTGGGCGGCGCCGGCAACCGAGGGGTGGTCGCCTCCGCCTCATACGAGGCGCGGCGGCGAGGCGTTCGATCGGGGATGCCGATGATCCAGGCCCGGAGGCTGGTTCCTCACGGTGTGGTGGTGCCTCCCGATCACTCCGCTTATCGGGAGGCCTCGGATCGAGTCTTCGAGATTCTCGACGGGTTCACACCTTCGGTCGAGCGGGTGAGTGTGGACGAAGCGTTCATCGACATCGGCGGCCTTCGGCTGCACTACGAATCACCTCGGGCATGTGGCGAGAAAATGCGGGCTGCGATCCGCGCCGAACTGTCGCTGCCGTCTTCAGTTGGAATCGCCACCACCAGGCTGGTTGCCAAGATGGCGTCGCGTGATGCCAAACCGGACGGCATCCTCGTCATTGAGGCCGGCACCGAGTTGCACTACCTGCATCCCAAGCACGTCGAGGCTTTGTGGGGAGTCGGGCAGGCCACCCGGGCTCGCATCGAGGAGTTGGGCATCGAGACGGTGGGTGACATCTTGACCTTCCCGCGGGACACCCTGGTACGGCGGGTGGGTGAGGCGGTGGGAGCCATGCTCTGGAGCATGGCTCATGGCGGCGAGGCGGGTATGGCAGCCGAGACTGCAACCACTCGATCGATCTCGGTCGAACAGACGTACGAAACGGATCTGACCACTGAGGATTCGATGGAGCGCGAACTTCTGGCGCACGCCGACAAGCTGTCGGCGCGGCTGCGACACGCCCGGTACGTGGCGTCGACGATCACCCTCAAGGTGCGTTACCCAGACTTCACCACGGTGTCGAGAACTCATACGTTTGCCGCGCCGGTGTCCTCATCGGCCGAGATCTTCGACATTGCTCGCCGGCTGCTCGGTCGTACGGCCGCTGACCACCGGGGGGTTCGTCTCCTGGGGATCGGAGGAGACGGGCTGGTGGGGACCGACGAACCACGGCAGCTGGCTCTGGGCGACAGCGTCTGGGAGGAGATGGACGAAGCGGTGGAGAAGATAAGGGATCGTTTTGGCGGGTCGGCGGTCGGTCGCGCCCGGTTGGCCGATTTCGACGAACAAAACGGCGGCATGTCCGAGCCGGTGTAGGTACCGGATCGGAGAGGGCCGGATCCGGACCGTTTGCGAGGCCCCCAGGGCAACCGCCAGTCTGTGATCCCAGCACCGGCGCGCCTGAGCACTAGGAGGGCTGCTCGGTATACTCAGAGGTCGTATCACCGCTGGCGGAGAATCAGACCATGCCCCTCGATGACAGAGAACAGCGGATCCTCGAAGAGATCGAGCGGCAGTTCTATGAGGAAGACCCGAAGCTGGCGGAGACCGTTCGCACCGCGACGCTCGCCAGCCTGTCGGGAAGGAACCTGAAGTGGGCCCTGGTGGGTCTCATCGTCGGATCCGGACTCATGTTCGGATTCTTCACGAGGAATACGCTCATTGCTCTTTTCGGATTCGGCCTGATGGTCGTCTCCCTGGTTGGCCTGGTGGCGATCGCCCGTCGGCGTGCCGGCGTCGCGATGCGATCTGAGGGTGGCCTCCTCGGGAGGCTGCGGCGTCGGTGGGGCAATGGCTAGGCTGCGTTGCCTTGGGGGATACGGCTGGTACGTCGGGATCGGAACCGGGAGCCGGAGCCGGGACAGGGACTGACCGGCCTCGACGGATAGGGAGACGGGATTTGGAAGCGTTTACGGCTCAGCAGGCTTGTCGCCTGACCAGTTGTACATCTCATCAGCTTCGTTACTGGGATCGTGTGAATCTTGTGCAGCCGTCGGTGCAGGCCACCGGCGGCAGGCCGGGGAGGCGCCGCCTCTATTCATTCCGCGATCTGGTCGCGCTGAGGGTGGTTCGCAGCCTGCTCGACAACGGGATGTCGGTGCAGCGGGTGAGGAGGGCTTGGGACTACCTGCGCCGCACGGCAGAGATGGATGTCCATCTTTCGGAAGTGCGGTTGATCACAGACGGTCAGAGTATTTTCCGAACGGCCTCCGATGAAGAGGAACTCATCGATGCTCTCCGTGAAGGGCAGCTGGCGTTTTTTGTCGCCATAGATCAGATCACGCGTGAGGTCGAAGAGGACGTCACCAAATTCGAACTCGACCGGGACAGATTCCTCGAGATGCTGCGGCGGGTCGAAGACGACGTCCAGAGCGAGGCGGCCGGGGGATAGGGTTTAGGTATTAGGTAGGAAGGGACTAGTTCTTCCTGATTCCTAATTCCTTCTTCCCTATTCCTTCTTCCCTAACGCCTTCTTCCCTAACGCCTTCTTCCCCAACGCCTTCGCTTCCTCTTCATCCAGGTCGGGATCAAGGTGGAGAGTCGGTACCGGGCGGCCACCCGGTGTGCCAGCGAGTAGCGGCTTGTAAGCCGGTCTTCAGAATCCTCGAGTGACCTGGTTGCCAGCCCGATGCTCCGGCCGTCGTCGTCGCCGGTCCCGTACACCGAAGCACCGTAGACCTCGGCTAGAGGTCGCATCACAGGATCGGTTCTCCGGGCGAATTCCAATGGCGTCGCCGCTATCGCCGGTCCGTCTCCGAGGTCGGTGAGACGATCAAGAATCTCTCTCCAAGCAGCCCCGATATCGCCGCCCTCCAATCTGCGCAGCCGCAATCGCCGTCGAGCCCACTTGACTGCGGGAATCAGGCTGAAGAGTCCAACCAGGACCAGTGCAACCGTCACCAGCCAACTCGGTAGCTGTGGTCCGGTTGCCGTGTCGCTTCCGCCGTCGGTGGCGGCGACGCGCTCTGGGATTTCGAACTCGTCATCGCGAAAGAGCGCGCCTCCCAGGCCTTCGAGTTGGAGCGGAGGTGCCAACGGCTCGGGCACGTCGAGATAGTCGGCCACGTCGAAGGGCAGGCCGGCGAGTGTTGCCGGATTCACCCCATCGCCGCGCGGGGTGGGATCGAAGCGAACCCAGCCCTGTGAGGGCATCCACAGCTCCACCCATGCGTGGGCATTGCGATCACGGACCACGACCCGCCCATCCTCGAGCAGTGTCCCAGGTGTAAACCCGAGCACTACCCGCGACGGGATGCCGAGGGTGCGAGCCATCACAGCCATCGAGGTTGCGAACTGCTCGCAGTAACCGATCCGGTAGTTCTCACTCGTCGGGTCGAGCAGCCAATCAGACAGGACCGAGGCCCCGTGGCCGGGAACGATCGCAGTGGAGTAGACGAAATTTCCCGGGGTGCGGAAGAAGGTCTCGAGGGCCAGCGCCTTCTCGAAGTCGGTTTCGAGGCCCCCGGTGTTGTCGATTGCAAGGGCACCGATCCCATCGTCGAGTTCGACCGGGAGCTCCAGGAAGCGCTCGGCGTCCTCCAGCTGCCGCCTCTCGATGGCGAGAGGAGCTCCATCGAATTCGAAGTCGTCTTGGTCGATGGCTCCTTGGAAGACGATCGATGGGAGCCCATCGTCGGTTCGGCTCAGAACATCGAGATCCGGGGTGGGAACGTCGGAGGTCACCGTGTACGACATACCCCTGTAGGTGAGCGCATCAAAGCGCAATGCAGCGTCGTCGGTCTTGACCCTATAGCCGCGATCGACTGCAGTATTGGGCGCCGACATCGCCCGAGGGGAGTAGGCAGCCGGTAACCAGTCCATCTGAAGTCCCAGCACTGTGATCTCTTGGACGATCGATGAAATCGGACCGAAGAAAGCGGCCTCGGTGTGCTCGAAGGAATCGACCTCTTCGGGTCGATCGATCTCGGGATTCCCACCGATGTGCCATTGCACGCCATCGAACTGGTCGAGCGTCACCATGCGCCAAAACACTTGGTCGGCATCGATGTCCCCCTGGACCTCGGCAACAAAGACCGGGGTGTTGGACTGCGACACCAAGCTCTGCCGGATTCCGACGAAGGGGTTGTAGGAGACACTGCCGTAGTACTCGCCGCTGAGGCCGGTTCGGGTCCGCCAGCTCAGGTAGCCGCTTCTGGGCACCAACCCCGACACTGCGGTGGCCGACACGACGCTGACCATGACGGCCGCCACCAGGGTGATGATTGCTAGCGATGGATGCGACCGAATCAGCGCCAGGCGGGTTACCCCGGAGGTGAGGAGACCGGTGGATTCGCGCCTCCGATCAAAGGCAACCGCCAGAAGGGCTCCGCCGATGAACACCATGAAGGCCACTCCCCAAATGCCACCGGGGCGGCGATCCATTACCGCGAATTCTAGGTAGACCACCAGAGGGGAAAGTACGGCGACGTAGGGCCTTTCCCGTGCAAGCCCCCAGGACAGGAGAGCACCGAGGATCCAAAATACCACCGCCAAGATGGCGATTATTCCCGACAGTGGAATGACGGGTGCGACTCCGGAGTCGATCACATCGCGGGCGAATCCGAGTTCATCACCCAACGCTCGCATCGAATGGAGCGACGGGTACCAGGCTGCCGAGGGAACGGCGATCCTCACCGCGATCAGCAGGGCGGCGGTAGCGTTGATGGCAAAGACTGCACGTCCGCTGAGCCGATAGGACAGCCCGGCCCAAGTGATGGTCGCTCCGAGCAACGCCGTCGCCACCAGGATGAATTCCCAGGGCAGTCCCTCGACGGACGAGCGAAGCAGACGCTCGACTCTGGCGAGGGCCAGTCCGATCCCGGCGATGCCGGCTATCCAACTGAAGCGGTAGACCATGAAAGCTCCATCGCGGTTCTCCAGGCGGGTCCCCAGTTCGAGTCCGGGCCGACCATCACCGAGACCGCACCGGAGCGTTGGAATATGCCGGCGCCGTCGGTGGTTCGGTCTCCGACTGCCATCACCACGGTTCGGGTGAAATCCTTGGCGAGAACTCGATAGGCGGCAAGGACTCCATCATCTGGGATACCGGTGACGATGACCAATGCACCTCCGCCGACGCCTTGGCGCCGTAGCCGACTGACGGTGCTGCGCAGATCGAGGTGGGGCGTCGTGGTGATGGTGGCCAGCATGTCCATGGCCTGTTGGAAGCGGCTGCCCGACCGCAGCCCCGGGACTCGCTCGGCGGCCCACAGCTCGGGGCTGAAGCCGCCCTTATAGAGATGAGTGGCGGCCGAGGCCGCCCCTCGCACCGCTTGTTCGAATGCCTCATCGGTCGGGTAACGCTCGGCCCGGGTGTCGAGCAGTACCAGGGCTCGGGCCTGCCAGGGCACCTCGAGCTGCTTGATCATGAGTTCGCCGCGTTTGGCGGTAGATGGCCAGTGCACCCGTCGCAGATCGTCACCGGTCTGGTATTCCCGTAGCGTGAAGAAGTCTTCGCCGCCATGAGGAGCGAAGGTTGGACGGGTCGACTGAACACTCGGATCGAGGCCGCGGACTGCCGGAAACCCGGTAAAGCGTTCGATCCGCGGATAGACCGTAAGTCGATCCTGAGTTCCGGTGCGGTTGCGTCGTTCGGCCAGGGCGAAGGCATCGCTCACCGAGATCTCGGCAGGGCCCACCTGGTATACGCCTCGGGCACGGCACAGAACCTCGTACCTGGCGAGCAGAGGTTGTCCGGGGGTGGTGGTCGCCGCCGCAAAGCGTGCGACTCCTAGCCCGTGCACGGTGTCCACGATTTCGAGGTTGCGGACCCGTCGCGCCGTTGTGACATCGACCTCGACCACGACCTCATCACCCTCGTGGACCTGTGCCGGGTAGATGTGGCGGGTTATTTCGACGCGGGGGTCGGCGAAACGGATGAACAGCATCCCGACGGCGACTGCGGCCACCAGGAACATCGCCGTCGTCATCAGCTCGGTTTCTCCAAAGCCGACCCAGAGGACCAGCAGGGCCGTCGAGACGCCCAGCGCCGCCCAGCCTCTGGTGGTGGGCATCAGGCGCGGACTCCGCTCCCCGGCACAGGGACACCCTGGGCTATTCCGTCGACGATCTCTTCGACCACGGCTCCACGCATCTGGGCTTCGGGACGCAGAATCAGCCGGTGGGTGAGGACCGGCTTGAGCATTGCCTTGACGTCGTCCGGCGTCACAAAATGGCGGCCGTCGACGGCGGCTCGAGTGCGAGCGGCCCGCTGCAAGAAGAGGGTGGCTCGGGGTGAGGCTCCCAGCAGAAGATCGGGGTCGTTGCGAGTCGCCTCCACGGTATCGACCAGATACTCCTTGATCGGATCGGATACGTAGATTCGCCGCGCGATATCGATCATCCGAACCACGTCGTCTGCGCTGATGACGGCCTCGAGGTCGGCGTAGGTGGAAGTGCGTCCGTGCGCCTCCAGCATCTCGAGTTCTTTGCTTCTGGATGGGTACCCCATCACGAGACGCATCATGAAACGGTCGAGTTGGGCCTCCGGCAGGGGGTAGGTGCCTTCGTGCTCGATCGGATTCTGGGTAGCCATCACCATGAACGGGAGATCGAGTATCCGCGTTGTGCCGTCGACCGTCACCTGACGCTCTTCCATTGCCTCCAGAAGGGCGGCCTGGGTCTTGGGGCTGGCGCGGTTGATTTCGTCGCCGAGCACGATATTGGCGAAAATCGGGCCGGCCCTGAAGACGAATGCACCTCGCTCCCGGTCCCACACCGAAACCCCGGTCACGTCCGATGGAAGCAGGTCCGGAGTGAATTGGATTCGCTTAAAATCGCAGTGGATGCTGCGCGACAGCGATTTGGCAAGCAAGGTCTTGCCGACGCCCGGTACATCCTCGATCAGGACGTGCCCTTCGGCCAGGAGCGCCATCACTATGAGTTCGATAACGTCGCGCTTGCCCTGAATGACGCGCTCGATGTTGGCCGATACGCTCTGGAATTGTTCGGAGAACCAGGTCAGGTCGTCTTGCCCGACCGGTTGGGTAGTCACCACACGCCTCCTGCTCTGGGTGCGGCCCGCAGGTTATCAGCGACGCAGGCCTGCGGGGCTAACAGGCGTATAACATTTCTTCACCCGGTCGCAGGTGACAAAAAGTGGTCGAAATGACTACGATGGGTGGTAGAAGTGAGATGTGGGCTGGGACGGAGAGAGGACGGACAGCCGTGGGTGCCGATACCCTCCAGATAGAACTGCTTGGCGTGCCCGGAGTGTCGTCGGTTGAAATCGCCAACGGCGACGGGACCATCCCGGCCGGGGTCAAGGTGAGTCTCTCGCCCGATGCGGATGGGCGGCGAGTTGGGATCGAAGTGCAGCGGATCCTGGCGGCACACGGGATGCGGTCGCGAGTCTCCTCCGGCAAGGAGGATCCGCCGCCGGCCCCGCCTGCCACCGATTCGCCTCCGACCCCACCGGTACCTGTAGCCGCACCGCCGGTTGCTGTTCCACCGACTTCGGGGCAGCCGGTGCCGGTTTCTGTGGAGCACGTGCCAGAACCGCCATCGAACGCACCGCCGTCGGCGAGCTCGGTTCCACACTTGCGATCGGTCTCGGTCGAAGAGCGGGTGGATGGGTTGACCGCTTCGGTAGTTCTGTCCAACGGACGAGCGGCTTCTCGTGCGATCGAACCCGGCGTCGGCGCCGAGGAGTTGGATGCCGCCATCGTCGCCGCAGTTGCCGAGGCAGCCGGGGAGTCGGTTACGGCGAAGGTCGTCGAGTGGCTCGACATCGACGAACGGACCATCGTCACGGTGGTCGTCGAGTGGGAGAATGGATCGCTGGGAGCCGGAGCCGAGGTCACCAAGGTCGGACGGGCCTTTGCGGTCGGCATGGCGACCAGATCGGCGCTCCAGACCTGATTGGTCACGATCTGATCGGCTATGGGTGCCACTGATAGTTTGTGTGCATCGGTCGCAGCCGCTTCCCGTTTCCAGTTCCCCGTTTCCCGAATCAAGTTCCCGTACCTTTCAGCGCCGCGATAGCTCCAACAACACCATTCGGGAAACCGGGGGCGGGCAACGGGAAGCGTCGCCTTGCGGGATCCCGGCGTCGGGCCGACAGCCCAGGCCAGTTCCCTATCCGATGGCTTCGGAATCGCTTTGCTCGGCCTTGTCGGCGGCGATGATGTGGATCAGGACATCGCCGTCGGGGAGGACTGTCGGCGGGTCGATGCGGTGTGCGCCGATGCCGGCGGCATGCTCACCGACTCGTTCGAGGACCTGGCGGATCACCATCCGTGATGGATCCGGAATGGCTTCCGGGTCGAGCATCTCCAGATCGGCCGGGTCGGTCGAAACCACCTGGATCCCACGCGCTTGGAGGTCCCACAGCATGACCTCCTGGACGATCGCATCCGAGGAGAAGGTCGCGATGCCGGGAACCAGCACTGCATCGACTCCGCCGGCGGCGATCACTCCGAGCAAACTCAGGTAACCGTCACGATTGGCGGCTTGCCCGGGGGTCCGCAGGTCTTGGCACAGTGCCACCAGGCGGTGGCCATTGTCGCCGGCATAACGGCGAATCTCTTCCTGCTGGCTGAAGGCGGGGCGCCCATCCGATGGATCTGGCGATTCCCGCACGTATCCGACCACCCGCACCGGTGATACCTCCGCAATCTTGGTTGCCCTTCGCCGTGCGATCGGGCCCCGGCGTCTGGCGTTTTGCGCCCGGCGGCGCGCCTCGAACCACAGTACCACCGAGAGTGTTGGGTTGCGCTGCCGAGCGTGGTGTCGCTGGAGCTCTAACCAGAGCTGGCCATCTCGATGTAGGCGGCCCACGATGGGTGGGGGATGGTTCCGAGTCCGATGAGCATCCACCCGTGTCGCCGGGGGGCATGGGGCCGGTTGGCGAGAGACATCGAGGCCTCCGACGGGGTTCGATCTCCTTTGCGGGCGTTGCACGCCCGGCAGGCGGCAACGATGTTCTCCCAGGTGTGGTCGCCACCTCGAGATCTCGGAACCACGTGGTCGAGGTTCTCCGCCCGTCGTCCGCAATACTGGCACCGGTGCCGATCCCGGGCGAACACCGCTCTGCGGTTGAGAGGGATCCGGCGGTGAAACGGAACTCTGACGTACCGGCGCAGTCTGACGACGGTGGGGACCGGGATCAGGAGGTGTTCAGATGCCCAGGATTCGTCTCCGGAGTGGACGAGCTCGGCCTTCCGGTTGACCAGCAGTACCACCGCGCGGCGCGCCGACACCACCGAGAGTGGCTCGTACGTGGCGTTCAACACCAGTGCTCTTCCCATGGGGTGGCGACGATACCAGCGGCGGGGCGATTGTTCCGGAGACTGCTGCCGGCCTGTTGGGGCGACGCCGGAGAATGAGCCCGATTGTTGCCGCGTACCCCTAGTCCGCGGAGCCGCTGTCGACGCCGTGTTTGCGTAACACTTCGAGTTCCTGCTTCAACTTCTTGCGGCGCTTACGCCACCGACGCCATCCCCAGCCGGCCACTTTGCCACCAACCATGCCCGAGAGGAACGTCACGATCAGGATCATCCACAGAGGTTGGTCGAACCGGAACCCGGCCCACGAGACCTCGGTGGCCTTGAGGTTCGAGAATATGAGGATTCCGATCGGTACCAGAACTGCGGCAGACAGGATCGCCAGACCGACCCAACGTCGGTCTGAGGTCGACCGGGCGGCACCGACCGTCGGCTCGGCAGGGTCGGGTCGGGTCGGATCGGTCATCAGCGGATGATCAGCACCGGCGTAGGGGAGCGCCGGGCGAGCTTGGTGCTGATCGAACCGAGCAGCCCTTCGAACAAGCCCTTGCCGTGAGATCCGACACACACCACGTCGACGGCAAGATCGGAGATCGCGGTCATGATTCCGGAGGCAGCCTCACCCTCACGAACTGTCACCTCCGGGGTAACGCCTTTAGCGATGAGAGCTGTGACGAGGTCGGACGTACGCAGGGTCTTCTGGTCGTCTAGATACCGGTTCAGCATCTCGTCGTCTCCGGGCCAGTCGGCGCCGACCGCGGTGCCGGTATTGGGCTTCATTTCGACGTACTCGGCGTCCTGGTGGCTGGTGTCGACGACTCGCTCGCCGAACAGGCTGCGCAGGTCGCGCAGCATATTCCGGTTTATCTCGACCATTGTGAGAACGGTGACAGAACCATCGGCACCTGCCAGGGCCGACGCGAAATCGGCCGCGGTGGTGGGGTCAAGGCTGCCGTCGGTGGCGATCAGTATGTGCATGGTCCTCCTCTTCCCCTTGATCCCAGAATAGGCACCGGAGCCACGGTTCGCAGAGCTCGATGTTCAATGAACTCCCAGACCGGCCCAAGGGTCGGTGCCAATCCAGTCGCGTGCGTCGAAGCGGGTTCCGCTGGGCTCTGGTGCGGCGGGGTGCGCCAGCCTGAGGAAGATCGGAGCGATGTCGCTGGGGGTGGGGAGTGAGCTCGGGTCCTCATCGGGGACGGCTACGGCGCGCATCGGAGTACGGGTACCTCCCGGGTTGACCGAGAAGACCTTTCCCCTGAACTCGTGCGCCAGAGTCGAGAGCCACCCTTCCAATGCGTGTTTCGAGACTGCGTACATTCCCCAGCCGGCGCGGCCCTCGCGGCCGACGGTGCTGGACAGGCCAATCACCACCGGCGCCGCCGCTTCCTCCAGGTACGACGTGAGCATTTGGTGGAGAAGGTGAACCGAAGTGACGTTGATCTCGAACACCGATCGCCATTCGTCTTCGGGGTAATCGGCGAGTGATACCCCCGGCGGACCCAGCAGCCCGGCGGCATGGACCACAACGTCCAGGACGCCGCCCCCGTGGTCGATCGTGGTGGAGATCTGGCGCCGTCCGGCCTCGGTCGTCAGGTCGGCGGCGACGGATATGGCCGACCCTCCGGGGAGATCGGAGATCGAGGCTGACAGCTCTTTTTCGCTGCGACCGGTCACAAAGACTCGGGCCCCGTTCGCAACGTATGCGGTGCATAGGCCGCGTCCGATACCACTCGAAGCACCGGTGACAAGGATCGTGCGGCCGGAGAGGGGCATAGCGGGGAGCGTACTGCTCCCCGGGAGCCGCCTGCAGCGTGCAGCCTGCAGTCAGACTCCAGGTCCAGACTGCAGAGGCTTCCAACCTGAGATCTGAGGTCTGGGACTGCATGCTGCACGCTCTTCGGTGGCTCTCTTTCCCAAGAAGTGGGTCCTAGGGGTTGACAAGTGGCGTGAAGTGGGGCAAAGTGGGTGCACGTGGAGAACCCGGGAGGCGGCGGCCTTCCACCCGAGGGCGCCTCGCAGAGGCGCTGGATGCCGTGATCGGAGATGCCAGGTCATGTTCCTGGGCGAGTATCAGCACACTGTGGATTCGAAGGGCCGGTTGGTGCTGCCCTCGAAGTTCCGCGCTCGCCTCGAACGAGGCCTGGTCGTGACCAAGGGGCAAGAACGCTGTCTCTACGTCTTTCCCATCGATCGGTGGGAAGAAGAGGTCGAGAAGGTCAATCGACTCCCGCGGACCGATCGGCGCAGCCGCAACTACGCCCGTTCGTTCTTTGGAGCGGCCAGTGATCAGATGCTCGACGGCCAGGGCCGCGTCCAAGTGCCCCAGTCGTTGCGCGACTACGCAGGCTTCTCCAAGGATGTCGTGGTGGTCGGAGTGGCGGATCGGGTCGAGATCTGGAACGCAGAGTCGTGGGCGATCAACAGCAGTGAAGCCGACGAGTTCTATGCCGCTATCGAAGAAGCACTCAGTGGAGAAGGGATTTGAGCTGTGCAGCGCAACAGCGGACTTTCCGACCCACCGTCAGCCCTCCGGATGCCATGTGGGAAGCCCCTTACTCCGCCCGCTTCCACTTTGGCGCCAGCGCTTCGGGGGGCTGACGGTGGGTCGGAACCACCAACCGCCGGAGTATCACGTTCCGGTTCTGGCCGACCGGGTCGAGTATTGGCTGGGGTCGCTCGACGGAACGATTGTCGACGCCACCTTCGGGGGCGGCGGTCACAGCCGGGTCCTGCTCGATGCCAACGCCGAAATTCGTGTGCTGGCGATCGATCGGGACCCGGACGCAGGTCGGCAGAGCGCCTCGTTCGGATCACGACTGACGTTTCATCAGGCGAACTTTCGACAACTCGAGTCGGTACTACAGGAGGAGCATCTCGATGAGATCGATGGAGCCATTTTCGACCTCGGTGTCTCGTCGCATCAGCTCGACGTGGGGGAGCGAGGCTTCTCGTATCGACGACGCGGCCCGCTCGACATGCGGATGGGGCCGGATGCGGAGCTGGATGCCGACGTCATCGTCAACCAGTGGCCCGCGGCAGATGTCGCTCGAATTCTCAGACGGTATGGCGAAGAGCGCTACTCCGGCAGGATCGCCCAAGCCATCGCCAGAGCGCGTCCCATCGCGGACACACTGGAGCTGGCGGGCGTCGTCGCCGACGCCGTGCCGGCTCGGGCGCGGCGCTCTGGTCACCCAGCTCGACGATCCTTTCAGGCCATTCGCATTGCCGTCAACGACGAGTTGGCGGCGCTCACCGATGCACTCGACGTCGCCATGCGGTTGCTGCGACACGGCGGAAGGATCGTGGTGATTTCCTACCAATCGCTGGAGGATCGCATCGTCAAGCGGAAGTTTGCCAGCGAATCGTCGAGTTGCACCTGCCCTCCCGACTTCCCGGTGTGCGTGTGTGACACGGTGGCCAACGTGAGGCTGCTGGCTCGTGGCGGCGAGACCCCTTCGGCTGCCGAGATCGAGGCGAATCCTCGAGCACGAAGCGCCAGGTTGCGAGCCGCGGAGCGGGTGGCATGACGGCACGTCTCGCCCCGGTCAACGCGAGGGTGAACAGGCGCGGGCGTGAGTTCCACGTGGTCATCGGCCCGGGAACCAGGCGCCGCGGCCGGCGGCGGTACTGGGTACTGCTGGTGGCGGCGTTGACGGCCGCCTTCCTCGTGTCGGTATATGCCCGGATAGCTCTCGACCGCAGCGCCTTCGTCGTGACCGATATCGAGCGTCAGATCACCGTGGAGGAGGCCCGGTATTGGGACCTCCGTCTTCAGGTGACCGAACTTCAGGCTCCGGAGCGGATCTCGTCGTTGGCGCTGGAGATGGGGATGGTGTATCCGGAGATCGTGCGGACCATCGAGGTTCCCGGCTTGGGCGAGTCGGGTCCCGGCGTCGAGGAACGTTGGATCGATCTGAAGGCGTTGCTGGGCGCCCAGCCGTAGGCGGGGTGCCGTTGAGGGCACCGAGGGAACGAGGAGGAGTCCATGGAGCAGGAGGCGCCAAGTCGGCGTAACGGTCGTCTGGTGTCGGTCGGTGTGTTGCTCGTCATCGCCTGGACCCTGATCGGATATCGCCTGACCGTGGTCCAAGGAGCGCGGGCAGATGAGTTCGCAGCTCGCGGCCTGGAACAGCGTCTCCAGAGTGAGATCTTGGCAGCCGATCGCGGCACCATCTTTGATCGTGATGGCCGGGAACTGGCTGTCAACGTCGAAGGAGTAACCGTCTACGCCAATCCGCGTGAAATCACCGATCCCGAGAGCCTCGCCTCGCTGCTGGCTCCATGGTTGGCCCGCAATCCCACCGATCTCGCCCAGGATCTGGCGAGCGATGCCGCCTTCGTCTACCTGGCCCGCCAGCTGGATCCGGAGAGCGCCCAACCGATCAGGGACGCCGGGCTCACCGGCATTCACTTTCTAAGCGAGCCGCGACGGGTGTATCCCACCGGAGCCCTGGCGGCTCATGTCGTCGGATTTGTGAGTGACGGCGATAACGCAGGTCTCGAAGGCATCGAACTCTTCTACGAGGCCGAGTTGGCCGGAACGCCGGGCGTGCTCCTGGTAGAGCGGGACCCTCAGGGCCGGGTCATTCCGCAAGGCGAGTACCGGGTCGAGCATCCAGAGCAGGGATCGGACCTCGTGCTCACCATCAAGAGCGAGATTCAGTATTCGGCGACTCAAGCCCTGGCGGCGGCACTGGAGAGGACCGGTGCCACCTCCGGTTCGGTGGTGGTGCTCGATCCGGAGTCGGGCGAGATTCTGGCGATGGTCAATCTGCCCTCGTTCGATCCGAATGACCGTTCGGGCGCGCCGGTCGACGCCCTGCGGAACCGAGCAGTCACCGATGTGTTCGAGCCCGGCTCCACGCAGAAGCTGGTGACCATCGCTGGTGCCCTCGAGTCCGGCATCGTGGCCCCGAACACATCATTCGAGATCCCGCCGCGCATCGAGATCCTCGACACGGTCTTTAGGGACGTGACCGTCCATCCCGACCGATTGACGGTCACCGAGATCGTTGCTCACTCCTCCAATCTGGGCACGATCCTGGTCGGCGACCTGTTGGGCATCCGGAGGCTCTACACATACATGTACTCGTTTGGGCAAGGCAGACCGTCCGGTCTCGACTTCCCGGGGGAGGCCGGTGGTGTTCTGCGTCCTCCTGAAGATTGGTGTATCACCACCTGCCTGGCCGGGACCTCGATCGGTTACCACGTTTCGGTGACTCCGCTGCAGATGGCGATGGTCTACGCAGTCGTGGCCAACGACGGCATGTGGGTCCAGCCGCACCTCGTAAAGGAGATTGTCGATGGTGAGGGCAATCGGCAAGCAATCCTGCCGCTGGCCCGCCGGGTGATCTCGGTGGAGACCGCGGCACAGATGCGAATCATGCTCGAGGCGGTCGTGTTGCGCGGCACCGGATCCGCAGCGGCCGTGCCCGGATACCGTGTCGGCGGGAAGACAGGAACTACCGAGAAATACTTGCCCGATATTCAGGAGTACAGCAAAGAGGAAGTCGTTGCCAGCTTTATCGGTATGGCTCCGATTGGTGATCCTCAGATCGTGATTGCAGTTGTGTTGGACTCACCCCAGGAATATGCCAGCGGTGGCCGGGGCGCGGCACCGGTGTTCGCAGAGGTCATGCTGGCCGCGCTTCACCACGTCGGAGTCATTCCCGGTGGCTGATGCACTCACGCTCGACGGCTTGGCGGCGTCGGTGGCGGGGAAGGTGCTCGGAGACGGCGGCACCCTGGTGTCGGATGTCACTCACGATTCTCGTGATGTCGGCGCAGGTTCGCTGTTTGCCGCGGTGCGCGGGTTCGTGACCGATGGTCACCGGTTCATAGGCGAGGCCCTTGCAGCCGGTGCGGTCGCGCTTTGCGTCGAGGATGAGACGGCGGTCCCGATCGGTCGGGCGGCGATCGTCGTGCCGAGCGTTCGGGAGGTTCTCGGTCGTCTTGCGTCGAAGGTCCACGGCGATCCGTCTTCGACCCTTCGAATAGTCGGGATCACCGGGACCAACGGCAAAACCACAGTCGCCCATCTGATCGAATCGATTACGGCCGCCGCCGGGATTCAACAGGCGATCATCGGCACGGTCGGGGCTCGTATCAACGGGAAGCCCTTTCCGATCGAGCGCACCACGCCGGAGGCCACCGACTTCCAGCGATTGTTGGCAGCGATGGTCGGCTTCGGAGTGGACATCGCCTCAGTCGAGGTCTCCTCTCACGCCCTGACGCTTGGCCGGGTCGATGGAACCTTGTTCGAGATCGGTGCGTTTACGAACTTCTCGCAGGACCATCTGGACTTTCACGCCGACATGGATGAGTACCTCGCCGCCAAACGGTCGTTGTTCGATCGGTGTCGCATTGGCGTGATCTGGGTGGACGATGCCGCCGGTCGGAACATCGCCTCGGAGGCGTCGATCCCGATAGTTCGAGCGGGGACCGGCGATGATGCCGATGTCCGTGGTCGGGCGATCACCGTGGCCTTGGACGGGTCGACATTCGATATCTCCGGCCCCGGCGGCGGCGCCCGTGTGCACTTGCAGCTTCCCGGCAGGTTCAATATATCCAACGCTCTGGTGGCCGCTGCCTGCACCAACGCGTTGGGGATTCCTTGGGATACGATCGCCGACGGCATCGGGAGAGTCACTTCGATCCCGGGTCGATTCGAAATCGTTCCAACCGAAAGGGACTTCACCGTGGTGGTCGACTACGCCCACACTCCGGCCGGAGTCGAATCGATGGTGAGTGCAGCACGAGAGCTGGCCGCCGGCGGTCGGGTCATCGTGGTCGCAGGGGCAGCAGGCGATCGGGATCAGGCCAAGCGCCCACTCATCGGTGCCGCCGCCGCCACGGCAGACATTGCTGTGATCACGAGCGACAACCCGAGATCAGAGGACCCGGAGACGATCGTGGCCGAGGTTGCTGCGGGAGCGGGAAACGATGCGATTACCGTCGTCGACCGGCGCCACGCCATCGGCGTCGCGTTCGGACTGGCCGTGGGCGGGGATGTGGTGCTGATTCTCGGCAAGGGACACGAGAGGTCCCAAGAGGTCGCCGGGGAGTTGCTGCCGTTTGACGACCGCCAGGTAGCTGTTGAGGAGGCTGCTCGATGAGGTGGGATCTCGCTCGCGTGGCCCGCATCTGTGACGGTCGCGAGCGGGGCGCGGCCGTCATCGACTCGGTCTCGATCGATTCCCGGACGGTCGAATCCGGAGGGTTGTTCGTGGCGGTGGTCGGAGAGAACCACGACGGCCACGACTTCATTGGCGAGGCGAGAGCAGCCGGTGCAGTGGCGGTGATGGCGGAGGATGGCCGGCTTCCGGATGGTGATGGCGTCGAAGTGGCTGACACCCTGACGGCACTGCGCGCCTTGGGGATGGCGCGTCGCCGCGAGATCGCGTGTCCGGTTATCGGTGTCACCGGAAGCAGCGGCAAGACCACCACCAAGGATCTGATCGCCGCCGCCCTCGGATCGGGGGCGCACGCTTCCCCACAGTCCTTCAACAACGAATTCGGTGTTCCGCTCACGATGCTGGGGGTGCCCGACTCGGCGACCGCAGTCGTGGTCGAGATCGGGAGCCGTGGCCCCGGCCATATCGCCCACCTCGGGCCGGTGATCGATCCAGATGTGGCGGTCATCACCAACATCGGTCGGGCCCATTGGGAGATGTTCGGATCGACCGAGAGCGTGATCGACGCAAAGTGGGAGCTGGTATCGGCGCTGGGTCCCGAAGGCGTTGCGATTCTGCCGGCCGACGACGAGCGGCTCCTGGTGCGGGCGGCGGGTGCGATGTTGACGTTCGGAGAGGAATCGGATGCCGACGTCGATGCCGTCGGGGTGGAGATCGATGACACCGGCCGAGCCAGCTTCGAGCTTCACTTTCGGGACGAGGCCGCGGTGATTCGGATGCCGTTGCCAGGGAGGCATCAGGCGGTCAACGCCGCCGCCGCCGTCGCCGCCGTCGTCGCCGTCGGTCGATCCTTCGGTGAGGCCGCGCAACGGCTGGAGACTGCGACGGTGTCTCCCTGGCGGATGGAGGTGGTTAGCAGGCGGTGGGGTAGCGGTGAGATCGTTCTGGTCAATGACGCCTACAACGCCAATCCGGATTCGATGGCTGCCGCCCTGGAGACGGTTGCTGCCATGCCCGGACGTCATCTAGCGGTACTGGGCAGGATGCACGAGCTGGGCGAGTTCGAAGCAGAGGCCCATCGCCAGGCGGGCGCGCTGGCCGCCTCTCTCGGATTCTCGGTCGTCGCCGTGGGCGATGACCCCGGAATCGCAGACGGGGCCGGTGAGGTCGCAGATTCTGTTGCCGACGTGGCGGCCGCAGTCGAGCTCTTGCGTGCCATGATCGTCCCCGGCGACGTGGTTTTGGTCAAGGCCTCACGAGCTGCCGGATTGGAAGCCGTCGTGGCCCAATTGCAGGTAGATCCCCAATGATGGCGATGTTGGCGGCGGCAGCCGTTTCGTTCATGGTGACCATCACGCTGACACCGCTGGCGATCCGCTTCCTGAGTGATCGGTCGATCGGCCAGTTCATTCAGGACGAGGTCGACCATCACCACAAGCGAGGAACGCCGACGATGGGCGGGTTGGTCATCATCGTCGGCGTTCTCGCCGGATGGTTGGTCGGTCACTTCGATGCGCGTAGTCCGGAGGGTGTGTGGCAGCTGGGCTTCCGCGAGTTCCAAGTCCCGGGGCTGCTGGTGCTGGTCGCCTTCGTAGGTATGGGATTCATCGGATTCCTCGATGACCTTTCCAAGCTGACGAGGGCTCGCAACCTCGGTCTCAACAAGCGATGGAAGTTGGCAGGGCAGGTGGCGATCGCATCCATGTTCGCCTGGGGATCGATCGGGTACGGCGTCGAGACCGAGTTGTCGTTTACCCGGCCGCTCGGCCTCGACATGGGTGGCTTCTACGTCTTCTGGGTGCTGATCATGCTGGTGGCCACGGCCAACGCGGTCAACCTTGCGGATGGACTCGACGGACTCGCCTCGGGTTCGGCGGGCTTGGTGTTCGGGGCGATCGTCATCATCTCCTTCTGGCAATTCAGACACCCCGAGTTCTACGCCAATCTCGGGACGCTGGAGCTGGCGGTCATGAGCGCCGCACTGACGGGGGCGACCTTGGGCTTTTTGTGGTGGAACGCGCCACCGGCGCGAATATTCATGGGCGATACCGGCTCGCAGGCACTCGGGGGAGCGATGGCGGCGTTGGCTCTGCTCACCAATACGCACCTGCTGCTGATCGTGCTCGGGGGTCTCTACGTGTTGGAGACCGTTTCGGTCATCATCCAGGTAGCCGCATTCCGCGGTTGGGGCAGACGAGTCTTCAAGATGGCTCCGATCCATCACCACTTCGAACTCAAGGGGTGGCCCGAAACGACGGTCATCGTGAGGTTCTGGATTCTGGCCGGGATTTTTGTGGCTCTCGGGCTCGGACTCTTCTACGGAGACTTCATCACCGGAGGGGGAGTCGGATGACCGTCCTCGTCATTGGCCTGGCCGTCAGCGGGAAGGCGGCGCTCGAGTTGCTGAGAGAGCAAGGTGAGCGGGTGGTCGCATACGACCGGCGGCCTGAGGCCACGGTGGGGATAGACGCCGACGAGGTCTACACGGGCGATTGGGATCCCAGCTTCCTCGGCGGGGTCGATCTGGTGGTGCCGTCGCCCGGTGTGCCGGAAACGTCGCAAGTCATGGCGGACGTTCTGTCGTCGGGGGTTCCGGTGTGGAGCGAGCTGGAGCTGGGGTATCGCCGGCTTGGTGGGATTCCGCTGGCGGCAATCACCGGGACCAACGGAAAGACCACGGTCACGGAGTTGGCTGCTGCGATGCTGGTCGAATCGGGTGTCGACGCCGCCGCGGTCGGCAACATCGGAGATCCGATCACCGGCAGAGGGGTCGCAGACCACGATGTTCTGGTTGTGGAAGCCTCGTCGTTCCAGCTGCGTTTCATCGACAGCTTCCGGCCTAGCGCTGCCGTGATCGTCAACTTTGCTCCCGACCATCTCGACTGGCACCCCGACGTGGCGGCATACGGAGCCGCCAAGAGTCGAATCTTCGAGCACATGGAGGATGACGATCTTCTGGTCTTCGATGCAGCAGATCCTGGTGCGGTTGGGCTGGTGGCATCGGCGGTGGCGCGTCGGGTCGGTGTGACCGGCCACGAGCGCCAAGGCGGGTCGGGCCCCGAGGGACCGACGATGTATCTGGCGGGCGCAACCGTCTCTCTCGACGATCTCAAACGCACCGACTCGGTGATGTTGGTTGATCTGGCAGCCGCCGCCGAGACGGCACGAGCTCTGGGGGCCACGGCCGAAGGGATTGCTGCCGCCGCGGTCGCCTACCAACCAGGGAGGCACCGACGCGAGGTGGTGGCCCGGGTCGGCGGCGTGACCTTCATCGATGACTCGAAGGCTACCAACCCGCATGCTGCTTTGGCGGCGATTGGAGCGTATCCGTCGGTCGTCCTCATCGCCGGCGGCAGGGCCAAGGGACTCGACATTCGCCCTCTGGCGAGAGCGGACTCGGTCAGA
>JACZWZ010000149.1 GCA_022571885.1 Acidobacteriota bacterium
GGGATTGCCGCGACGTGGTGAGTCCCCCACCAATCGGCCTGCGGCCGATTGGTTGGTGAGTCCCCCACCAATCGGCCTGCGGCCGATTGGCTCCCCCCAGAGGGGAGAGTGATCCAACCAACCGTCGGGCACTAACCGCGATAAATCACTTGAGGGGGAGTGGTGCTCTCTTGCTAATTGCTAATTGCTAATTGCTAATTGCGTATCGCGCTTCCGCTACTCGTCGAGCATCCTGGCCAACGCTCGCCTGAATTGATCGGCCAGGTCGGGTCGGGCCAGGCCCATTGCCGCGGTTGCTTCGAGCAGTCCGGCCGGGATCCCGGTGTCGAAGAGATCGTCGCCGACGATCACGCCTGAGGCACCATCGCGGTGTGCCAGGGTGTCGATTGCGTCGGTGAGTTGTATCTCGCCGCCGTGACCCGGCTCCTGGGCGGCGAGCAGTTCGAAGACCTCCGGCGTGAAGATGTACCTTCCGGGAAGACCAAGATTCGAAGGAGCATCAGCGCCCGGTTTCTCGACCGCGCCAATCACTTCGACGATTCCATTCCGGCGTCGGCCTGCGGTTACGACGAATCCCCATCGAGTCAGATACTCGTCCGGCATCTCTTGGACGGCGAGCACCGCGCGGCCGGCGAAGGCCGATATCAGGCGGGGAGTGTACGAACGACCAGGCCGGGGGAACATGTCCGAGAGCATGCACAGAAATGGCCGGTCTCCGACGGCGTGGCGCGCACACAGGACGGCGTCACCGAGTCCGCGCGGTTCGTCCTGGATCACCTTGGTGAAGGTGACGCCCTCCAAGCCGGGGATTGGTTCGCCCACCGTGAAATGGGAGAGCACAGGGTCTCCCGGTCGTTGGTCGACCACGAGTACGATCTCGGCGATTCCGGCCTCCACCGCTTCCTCCACCACGTACTGGATGACAGGACGGTCGATGACCGGAATCAGCGGCTTGGGCACGATTCTCGTCGCCGGGCGCATACGGGTTCCGGCACCGGCACAGGGGATGACGGCAACATCGACGTTCATGACGATGACGCTACTAGGCGGATTCGGCGGCTCGATGTCCGATCGATGTGGCTCGTTTCGGGTAGTGCCGTCTTCCGTTTCCCGAATGTGGTCGCGCCGGCCTCCGACGACACCGCATCCACAGAATTCGGGAAACGGGGAACTGGAAACGGGAGACGGGTTTCATCTACCCTCGCCTGTCATGCGCCTCGTCGTGGCTCGCTGCTCGGTCGATTACTCGGGAAGGCTGAACGCACACCTTCCATCGGCGATCAGGCTCCTGATGGTCAAGGCAGATGGTTGCGTGGCGATTCACGCCGACGGTGGGGCGTACAAGCCCCTCAACTGGATGAACGCGCCCAACCATTTTTCCGAATCCGATGATGAATGGGTGGTGACCAACCGTAAGGGGGAGACGCTGACGATCCACCTGGAGGAAGTTCTGGTCGATCTCACCCATGAACTGGGTGAAGATCCCGGCCTCTCCAAGGACGGTGTGGAGAAGGATATCCAGCGACTTCTGGCCGAACGACCGTGGGTGATAGAGGACGGAATGGAGATGCTGGAGCGCGAGTACATGACGGAGCTCGGACCGGTCGACCTCCTTTGCAGGGACGCCGATGGCCAGGTTGTGGCAGTAGAGATCAAGCGGCGGGGAGAGATTGCCGGAGTCGAGCAGCTGACTCGTTATCTCGAGTTCTTGAACAAGGACTCGGTGCTGGCCCCGGTTCGGGGCATCCTTGCCGCCCAAACGATCGCGCCGCAGGCGAAGACGCTTGCCTCGGATCGCGGCATCGGTTGTGTCGAGTTCGACTACGACGCACTGTCAGGAGTCGACGGGATGGCGCCGCGGTTGTTTGAGGTGTGAGGCCTCCTTCGGAGGCCGTTGTCCGTTCCTAAGGGGCGTCCTGCTGCAGAATGACGACGCGTTCTGTTGCCGAGCGATGGCATGCGGTCGAGTTATCCGTTCAGAACGCGCAGACTGTCGCCGGTTGACGGAAAACGGATGACGCTCTGACGGCTCTGCCGTCAGAGCAATGACTCCAGATCGAATCCGCACGAAGGATGGCGCAGCTTGGCCAACGCCCGACCTTCGATCTGACGGATTCGTTCTCGGGTCAGATCGAAGCGGCCACCGACATCGGAGAGGGTGCGGGGGCTGGTCCCATCGAGTCCGTAGCGAAGGATGATGATCTCGCGTTCGCGGTCATCGAGCATGCACATCGCCTGTCCCAGGTGCCGTCTCGCCGACTCCTCGGCGGCGATCTCGAACGGATCAGCGGCGTCGGCGTCCTCTACGAAGTCGCCGAGTTGGGCATCCCCCTCGAACCCGACCGGGCGGTCGAGCGAGACCGTGTCCGAGGGTGCGCTGAGAGCGAGTTCCACCCGTTCGAGGTCGAGTCCACTGGCCTGAGAGATTTCCTCGAAGGTGGGGCTACGCCGAAGTTTCTCTCGGAGGGTGATTGACGTTTCTTGGACGGTTCTCACCACGTCGACCATGTGGACCGGGAGCCGAATGGTGCGACCTTGGTTCCCGAGTCCCCGGGTGATCGCCTGTCTGATCCACCATGTGGCGTAGGTCGAGAACTTGAAGCCCTTGCGCCAGTCGAACTTCTCGACGGCCCGGATCAAACCGAGGTTGCCTTCCTGGACCAGATCGAGCAGGTCGAGGCCGCGTCCCGAGTACCGCTTTGCGATCGAGATCACGAGTCGGAGGTTGGAGCGAATAAACTCTGCTTTGGCCTCGTCGGCGTGATGGATGGCGCGGAAGATCTTGGCGCGTTCGGTACGGGTCAGCTTGGCAGCGTCATCCAGTGTGCGCTGCGCCTTACGCCCAGCCTCCATGGTTCTGGCGAGGCGAACCTCGTCTTCGGCCGTGAGCAAGTCGTGTTCGGCCACCGAATCGAGGTAGAGACCGACGCTGTCGGACAGCGGCAGGGCTTCTCGCAGGCGCTTGACCAATCCGCACACCCCCTTTCGTCCCGGTGGGCGGGCGAGCACCGTATCACTCCGATCGGGTCGGTAGCAAAGAGAATCCACAGGGCCTGTGGAGAACTGAGGTCGGTGGAACCCGTTATGGCTCACCGGAATCGGGAGAATGCGGCCAAGGCTGTGGAGAGTTGTCCACAATCCGAGCGATAACTCTTCCACAGCCGAAAGGCCGAGATCGGAGCCGCTACTCCTAAGGCGTTCCGCCGATGGTCCGGACGCCCTGGCACTCTCCCATGCCTCTTCGCCATACGGCTCATCGCGGTGTGGGCGGGGCTCCCCACCCCCAGGCCACCGAGTCCTCGCCTGTCGGCGGACTCTTTAAGGTGTCGACATGACCGAGATCGAGGTGCTCCAGTCAGAGATCATCGGTTGTCGGCGCTGTCCGCGGCTGGTGGAATGGCGAGAGAAGGTTGCCGAGCAGAAACGCGCCGCCTACGCCGAGGAGGTCTATTGGGGCAAGCCCGTGCCCGGGTTCGGTGACCCGGCAGCACGGTTGGTGGTCGTCGGACTCGCTCCCGCGGCCCACGGTGCAAATCGAACGGGCCGCATGTTCACCGGTGATCGATCGGGAGATTGGTTGTATCGGGCCCTCCATCGGGCCGGGTTTGCCTCCCAGCCGAGCTCGGTGGATCGGGATGACGGGTTGGTTCTGGAAGATGCCTGGGTAACCGCTCCGGTGCGCTGTGCTCCTCCCGGCAACAAGCCGACGACGACCGAGCGGGACAATTGTGTGCCGTGGCTGGAAGCGGAATTAGCCATGCTCGACCGAGCCCGGGTGCTGGTGTGCCTCGGCGGATTCGCTTGGGGTGTCGTGCATCGGCTGCTCTCCGGCGCCGGCGTATCGGTCTCGAGGCCTCGACCCTCGTTCGGTCACGGGGTCGTGTCCAGGACTCCCGGACTGCTCCTCATCGGGTCGTACCACCCGAGCCAGCAGAACACCTTTACCGGTCGCCTCACTGAAGAGATGTTCGATGCGGTGTTCGCTCAAGTTCGGGCGGTGTTGGAGTCTCCTCAGTCCTTAGGGGGCTAGCGGATAGTGAGCCGGTGGCGGCCTGTTGGCGCGACTCCGGGTCTTGCAGGCCGACGTTTCCTGTTGCCCGTCTCCCGTTCCCGAATGGTGTTGCTGGAGCTGTCGTGGTGCTTGAAGCTACCGCGACCTAATTCGGGAAACGGGGAACTGGAGACGGGAAACGGCTTCGCCTGATCCACACCACCTACCCGCGCCGCCCCTTAGTCCTCAGTCTCTGGTCCTCAGGCAGAGCTTGCCGTCGAATTGCGAATTGCGAACCAGTTCGTTGTACGGCAACCCCCCCCTTAGAGTCTTGCCAGGTCTCAGATTTGGACTCAAACAACGTGCTAGCACTCGACCGATCCACTCACGAACTTCTCACGGCGGATCTTCCCGGCCCGCTCCGTGGGGCAGCGGCTGCGTCCTTGGCCGCCTTCGAGTCCTTGCCTGTACCGAGCTTGAAAGACGAGGATTGGCGATACGTAGAGGTGCCGGGAAGCCTGCTGGACTTCGAGATTCCGCAAGGCCCCGGATCCAAGCCCACGCCCAGCACCTACGAGACGTTGTTCGACAAGGTCGCCGGTCGAGCAGACATCGTCGACGGCCATGTCGTGGGGGTTGACGGGAGCAACATCGCTCGGTTGTCGGAGGCCGATCTTTCCTCGTACGAGCCGGCGGCTCCCGCCGACAAGTTCGGCGCGGCAGCAGGTGCCTTTGGAGGCTCCGGAGTCATCGTGCAGGCAGCTCCAGGCGAGGTCGTGGCGCATCCTGTATACGTGTCCGTCGAAGCTGTCACCCCGAGGGCGCTGTCGATCCCGCGTGTGCTCGTCATCGGCGGCGAGGCTTCGGCGGTCGAAGTCGTGGTGGAGCAGCGGTCGCCGAACGGACTCGAGGCTCTGGTGCTTCCCGACGTGGAGGTCGTCGCCGGAACGGCCGCCAGGGTGTCGGTCACCGTCGTGCAAACCTGGGGCGATAGAACGACGGCGATCGGGTGGTACAGAATGAGGGCAGGTCGAGATGCCTCGGTGGGTCTCTCCGAGGCCGGCTTCGGGGCGGGCTTCTCGCGGCTTCGGCTCACCGTCGATCTGGTGGGTCGGGGTGCTGATGCTCGGATAACCGGCGTGTATTTCGGCGATACCAATCAGACGCTCGACTATCGCTACTTCATGAACCACATAGGACCGAACACGACATCTGAGATGTTCCTCAAGGGAGCCGTCGCCGGCGAGGCGCGGTCGGTTTTCAGCGGCCTGATTCGCATCGAGCCCGGGGGGCAAGGTGCGAATGCCCACCAGACCAACCGGAACCTGGTGCTCTCTGATGGCGCCGAAGCTCACTCTGTGCCCAACCTCGAGATCCTGGCGAACGATGTCCGCTGTGGCCATGGATCGGCGGTCGGTCCCCTCGATGAGGAGCAGCGTTACTACCTGATGAGTCGTGGACTCCCCGGACCTCGGGCGGACAGGCTTCAGGTTCTTGGGTTCTTCGCAGAGTCACTGCACCGTTTTCCCCAGCAGAAACTCGAACCCATGCTGCGAGCGGCTGCGATGGCCAAGTACGACCGGGTGGCTCGATGAGTGAGCGTCATCGTGTCACTTCGGTCGATCAGCTCTCCGATTCCTGCGGAATGCAGGTCGATGTCGGTGGGCACAGGATCGCACTGTTCCTCATCGGCAAGAAGGTGTATGCGATCGGCGATCGCTGTACCCACGCCGAGGCGTCGCTGGCGGAGGGAGAGGTCTTCGACGGGGCGGTCGAATGTCCGAGGCATGGTTCGGAGTTTGATCTTCGCACCGGCCAACCGAACTCATTTCCGGCGACGCGCCCGGTCCCGGTCTACGTCGCCGAGATCGACGGATCGGATGTGTTCGTGACCGTGGAGCCGGCCGAAGGCGAAGGAGGAACGGCATGACGACTCCGGCGTTGGCAATCATCGGACTCGATACACGGCTGGGCGATCTACACATTTTGCGCCGGGTCGACCTCGAAGTCCCGTTCGGAGAGGTGCATGCCCTGATGGGCCCCAACGGCTCGGGCAAGTCGACGCTGTGTCACGCTGTAATGGGCAAGCCGGGGTATGAGACCACCGGGTCGGCCCTGATCGGTGGCTCCGAGGTGCTCGGGCTTGCGGTGGACGAGCGTGCTCGGCTTGGCCTGTTCGAGGCGTTCCAGTACCCCGTGGAGGTCCCGGGCGTGGCGCTCGCCGAGCTTGTGGAAGAGATGGCGGTAGTCGGTGGCCCTGAGATCAGCTCCAGAGCGGTGGCGGCGGCGGCCCACCTCGACATGGAGCGATTCATGGATCGGCCGGTGAACGCCGGGCTGTCGGGGGGAGAGAAGAAGCGATCCGAAATGGT
>JACZWZ010000029.1 GCA_022571885.1 Acidobacteriota bacterium
CCGGGGATTCAATCGCCATCGTGGCGGCCGGGTGAGGAAATGGAGGTGACTCGACCTCCGCCGGCGCCGGGACGGACTCTTGGACCGAATTCGGAGTCGGCTGCTCCGTAGACGGGGCCGGTTCAACGATCACATCGACGATCGGTGCCGGAGCCGAGAGCCGTTCGATCAGTTCTGCGACGTCGCGCTCGGCGAGAGGGGTCTCGAGCACGTCGACCAGCCCACCCTTGAGCGCTGCCTTCAGCAGACGGTTGGTGACGACATCTGCAGCAAGCGCCATCTGGAGGCCGGGAACCAGTTCGAGTAGCCCCCGTGCCTGACCGATGGCCACGTCGCTGCCGAATGCAGGACCGAGCAACACCAAATCCACTCGACCGCCCAGAACGATCTCGCGGGCCTCATCGAGGTCGCGCCCGGACAAGATCCTGTGAGCGGCCAACAGCGGCCTGGCATCGTCGATGAACCGTTGATCGGAATCGACGACCAGCACCAGCCGGGATTGGTCGTGGGTCATGTGCACCTTCCTCGAGGACGCGCCGGGGTTCCTTACCACTTGATGCCTAATCGGACACGACCGTCGGAACTTGAGTCTTGCGGCCGGCTCTTGGAGGGGCTGGCGGGCGCATCGAGTGGGACCGTGAACCGAAGGGCCGGATACGGAGCCGGAACCGTGTCGGGTCGTGAGTCGAAGTGGTGATGCTGGCGGAAATCCATCCGCCGATAGGTGAAGGCCTCCAGAACTACTTTCGGCCGATTCCCCGCTGCTTGAGCTCTTCGAGAATCGCTTCGAGCGAGGCGTCGGCATTGAACGCCGGAATGTCGTCCTCTTCCTTGTCGTCTTCGCGAGTGAACTCCTGACGGCGCTTCTTACCGCCGTCCTTGCTGGGACCAGGGCCGCCCGCACGCTCGTCCTGCCACTGCTGTCGGTTCTCCCATTCCGGGAGGGCCTGCTTGATCGAAAGGCTGATCCTGCGGCGCTCTCCATCCACCTCGGTGATGCGAACCTTGACCGCCTGATCCACCGACAGTTCGAGTTCTGGGCTCTCGACGTGGTGCATCGCGATCTCGCTGACGTGCACCAGCCCCTCGACACCGTCCGTCACCGCCACAAACGCTCCAAAGGGAACCGTTTTGGTCACCGAGCCGTCGACCACGTCTCCCACCGCGTGCTTGGAACTGAAGGCCTCCCACGGATCCTCGCGGGTCTGGCGGATCGATAGCGAGATCCGCTCCCGGTCGAGATCGACTTCGAGCACCTTGACCTGAACCTTGTCACCGACGGTGACCATCTCCGACGGGTGGCTCACATGCTGCCAGGAGAGCTCGGACACATGGACCAGCCCGTCCATCCCGCCGAGGTCGACGAATGCACCGAAGTTCACCACAGAGGACACAACGCCGTCTCGTATTTCACCGGTGGCGAGCTCGTCGAGGAACGCCTGTCGCTGCTCCGCTTGAGCCTCTTCGAGCCAGGCTCGGCGGCTCAGCACGACGTTGTTGCGGTTCTTGTCGAGCTCGATGACCTTGGCTTCGAGAGTCTCACCGATGTACGGATGGAGATCCCGCACCCGGCGAAGCTCGACCAGGGATGCGGGCAGGAAACCGCGTAGGCCGATATCCACGATGAGGCCGCCCTTGACGACTTCGATGACCTGGCCGGTAACGGTGCCACCCTGGTTCATCACGGTTTCGACACGGCCCCAGGCACGTTCGTACTGGGCCCGCTTCTTGGAGAGGATGAGGCGACCTTCGGAGTCCTCCATGGTGAGGACGAGAGCCTCGATCTCTTCGCCTACGGACACCACGTCGGCCGGATTGACCGAGTTCCGAATCGAGAGCTCCTTGAGCGGGATCACACCCTCCGACTTGTAGCCGATATCCACCAGAACCGCGTCAGGATCGATGCGGGCAACGATGCCCTTGACCATGCTGCCTTCGGAAAACTCGACAACCGTCATTTCGACCGCAGCCGCGAAATCCTCGGCCGAGAGATCGTCGGGGATGTCGCCGAGTGCCTTGACCGCAGCCGCCGGGTCCGCCACAACAATCTCAGGAATCCTCGACACCGGAACATCCGGGACCGTGTCCGTCTCGGGATCGGTCTCGGTGGTGTCGGCTCCGGGGGCGGCGGTGTTGTCGCCGTCGGCAGCCGATTCGGGATCGGTCTCGGTGGTGTCGGCTCCGGGGGCGGCGGTGTTGTCGCCGTCGGCAGCCGATTCTTCTACGGGGACCGCTGCCTCAGCGGTCCCCTCGACGAGCTCATTCGCCTCTTCGGCGTCGAGCGCGTTCACGGTCTCTTCGGTCATAGGTACGGAATCACCTCGGATGGAAGCTCCTCGGAAGCGCATTGTCCCGAAGGCGGAGCGAGATTACCACGCGCGGCGTCGCCTTATGTCGAATCAGCCCTTGGCGTCGCCCAAAGAGGCGCCGATTCCGACAGCGACCCGGAGTGGAACGGCGAGCTCGACAACTCCCTCCATCACCTCTCGAACCAGTGCCGCAGTGGATTCGACCGCATCTTCCGGCGTCTCGAGGACGAGTTCGTCGTGGACCTGGAGAATCAGCAGAGATGTGTCGTTGTCGGCTTCGAGCCGAGAGTCGAGTTCGATCATCGCCTTCTTGATGATGTCTGCCGCCGAGCCCTGGATCGGCGCGTTGAGAGCCATCCGCTCACCGGCTTGGCGCTCCCGAAAGTTCGAGGAGGTGAGCTCCGGCAAATATCGGCGTCTTCCGAGAATCGTCTCGGTGTACCCCGCATTGCGAGCATCCGAGACGATCCCGGCCATGAAATGGCGCACACCGGGGAATTGGTCGAAGTAGGCGTCCATCTGCTCCTGAGCCTCGTCACGGGATATCTCGAGACGTTGCGCCAACCCATAGGCCTCCATTCCATACAGCAACCCGAAGTTGATCACTTTGGCCCGTCGCCGCATCTCGTAGTCCACCGAATCCGCATCGACACCGAACACCCGGGCGGCGGTAGCGGTGTGGATGTCCTCACCCGCCTCGAAGGCCCTCACCAGGGACTCGTCCTCGCTCAGGTGAGCCAAGATTCGCAGCTCGATCTGGCTGTAGTCGGCCACAACGAAACGGCGCCCCGGCCCGGCTACGAACGCGCGACGAATCGTTCGGCCTTCCTCGGATCTGGCCGGGATGTTCTGCATGTTGGGTCGCTCCGACGAAATCCGGCCCGTAGCCGCTCCCCTTTGATTGAAGGCGCAGTGGATGCGTCCGTCGGCAGCCACCAGCGGCAGTAGCCCGTCCACGTAGGTGCTGCGAAGCTTCTCCAACTCCCGAAACGAAAGAAGGTACTCGACGATCGGGTGCTCGTCAGCCAGCTTCTGCAGCACTGAAGCATCGGTCGACGGCTGGCCCTTGGGTGTCTTTTTGAGGATCGGGAGATTGAGGTGGTCGAACAACACCTCGCGCAACTGGAGTGTCGAATTGATGTTGAATGGCTCACCCGCCTGCTGATAGATCGACTTCTCGAGTCCGGCGAGTCGATCTCGAAGGCTCTCCCCCAGCTCCTCCAGATAGGGAACGTCGACCGCAATCCCGGCGTCCTCCATCCGCGCCAGAACTCGCACCAACGGAAGTTCTACCTCCTCGAAGAGCGCAGTCCCACCTCGGGCCGCCAGCTGCTCGGTCAGCGGCGAAACCAGGCGGGCTACAGCCACCGCCCGCCGACCGGCCGCCTCTAGATCCGGACCGGTGGCATCGAAGTCGAGGCTTCCCTGCGCGGTGGATGCTGTTGTAGCGGAGTCGCCGTCGATTTGAAGTCCCAAGGTTCTTGACACCACGTCCGACAGAGATCGAGATCCGCCCGCAGGACTTATCACATACGAGGCCAGAGCCGTGTCGAAGGTGAGACCTCGGAGATCGATATCGGCTTCGATCAACGCCCGCACCACCGGCTTGGCGTCGTGGAACGCTTTCGAGACCCGGTCCGATTGCAACAGGCTCTTCAGACTGGCGGCGGCCGACCAGGGGACGAAGGTGGCGCTGGTCTCGTCGGCCGTCATCAGCCCCACCAGGCCGTCGTCGTCCCAGACCGGCTCGATGGCCAGTGGGCTTTTCTCGGCCAAGGCACCTATCACGTCGGGATCCATCGTGGTGGAGACTTCAACATCCAGCGTCTCGTCCGGAGCCGGCTCGGCCCCCCCTCCCAGCTCCTGGAGCCGGCTCCACAAAGACTGGAATGCCAGTTCGTCGAACACTCGACGAACTTCCACGGCGTCCCAAGGATGCAGTCGCATCTCCTCGACATCCGTCGGTACATCCACGTCGATCAACAACCGGGTGAGATCCCGGTTGAGGAACACCTGTTGCCGGGCTGCTTCCAGGTTCTCGCCGAGCTTCGGGGTTTGCTCTTCGAGGTGCTCGTAGATTCCTTCCAGGGAGCCGTACTCGCCAATCAGCTTGGATGCGGTCTTCTCCCCCACCCCGGGAACACCGGGAAGATTGTCCGATGAATCGCCCCGCAAGGCCGCATAGTCGACGTACTGAGCCGGAGTGACGCCGTAACGATCCTGGAGGTAAGCGGAGTCGGCGATCACTACATCGCTGATTCCACGCCGCGTGTAGTAGACCTTTACCGAGCCGTCGATCAGCTGGAAGGCATCCCTGTCGCCGGTGACGATCAGCACCTCCCAGCCAGATGTCGCCGCGGCGGCGGCGATCGTGGCGATGACGTCGTCGGCCTCGAAGCCCGGTGCCTCGAACTGGGGGAACCCCAGGACCTCGGCCACCTCGCGCATCAATGGAAGCTGACTTCGGAACAGATCAGGCGCTGCCTCGCGCTGTGCCTTGTAATCCGGGAAACGCTCACTGCGGAACGTCTTGGCGGGGGTGTCCCACGCCACCACAACGGCATCAGGGCTCTCCTCGGCGAGGAGCTTGATCGCCATCGACGTAAAGCCGTAGACCGCATTCGTCACCTGACCCGATGGGGTAGCCAGATCGCTGGGAAGTGCGTAGAAGGCGCGATACGCCAGCGAGTGGCCGTCGATGAGTGCGAGCTTCGGCATGTGAGAGAGGATAGGAAGTACGGAATCGGGAGTCGGAAGTCAGCCGAGCTTGTCGAGCATGCGGTCCCGCTTCGCCGTCACTTGTCCGAGCTTGTCGAGCAAATGCTCGACAAGCCGCTCGAAGCGAGCGACGTCGGCCGTGGTTTCGCGAGCGTCCTCTCGATCGAATGGGGAATCCGACACCGCCGCATCCCGAATCGCGTCATCTGCAAGATGGCGATGGACGGAGAGTTCGGCCCGGGCCTGATCCAGTTCCCCCTCGAAACGAGAGATCTCATCGTTCAGTCCGAAGATGCGCTTTTCCAGTCGTCCCATCAGAGGGCGATGGTAGGACTCAGAGCGTGCGCCACCAGACGCCCGCTCTCTCGTTTTCTCGTTGCTCTTTGCCCTACGGCTCATCGCGAGGTGGTCTGGGCCCCCAAACCCAAACCACCGATCCCGCACCTGTAGGTGCGTCCCCCGTGAACCCGTATCATCTCGCCCACGCCGGGGTGGCGGAATGGCAGACGCGACGGACTCAAAATCCGTTGGGCGAACAGCCCGTGTGGGTTCGAATCCCACTCCCGGTACTCGGTCCCGCCTGAGCCATGTGCTTTGTGCCCGTCCTAGAGACATCACTCCACCCTCCCCCAACGTTCAGCAATGTTACTTGGAGAATCTTCCAGGCTCTGGGTTGGCGATCCTCTCAGGCGTCCCAGTCGACCACAAACCCGATTGGGTCCGGGCGAGTAGCGTTGCCACACGCCGCGAGGCGGAACGTCGCCGGGATCGGAGCTGGGATGGACGAAGCACTAGGCGCAACTCGGATCTTCATCGGCGCAATGATTCTGATGACTGGGATCATGAAGATCACGGTGCCGATGCTGCGTGCAGCCTGGTCGGGACAACTCCGGCTGGCGCGGTTGCCGTTCTACAAGCTCACCTTCTGGCTACTTCCGGTCGTCGAACTCGCGGTGGGGACGTTGCTCATCCTCGGAGTCGCTACGCGACCGGCTGCGGCGGTGGTCTTGTTGATGATGCTCGGAGCCATCTACGTACACATTGTTGTAGATGACCCAAGCGTGTTCCCTCTGCAACCCAACGCTCCGATCATTCCCATCGTTGTTACAGGACTCACCATTTACGTCTTGGTCGCCGGCACGGGGGCCTGGAGCGTCGGGTAACAAACCCGACCCCTGATCGCAGGGTCATGAGACATACCGCCACCATCTCCCAACGTGACGAAATGTCACTGGAGGAATGAGGCGCCCCGATTGATGACTGCGGTGTTCGACGTGACGTTCTTCCGTCCGGTCAGGCCTCAGAAGTGTCGTTGCGCTGGCATCGGCCACTGCTCGTAAATGTCATCAGAGACCGACAAGGCGACATCGGCCGGATTACCTTGTGGTCGCTCCTGATGGTCGGTTTCTGGCCGTAGTGCCAATAAGGTCTTAACCCATCCGGAAGTCCCAGTTCACATCGCGATCAGGCGTGAATTTGATGTATACGCGGTCTCCATAGGACACGAGAACCTCGGCGTAGGCCCGCGCTTTGTCCTCGTTCCCATCTACATATCGGGCGTACATTCCTCCCATGCCGGGGAGATCGTTGTTGGGGCCCTCGACGGTGGCCGTGCCCCAGTAGTGGACCCCGTAGCCGGGATCGACTCCATCCGGCCACGGAGCATTGGCATCGACAAGGACGGAACACTGTGAGTCCCGACGGAGGTTCTTCACGGCCGCGGAGTTCTCAAACGTGTTGAACTTGATGGTGCCGTCGTCCTGCGCTTCGAAAGCCAGGGGAGTCATCCGGATGGTTTCGTCGGCGTTCTTGGTGGCCAGCACCGCAGTGACTGGCTGCTGAAGAAGGTCCGAGCGCGCCTCTGCGCTGATTGGCGGTGTCTGCATCTATCTCCCCTTCATCTCGCGATCAAGTCATCCAGCTCGGCCACCTTGCCAACCGCAACTCTATCCGACGAAGAGTGACCGCGCCGACCGCATCAACCCCAGAGGTCACCACCTCGCCTGGTCATTCCACCAAGATGGACTCCCAAGCCAGGCTGAGCCGGACTAATCGCCGTACTTGTTTGTGATCGGTAGCCGCCGGTCGCGGCCGAGGCTTTTGGTCGTGATCCGAACTCCGGGTGCCGCCTGGCGTCGCTTGTACTCGTTGCGATCGACCATCCGGGCGATCCGGCGGACCATGTCCTCCTCGAAGCCGTCGGCAATGATCTCCTTGACCGACGCATCGTTCTCGACGTACTTCTCCAGGATCGGATCGAGCACCTCGTAGGGGGGCAGCGAATCGGTGTCCTTCTGATCCGGTTTCAGTTCAGCAGAAGGTGGCTTGTCGATCGTGTCCTGCGGGATGACTTCGCGGTCGCGATTCCGCCACCGGGCCAGCTCATAAACGAGCGTCTTCGACACGTCCTTGAGCACCGCGTAGCCCCCCACCATGTCTCCGTACAGGGTGGCGTAGCCGACGCTCATCTCGGACTTGTTGCCGGTGGCCACAACCATCCCCCCGAACTTGTTGGACAGCGCCATCAGGATTGCTCCCCGCGCCCGGGCCTGGAGGTTCTGCTCGGCGACATCGACCTCGGTCAGCTCGAAGGCAGCCCCCAGCGTCTCCAAGAACCCGGTGAAAGGAGGCTCCACCGAAATCTCCTCGAAGTCGATGCCGAGGTTGGTTGCAAGCGCTCGCGAGTCTTCTACCGACCCGGGACTGCTGTAGCGGCTCGGCATGGTGACCCCCCGCACCGCGTCGGCCCCGAGCGCATCGGTGGCGACGGCGGCGGTGAGGGCCGAGTCGATGCCGCCGGACAGGCCGATCACGACACCGCTGAACCCGTTCTTGCGCACATAATCACCCAACCCGAGACATAGAGCCCGATAGATCTCCTCGGTCTCTGGGTAGGGCTCATGGATGGCAAGGGGAGGCTCCGGCTCGCCATCCAACAGGTCGCCGGTGGTGACACGCTGTGCCTTCGGGGTCTCGCCATTCGATTCGGGGAGTGGAACATCGACCCAAAAGAGCTCCTCCTCGAATTGGGCGGCCCGATACAACACCTCACCTGACGAATCGAACACCATGCTCTGGCCGTCGAAGACGAGTTCGTCTTGGGCTCCGACGAGATTGAGGTAGACCAAGGGCACTCCACTACTACGGGCCCGCTCTCCCAGCATTTGCTGTCGTTCGCTCCCCTTGCCGCGGTGGTACGGCGACCCGTTGATGTTGAGCAGGATCTCGGCGCCGGCCGCCACCTGATCGGCAGGCGGGCCATCGGGCACCCAGATGTCCTCGCAGACCGAGACACCAACCGCCACCCCATTGATCTCCCACAGCGAGGCGGGATCCTCCCCGACGGCAAAGTACCGATCCTCATCGAAAACCCCGTAGTTCGGGAGCAGACCCTTGTGGTAGACGCCCCTCAACCCTCCTCCCGCCACCAGGGCGGCGGCGTTGTGCACTCTCAGATGCCCGGCGTCGTCGCGCTGCCCTGCGCCCCTGTCGACGAACCCGACCACAGCGGCGGTCTCGGCCGACCTGGCGGCCAACCGGTGCAAGGCCGAAATGTTGTCGCGAATGAAGGCCGACTTGAGCACCAGATCCTCGGGCGGGTATCCCGTTATCGCCAACTCCGGGAAGAGGATCACATCCGCCTGGCACTCGGCCGCCCACTCCATCGCCTCGATGATTCGGGCGGTGTTGCCGTCGATGTCTCCGACCACGAAGTTGAGTTGGGCGCCTGCGACCCGGAGGAAATCCATGGGGCAAGATTAGGAGTTAGGAATCAGGAGTCGGCCCGAACCAGATGACCTCTCCACTACCCGGTACCTATCCGCTACTCCCTCACCGCCACGGCCAGATCGGTCACCAACTCCGCTACCGCCTCGCAGGCGGCGCCGATGGTCGGTGCCTCGAGCACTCGGCGCACCAGGGCGGTACCCACGATCACTCCGTCCGCCAGTCCGGCGGCTTCCTTGGCCGACTCGGGACCCGAGATGCCGACGCCCAGGACCAGCGGCACCTCCGATCGGGAGCGCACTCGACGCGACAACTCGGCGGCGCGACTGGTCGATCCGTCGCGCTCTCCGGTGACGCCCATTTCGGCGATGCCGTACACGAAGGGGTTCGCCTTGGCGACAACCTGGTCGAGACGGGCATCGGTGGTCGTCGGGGCGGCGAATTGGACGAGGCCGACGCCGGCACCTTCGAGCGCGGCGACGAATGGGGCCGATTCGTCTACCGGAAGATCGGCGATGATCACCGCCCCGGCTCCCGCTTCACCGACTCTGACGGAAAACTCGGTGATCCCCATCGCCAGAACCGGATTCACGTAGGTCATCACCGCGCACGGAAGACCCGTGGCCGATGCGACCGCGGCGGTGGTCTCCAGACCCTTTGCCAGGGTCATGCCTGCTGCGAGGGCTTTCATCCCGGCTTCTTGGATCACCGGGCCATCCATCAGCGGATCGGCATATGGGATTCCGACCTCGAAGCCATCCGCACCGGCGTCGGCCATCGCCACAAAGAGGTCGAGCGTCGCCGCCGCAACCGGAAGCCCGCACATCATGTACGGAAACAGCACGGCGCGGTCTGTCGCCGCGGTGAACGTCTCGCCGAACGTCACCGGCCGCTGGCCTCGGCGATTTGATCCACATCCTTGTCGCCCCGGCCGCTGAGGCACAGGACGACCGTCTTGCCGGCCAAAGCCGCCCGCTCCCGCCACACCCAGGCGAGGGCGTGGCTGGGCTCCAGCGCCGGGATGATCCCCTCGGTGCGCGACATCAGATCCATCGCCGCCACCGCTTCATCGTCGGTCACCGAGTCATACCGCGCCAGGCCGTCGTCCTTGAATTGGGCATGCTCGGGCCCGACGCCCGGGTAGTCGAGCCCGGCGCTGATCGAATGCGCTTCCAGCACCTGCCCCTCGGCGTCCTGAAGCATGTAAGTGCGCGCTCCGTGGAGGACACCGGGAGTTCCGGCCACCAGTGATGCTCCGTGTTTGCCCGACTCCAGCCCGTACCCACCCGCCTCGACTCCGACCAGTTCGACGTCTCCCCCGGCGAAGGGATAGAACATCCCCATCGAGTTGGATCCGCCTCCGACACATGCCACCACCAGGTCGGGCTCGATATCGCCCAGCTGCTCGATGGTCTCGTCGCCGATGACTCGCTGAAGCTGACGGACGATCCAGGGGAATGGGTGGGGACCGACCACCGAACCGATGATGTAATGGGTGGTCTCGACCGTGGCCACCCAATCTCGCAGCGCGGCGCTCACCGCATCTTTGAGCGTTCCGGCACCGCTGGTCACCGGGGTGACCTTGGTACCGAGCATCTGCATCCGCTCGACATTGAGAGCCTGGCGAGACATGTCCACCTCTCCCATGAAGACCTCACATTCGAGGCCGAACAGTGCGCAAGCGGTGGCGGTGGCGACTCCGTGCTGTCCGGCACCGGTCTCTGCGATGACGCGCGGCTTGCCCATCCGCCGCGCCAGCAGCGCCTGACCGACGGTGTTGTTGATCTTGTGGGCACCGGTGTGAGCCAGGTCCTCTCGTTTGAGCAGCAGCCGCAATCCGAGCACCTCCGACAGGCGCGACGCCTCATAGAGTGGGGTCGGGCGCCCGACGTAGTCGCGGAGCAGGGATGAGAGTTCTGCTCGATAGGCCGGGTCGTCCCATGCCTCATCGAATGCGATCTCCAGGTGCTCCAGCGCCGGCATCAGGGTCTCGGGGGCAAAGCGGCCCCCGAACTCACCAAACCGACCGGATGCGTCGGGGCGATCGACCACCGTCATCGCACGGCCTCTACAAAACGTTGCATCAATTCCGGATCCTTCACCCCACGCTCCCGCTCGATTCCAGAGGACACATCGACACCGTAGGGACTCAGTCGGGCCAAGACCTCCTCCACATTGTCGGGAGTGAGCCCGCCGGCGACGACGAACTGCGCCGGAAGCTCCGCCACCACCGCGGATTCGAATCCGACGCCACTGCCGGGAACCGGGCCGTCGAGGATGGGAATCGCTCCCTCAGGCGCCTCCAACACGGCACCCGGAATGACCACGATCGGGTAGAGCACGTCGTACCCCGCCGCCAAGGCAAGCAGCGCCGCCTCCCGGGCATGCTCACCGTGCGGTTGGACGCCGGTCACTCCCGCCAGCCGGGCGGCGGCCAGCACGTCGTCGGGTGGCTGGTCCTCGGTCACGAGAAACCGAGCAATGGAGCACCCGGCTCCTATCTCGGCGGCCGTCGAGGGCGAGACGAACCGCACCGAACGTCGGGCGGTCACAAACCCGACGGCATCGGCGCCGGCGGCTTCGGCGGCGGCCACATCAGCTGCGGTTCGCATCCCGCACAGCTTGACCCACGTCACGCCGGCTGCCCCAACCCGGCGACGAAGGCGGCGGGATCATCAGCCCGGGCGGCAGCCGTTCCGACCAGGACCGCATCGAAACCGGCGTCATACATCCGGCGAGCATCTTGGGGCGAGTTGATACCGCTCTCGGCCACGGCGACCACACTCGACGGAATGTGGGTCCGCAAGCGAATCGAGGTGTCGAGATCGACCTCGAAGCTCGCCAGATCCCGATTGTTGACTCCGACGACCTCGGCACCCAGATCGATTGCCCGGCGCAGTTCCTCCGAGTCATGTGCCTCGACCAGCGCCGCCATGCCGAACCGGCTCACATGGTCGATCAGGTCGCCCAGGACCCGATCGCTGAGAATCGCAGCAATCAACAGCACCGCGTCGGCTCCGGCGGCCCGAGCCTCGTCGATCTGGAGTGGGTCGAGGATGAAATCCTTTCGCAGCACCGGTATCGAAGTCGCTACGCCTATCTCTCGCAGATCCTCCAGACTTCCTCCGAAGTGATCGGGCTCGGTGAGGACCGAGATAGCGGCGGCACCGCCCCGCTCGTAGGCCGAGCCGAGCTCGGCGGGATCGAGATCCGGCGCAATCGAGCCGGCCGACGGCGATCGCCGCTTCACCTCGGCGATGACGCTGAGGCCGGGGGCGCTCAGCGCCCCGATGAAGTCGCGGGGAGCGTCGAGACCGGCCGCGGCCGCTTCGATCTCGTCGGTACGCAGTCGAAGCGCAACCACCCGGCTTCGGGTCGATTGGAGGATCGGGTCCAGCATCGGATCATCGTAGGAGGCGACCGGGATCGCCGGATCGGGTAGGCAGCGTGACCGCGATCGTGGTGCCCTGTCCCGGTGCGCTCTCGACCGCGGTCTCTCCGCCCATGGCATTGACCAGTTCGCGCACTATCGACAATCCCAGACCGCTCCCCTCCGGTCGCACCGGGCGATACCGGGCCGTCACATAGAGCCGTTCGAAGATGTGAGGAAGGTCGGCGGCGTCGATACCCGGACCGGTGTCCGATACCGCCATCCGAA
This sequence comes from Acidobacteriota bacterium, assembly GCA_022571885.1. Classification (GTDB taxonomy): domain Bacteria; phylum Actinomycetota; class Acidimicrobiia; order Spongiisociales; family UBA11373; genus JACZWZ01. Next base: position 12,412 of record JACZWZ010000029.1, read on the forward strand.
CCCCGAGCGGCGTCTCATCCAGCGACAGCGTGACCTGTCCCGCCTCCGGGGTGTAGCGCAATGCGTTTTCCAGAAGGTTGCCCACCACCTGCGCCACCCGATCCGGGTCGACGTCGACGATGCCGACCGGATCGATGTCGGAGTGGAGCACCACCTTGGCGGAGTCGGCGCGTTCCCTGAAGCTCTCCAGCACCCCTTTGAGATGGGCGGCCAGATCAACCGCTTCAGAACGGAGGCTGAACTCGCGTGCCTCGATGCGCGACAGCAGCATCAAATCCTCTACCAACCTCTCCAGCCGGCCTGCCTCGGTGCCGAGCACCTTTGCTACGCGATCCAGGTCGGCGGCGTCGACTCTCCCTTCCTGCATCGCCTCCGCATACCCTGCGATGGTCGTCAACGGCGTCCGCAGATCGTGACTCACCGAGACCAAGAACTCCCGCTCCCGAACCCGCGCCGCCTCGAGTTGGCCGGCCATTTCGTTGAACGCTCGAGCGACGTCGGTGATCTCGTCGTTGCCGGCCACCTCGACCCGGACACCGAAATCGCCCGCGGCGATATCGCGTGACGCTTGTCGCAAGGGTTCGACCCGGCGTGCCAGCCGGCGAGCCAGTCCGGCAGCCAGCACCGCGGCCAACACGATCCCGAGCGCGATGGCCCACCCGAAACGCGCCGCGACCTCGGCCCATGGGATGAGCTCGAGATTGGTCCCGATCAACACCACCAGCGTCCCTCGATCCAATCGAAACGGCTGCGCGATGGCAGCAACCTGGACACCGTCGATCTCGGCATCGAACCTGTAGGGGTGCTCCAGATCGACCCCATCGGGAACCAGCGGCAGAAGCACATGGTCGCCACCGCCCAGAAGAACCACCGCGCCGCGAAGATTGAGGAAGGCGGCCTCGACGTAATCGTGGCCGCCCACGGCCCGCACCAGCGACAGGACCTCCGCGATCCCCTCGCGGTCTCGCAGCACCCCGACCGACCGTTCGTCTGCCGCCCCTGGCGGAGATGGCTCCAAATCGCCAAAGAACTGGACCTGGATGATTCGGGCAGTCTCCGAGGCCTGCCGCTGAAACTCGGTCCTGATCGAGTTCTCGACCGACCGGTGGATGAGCGCCGCGGCGGCGACCCCTCCGATGGTGAGCGTGGCCACCGACACGATCACCATGCTCCAAAAGAAGCGTCTTCGCATCAGGGACCCAAGCGGTAACCGACGCCCCACACCGTTTCGATGGGCAGACCTTCGAGTTTCTTGCGAAGCTGTCGGATGTGGACGTCGACGGTGCGGGTCTCACCGAAATATTCGTATCCCCACACCGCCTCGAGGATCTGGCTTCTACTCAGAACTAGACCGCCGTTCTCGGCGAGATACCACAACAGATCGAATTCGCGGGCGGTCGGGCGGACGACGTCACCGGCGGCGCTTCGGACCTCACGGCGGCCGGAATCGATCTCCCAACCGTCCACCTCCAGAATCGACGGTGCCCTGGGAGCTTCCTCCGATCGGCGCAATACCGCCCTGACGCGGGCTACCAACTCTCGCGGAGAAAATGGCTTGGTGACGTAGTCGTCGGCACCGATCTCGAGACCGACGATCTTGTCGATCTCCGAATCGCGGGCGGTCAGCATGATGACCGGCACGTCGGAAAATGCCCGGATTCGCCGGCACACCTCCACGCCATCGATCCCCGGCAAACCGAGGTCGAGCAGCACCACCCGGGGATCGCGATCCCTGACCGCGTCCAAGCCCTGCTCTCCGTTGGGTGCGTGGACAAGTCGGAATCCTTCTTGTTCGAAGTACATCCGAATCAGATCGGCAATCGACTCCTCGTCCTCGATGAGGACCACTGTTCCCCGAGTGTTCATCGTGTACGTACTCCTGTACGGTCCCTATCAGTCTCGGTCCTGCTTGTAAGAAGAGTGTGAGATTCCCGACAAGTCGTCGAGCGGTAGGGCATGAACCCGTCCTTGAACGCTGCCCGAATCCCACCGCACCGCCACCGTGTCGCCGTCCTCGACTTCTCTACGCAACATCGCCAGAGCCACCGGAGCCCCCACCGTCAGAGACTCCCCGACCGTGGAGACGGTCCCTACCGTGGCCTCGTCGGCCACCACCTCCGAACCAGGAGGTGGCAGTACGTTCTCGGTCATCGTGATCCCGACCAGACGGCGGTTGACGCGGCCGCGCGAGTCGATCCGCGCCACCAACTCCTGTCCGACGAAGCACCCCTTGGTAAAGGAGACCGACTCGGCGACCAAACCCGACTCTTGCGGAATCGTTGCCTCGTCTACATCGACACCCATCACCGGTTCTCCGGCTTCGATTCTGACCGCATCGGCTGCGATCCTGCCCGCCGGCCTCAGCCCGAGCTCGTCCAGATCTCGATCTCCGGACCCGGCCAGAACCAGCCGGTGCAGCGGGTTCCCGCGGAGTGCGGCCACCATCAAGCCGTCACGTTCCTCCCAGCCCGAGCCGTCTTCCAATCCGGTCCGACCAGCGAGTTCCGCCAGATCCGATCCCCACACTTCGACGATTCGCCTCTGGTCGATGGCCAGCTCGACATCGACCCGGAATCTGAACCGGTCCAGATGCTCGACAACCCCTGCAGCCCGGCCCGGTCCCACAACCAGCCCGACGCGCTCCTCACCGCGCAACAGCCACAGGAGTGCGAACAACTTTCCTCTCGGCTCCAACAGGAAGGAGCGAGCAGTCTCGCCAGGATCCATGGCGGCGACATCCTGACTCACCTGCCCGTCGAGAAAGGTGACAGTGTCCTTCCCGGTCACCCACACCAGCTCACTGAACTCCGAGACGTAGCCGCGTCCGGTGCGCAGGGCCAGGTACTCGGAAGTCACATCGCCGTAGTCCCGCCGCATTTACATCTCCCCTGCCGCTCCGATGGCGGCCAACACCGCGGCAGCCTTCTCGACGCACTCCTCGTACTCTCGCTCCGGATCCGAATCAGCCACCACCCCGGCGCCGGCTTGCACCCAGGCGGTGCCTCCGACGGCAACCATGGTGCGAAGGGCGATCGCGGTGTCGACGTTTCCCGAGAAGTCGATGTAGCCAACCGCTCCCGCGTACGGTCCCCGGGCGACCGGTTCCAGTTCGTCGATGATCTCCATCGCCCTTACTTTGGGTGCTCCCGATACCGTCCCGTGCGGGAATGTGGCTCTGATGACGTCGATCGGGCTCACGTCGGACCGCAACGCCCCACTCACCCCAGAAACGATGTGCATCACGTGAGAGTATCGCTCGATCACCATCAGTTCGTCCACGGTCACCGAGCCGAATTCCGAGACTCGGCCGAGGTCGTTGCGGGCAAGATCGATCAGCATCACGTGCTCGGCGCGTTCCTTGGGATCGGCCAGCAACTCTGCCTCCAGAGTCGCATCTTCCTCGGCAGTCGCGCCCCTTCTCCTGGTACCTGCAATCGGTCTGCTGTGGACCCGCCCGTCTCTGACTCGAACCATCAGTTCCGGTGAGGAACCGACAATCGTCATGTCTCCGTGGCGCACGAAGAACATGTAAGGCGACGGATTGACGATCCGCAGGGCCCGATACACCGCAAAAGGGTCGACCTCGAGCGGGACCTCGAACCGGATCGACGGCACGATTTGGAAGGCATCTCCGGCCTCGATGTACCGGACTGCTCGCTCGACCGCGGCGACGAACTCGGCGCGCGACATCGACGCCTCGGCGTCCGGCTTTCGCTCGAAATCGACGGTCTGGCGGTGGGGTGCCCCTCCGCCGGCATCGAGTCGATCGATGGTGGCGGCCAGGTAGGCGCGCGCTTCGTCCCACGAGGCACCCGGATCTGGACCGGGCACCACGTTGCGCACCAGAGTGACGGCCTGGGTGAATCGGTCCACCGCAGCCAACGATCCCACCGCGTGCCAGACCATCGTCGGCAGGAGTCGATCGTCGTCGGGGCGGTTGGGCAGGTGCTCGACCTGGCGCACCACGTCGTACGCCAGATACCCAACCAACCCCGAGTGCAGCGGCGGGAGTCCGTCGTCCTCGTACACGCGGTAGGCACCGACGATCTGCTCCAGAGCATCCAACGGTCCGGCGTCCCCGACGTCGGGACCGTCCCCGATGACCTCCACCTTCGATTCGAATCCGACCACCGTGTAGAGCGCGTCCCAGCCCACGAATGACCAGCGCGCCCAAGTGTCTCCGCCCTCGACCGACTCCAGCAGAAAGCCGTCTTCGTGTTGGTGAGCCAGCGCTTCGAACACGCTCACCGCAGTATCGCGATCCCCCAGCACCTCGGTTCGGATCGGGATCAGGTCGTGGTCGGCGGCGAGCCGAACAAACGCATCGCGATCAGGAGTGATCTTCATTGGGATGAGGGTAGGGAGAGCCAGAGCGAAGCAATGAGCAATAGGCGTTAGGCGATGGGCGACTCGCCTCACTGCGTTCGGCGGCAATCGTGGCCGGCTATGCCGGCCCCGGGCAATCGTCGACTCGGCGGGCGATCCACACCGGATTGCCCCACTCGTGGATTGGCCGCCGAGCGGAGCGAGGCGATTGCGGGGGAGGCGCCAGCCGCCGACCCTCAGTCGGGCGATATCGCGCTAAACATTCCAGAAGAACTCCGGCATCAACTCCTGGAACCAGCGGCTGAGGTCGACCAGCCGTCCGGTCACCATGAGCAGCCCGAAGACGGAAAGGAGCATGCCCGAGCCGACAGTGATCGGAGTGAAGTGGCGCTTCATCCACCCGAGCGCCCCGTACGCCCTGGTGATCCCGATTCCGGCCAGGACGAAGGGGATACCCAGGCCCAGCGAATACACGAAGAGCAGGAACATCCCCTCCAGTACCGTGTCCTCGGTCGCCGCGATCGTCAGGATTGCAGCCAATGTCGGACCGATACACGGTGTCCAGCCGAAGCCGAAGGCGGCACCCATCACCGGTGGCGCCCAAGCCCCGAGCCGCGATGGCTTCACTTCGATCCGACGCTCGCGCATCATCGGCATCAGCAGGGTCGGATTCCACAGGGCCGAGATGGCGATGAAGGCGCCCATGATGATGACTATCCACCCGGCCCACACGGTGATCGTGGCCGAGTTGCGAAGCAGCGACGACCCGATCGAGGTGGCGGTGGCACCGAGGGCTACGAACACGGCGGTGAAGCCCCCGACGAACATCAGCGTCACCCGCAGCATGCGAGCGTTCGACGACTTCCCCTCGGCCAGGTCGGCTGCCGAGTAGCCGCTCATCATCGACATATAGCCGGGCAGCAGCGGCAACACGCACGGCGATAGGAAAGAGAGCATGCCGAAGGTGAAGGCGGCAAAGACATTCACACTGTCGACAGACACCGGCACCTCCGCGATCTGATGTGTAACGGTATCGGCTTCCAGAGTGTTCCCCGGTAAATGCCCCTGCGGCCGAGGGACAAACCTGCTCGTTGGACACCGGTGATCTCGTCTCCCGTTTCCGTTCCCCGCTCCCCGAGCCCAGGCGTCAGAGCTGCGATTCCCATGAGAAGCGATCCCGAGACCATTCGGGAAACGGGAGACGGACAACGGGAACCGTTTGCGACAGCGCCCGACGAGCGGACGAGCCGGCGCCACCGGCCGGAGCACTAGCCTCGCCCGATGCCCACCATCGACGACTGGACCGCTCTCGGAGTTCGGATCGGACGCATCGTGCGTGCCGAGCCGAACCAGGGGTCGCGGGAACCGGCATACAGCCTATGGATCGACTTCGGCGATCTGGGTGAGCTCCAATCCTCGGCCAAGATCACCGACAGGTACGCAGCCGACGAGCTCGTCGGAAAGGCGGTGGTGGCCGTCACCGGATTCGAGCCGAAGCGCATCGGAGGATTTCGCTCCGACGTTCTGGTCGTTGGAGCAGTGACGTCCGACGGCGTCGTCCTGATCGAACCGGATCAAGACGTCGACCCCGGCACGGTCGTCGCCTGAGTTGCGGCTGCGAGAAACACTCAGCCCGCCGGAGCCGATCTCCCGCCGCGAGCTGGCCATCCTTGGCCTCTTCGCCATCATCGCCCTCACCCAGGGCTGGAGCGGCGCGGCCATAACTCATGCGCTTCCGTTTGCCCAGGATGCCTTTGGCTGGAGCGACGCCCGGGTGTTCGACGTTCTGGCGACGGTGCGGGCGGTCTCCCTGCTGGCGTTGGCCCTATCGTGGTACGGCGATCACCGCGGGCGAAGACGGCCGCTGCTCATCGCCTTCATCCTGCTCCCGCTGGGAAATCTCGCCACAGCCTTGGTGGTGAATCCTGCGGCATTCATCGGACTGCAGAGCTTGGCGCGGATCGGGACGATCGCTCTCGGGTCGTTGGCGATCGTGGTGCTCGCCGAGGAGATAAAGCCAGAAATCCGTTCGTACTCGATCGGCATCTACGCGATGTTCGGATCGCTGGGCACAGGCCTGGGCCTGCTGCTGCGTCCGATTGCTGCAACCGGGACCGACAGTTGGCGGCTGATCTTCGCTCTGAGCGCTCTCCCTCTGCTGGCCGCACCGTTTCTGGCCATGAGGCTCCGAGAGTCGAGAGCGTACGTTCAGCGCACGACCAGGCCCGGCATCGGGGCGGTGGCCCGTGCCCCGCATGGTCGACGATTTTGGCCAATGGCCGGGCTCGCATTCTCCCTTTCGGCCTTCACAGCTCCCGCCGCCAACCTGGCCCTGGTTCGACTCGAAAGCGACCTCGGCTGGTCGGCGGCGACGGCGTCGCTCCTGCTGGCCTTGACCAGCGCTCCCGGTGTCGCCATCGGCGTTCTCGCCGGCGGGCGGCTGTCGGACATCGTGGGCCGCAAGCCCACCGAGGCCGTGAGCATCTTCGTCGGGGTGGCGGGAGGGATCGCCTTCTATTTCTTGGAGGCCGGTTGGCTGATGGGCCTGGGCATCTTCGTCTCGACCGTCGGCGCGTTCGCTTTCGGACCGGCGTTCGGCTCACATCGATCCGAATTGTTTCCGACCGAGATCCGGTCCACTGCCACCGCCTGGATAGTCAACGCCAGCATCTTCGGCGGACTGGTCGGATTCGCCGCCGGTCGGTTCGTAGTAGACGCCTGGGGAGTTCCGACCACGATCGCCTCCCTCGGAGGGGTGTTGATCGTGGCGTCATCGCTGATCCGGCTACTGCCGGAGACGAAGGGCCTTCACCTCACGCCAGACGCAGAGGAGAGTGAGCCGCCAACCGGCGCCATGCCAGCGTGACCAGCCGCGCCCACAGCAGGACGACTATTCCCCACCACACACCCGAGAGCCCCCAATCGAGCGGAATCACCAGGATCAGCACCGCGCCTGAAATCAGACCCGAAGCAGCCATGGCTCCGGCGAGGAAGGTGAAGTCGCCGAGGCCGATAAAGACTCCGTCCCACACGAATACCAGGGCTCCCAAGGGCTGAATCATCACCACCAGCCAGAAGGCCTGGTCGAATTCGACCAGAACACCCGGATCGGCGGTGAACCACGAACCGATCACCGGGGCCAGGAGCCACAGGCCTCCCGCCAGGATCAGCCCCACCACGGCGCCGAGTACCAGCAGCCGATCTGACACCTCGAGCGCGGCCGCTCCGTCTCTGGACCCGCGGTACTTGCCCACCAAGGCTTGGGCCGCGATGGCCAGGGCATCGACCGTGAGTGCCAGGAAGATGAACAGCTGGGACAAGATCTGATGTGCGGCCACAGCATCTTCCGAGACCCTGGCAGCCACCGCCGTCGCCACGGTGAACACCGCCAGCAGCGATCCGGTCCGGATGGCCAGAGCTCGCCCGATTCGCAAGAAGGCCCTGACCTCGGCCACGACCGGCTTGGCGCCATCGAGGCCATACGCGGTCTTCCCCTTTCGGAGCAGTCCGACGAACACGATCGCTCCCAACCATTGAGCGATCACCGTCGCCCAGGCTGCGCCGGCGACACCCATGCCGGCGCCGAAGATGAACAACGGATCGAGCACCAGATTGAGCCCGCTGATACCCAGCGCCACCGCCAGGGGGGTGCGAGTGTCCTGGTGCCCCCGATACACCCCATGAGCGGCACGCACCATCAGCACCGCCGGGGCGGCCAGGGCTCTGATCATGACGTAGGTCACCGCTTCTGCCTTGACCAGGCCCGATGCCCCCAGGGCGCCCACCGTCGGCCCGGCCAGGAGCAGGAGCAGTGCTGCCACGGCTATGCCCGCCAAGACCGCCAACACGCCGGCGGTGATCGTGGCCCGACCGGCTGCAGCCCTATCCCCCGCTCCCACCGAACGCGCCACCTCGCTGGTGGTGCCGTACTCCAAGAAGTTGAAGACGAAGAAGGCCACGCTGAAGAGTGCCGCCGCGATACCGAGTCCCGCCAGCGATTCGGATCCGAGACGTCCCACGAAAGCGGTATCGACCAGGCCGAGCAGAGGATCAGCCACCAACGATCCGAGCGCCGGAATCGCGAGTGCGGCAACCGCACGGTCATGGCGCGACCGAAGCCGCATGGCGTCTCTCATCTAAACGTCGAGGTGTCGAGAGTTGCCGGGGGGAGCATTGGGCGCCGGCGTCTTGTCCGGGTATCGGCACCGATCGACCATCGGGCATTCCCAGCACCGCGGTTTGCGAGCATCGCACAATTCGCGTCCGAACTGGATGTACCTCATCGAGATGCCGCTCCACTCGCGCTCCGGATATAGGTCCCGGAGATCGGCTTCGACCTTGTCGGGGAGCTCCTGATCGGTGAGCGAGAGCCGGAAGGCGACCCGCTTGACGTGAGTATCCACTGCGATCGCCGGAAGGCCCCAAGCCTCGGCCAGCACCACGCTGGCCGTCTTCCGGCCGACTCCTCTCAGCGTGACGAGTTCCTCCAAATTACGGGGGACTTCTCCGTCGTATCGCTCCATGAGGTCCTCGCTGAGGGCGATGATCGACTTGGTCTTCTGCCGGTAGAAACCGGTGCTGAAGATGGCTGTTTCGACTTCTTCGGGATCGGCGGCAGCCAGGTCTTCAGGCTCGGGCCACCTTCTGAACAGCTCCGGAGCCACCCTGTTGACGTTTTCGTCGGTTGTCTGAGCGCTCATCACCGTGACCACCAGGAGTTGCCAAGGGCTGGCGTAGTCGAGCGCGGTGCTGATGCTGGGATACCGTTTCTTCAGACGCCCCAAGATCGTTCGGGCGTGGCGACGAGCTGCGGCATCGGGTGGCACGATCGGCGATGGTAAACCCTCAGAGAGCGCGCCCGTGGGGGCGCCGTCGGTGACCTGGGGTTGGGGCCCCGGATCACACCGCGATGAGCCGTAGGGCGAGGAGCGGTGGAATCACGCCAGACGGTTCGCTGATTGCGAACCGTTTCTGGCACCGCCGCTACGCTCGATGGGTGATCGACACTTTCTCGGCCGGAGCAGTTCAACTGCGTGCCGCCCTGCTGGAACGGGGAAGGGTCGAGAACTCACTGCTCAAGGTCGACGAATTTCTGAACCACCGAGTCGAGCCAATGCTGATGGAGGCCATCGGCGAGACGTTGGCAGCCGCCTTTGCCGGCGCCGCCCCAGATATGGTGCTGACGGCCGAAGCCGGCGGTATCCCCCCGGCCATGACGACGGCCGCCGCCCTGGGGATTCCCTTCGTATACGCCAAAAAGTTCCCCAGGAGTGACGATGTGCGTCCTGCCTATGTCAGAACCGTCTCTTCTCCCACCAAGGGCGTCGAGTACCGCGTCGAGGTGGCCCGCAGAGTCCTCCCGCCGGGGGCTCGGGTGCTGGTGGTGGACGACTTCCTGTCCCGCGGTAGGACCGCGGAGGCCTTGGGCGAAATTGTTGCCGAAGCGGCATCCGAGCTGGTCGGCCTCGGGTTCGTCGTCGAGAAGTCTTTCATGGAGGGGAGAGCTCGACTCGAGACTCATGGCTGGCGAGTCGAGTCGGTGGCCATCGTCACCTCGCTGGATGACGGTGTGGTTTCTGTTCTCGACCGAGCGTTACGCCGAGACTGAACGGACCCCCGCTACTCTCCGGCTCGCTCTGAACCGGAGACACCGTGCAACCGGAACGACCCGCACAAACCACGCTGGCCTTTCATGCGTCACGAATCGTGATCGACGTCGGGGTCCTGCTGGCAATGGCGTCGATGAGCATGACCTTCGTCTCCGCGAGCTCCGGCGACCGCTCAGCCCTTGACGCCGACGCCTTCCCGGTGATCATCCTGCTGCTCCCGATCTTCGCGGTGACGCTGATCCCGGATCACACCCGCCCATTGCATCCGGTCGCAGCCTGGGTCTCACTCGCCTTTGGCCTGGCCGCATTTCCGTATGCGCTGGTGAAGATGCTCGATGCCGGCATCCTTGCCGACACTCTCGACGGATCGGTCGGTTTCGGAGCGCGCCTGATGGTGATCGGGAGTGTGGTGGTGCTGGTCGGGATCGGCATCGGCCTGTACCGAAACCTGCGCGGCCTTCCCGCCGGGGGCACGCCCGGTCGCACCTCCACATTCCGGACCCGTTCCGATTCGCCGACCACACCAAAAACCAAACCACAGCAGACCCGGGCCACCGATGATGCAGAGGCACAGGATGCGGCACCGACCCGACTGCTCCCGGCCGTCACCGAGCCGGAGACGCCCACCACACCGCCGACACCGGCGCCTTCCTCGCAGCCCGACATCGTCTTTCCCGACACCGGTGCGGTCGCCCGGGAGGCCGCAGCGGAGCCGGTTGCAGAGAATCCCCTGTTGGACACAGCCGAGAGGGCCGACGCCGCGCTCGACGACCATCTGATGTCGATCCTCGATCCCGACAACCCCGAAGATGCCGACGGCTGAGCCGTGCATCCGTCCCGACCGATCGTTCTGGCGGGAGTCGGATTCGCCGCGGTCTCGATGCTGCTCCCATTTGCTTCCTTCATGTTCATCGGCTCGGTAGACGGGCTGAGCGCCGACGCTTGGCCGGCCTTGCTCCCACTGACGGTCGTCGCTCTCGTCGCCCTGACCGGTCGTTGGGATCTCAGCGCCGAACCAGGCCCTGCGGTCGCTGCCGTCGCCCTCAGCGGGGCCTCCCTCATCTTTGCACTGGTCAAGGTCGCCGACGCAGTGGTGGCCGTAAGGGATGCACCCGGGGCCACGCTCGGACCCGGAGCCTGGGTACTGACGGCGGCTGTGATGGTGACCACCGGCGGCTCGGCGTTTGGGGCGTTTTCCAGATCCTGAGCGGAGCAGTCCCGACCGCCCAGGCCGCTACTGCGACCCGCTCAGAATGTCAGCGGCAACCCGACGGCGATGTAGGCCAGCCCTGCGATCGTCTGCCAGAAGGCGGTGGGGTTCGGCGGCGGGCGCAGCCCCTTGCGAAGACGTGCCAATGGGTCGCGACGGTGCATCACTTTGCCGTGGCGAAGATCGGCATCCCCCTCGAAGTCGTCGTCGGCCCGGTTACGACCCCCCACCACCGCTTCGAACGCATGCGATTGCGCGGGCTCTCCGGCGCCCGCGACGAATTCCATCTTGCTGCCATCGTCCAGAACCTAAAAACAATGGCGCTACGACGCACCAAGCCGCCTCCAACGATGCAACTAACGGCCGGATGACGATGTGAGCGAGAAAAAATAGCTTGGTCCGTCAAAACCGCCAGCTTCGAGAGATCAATACGAACCTCTGAAAGAAAAGCATTCCTAAAATATCGAGATTTTCAACAGTATCGACCCGAAGCGGACCTTTGGTTAACAATATCTCCCACCGATAACTGAACTAAACACGCTTGATGCTGACTGCATAGGCCAGATTTTTCCGTTTCTTATTTCTCGCTCTGGCCGCATCGCACATTCGGCCCGAGTAGTCGACGCCGCGCACGTCGGATCCGCGCCGCCGAAGCTCCGCAACGTAGCGGCCGCTGCCACACCCGACCTCGAGTATTGCCCCTCTACAGTCGGCCAGAAGCTTCTCGAGGTGTCCGAGGGCCTGCTCGAAGAAAGAGTCCACCCGGTCGCGGTCGTAAGTCGCGCTCAACCGGTCGAAGAGCTGTCGTATC
>JACZWZ010000150.1 GCA_022571885.1 Acidobacteriota bacterium
AGGAGTCGTCCGCCGACGCCGAGAACGCCGGCCGCTGGCTCTCCCATGAGGAGCAGGGGTACCCAGTACCCAGTACCCAGTATCCAGTGCAGAACGCGCAGCCGAAGGTCGGGTCTTACTGGCTACTGGCTACCGGCTTCGCACAGCCAAGGGCCAAGATGAGAGATCGCCGATCTGGGACTCAGACCGCGTTGACCGCCTGGACTCCAGGAACCCGATCCTTGAGGATGCGCTCGATTCCGGCGGTGAGGGTCATCGTCGACATTGGGCAGCCCCCGCAGGCGCCGACGAGTTGAAGATTCACCGTTCCGGAATCGACTCCGAGGAGCACCAAGTCTCCGCCATCGGCCTGTAGGGCCGGGCGGATGTACTCGAGGGTCTCGTTGAGAGATGCCAGGTCGACTTCGACGTCGCCGTCCGGCTCGGTGGTCATGGTGTCGTCGGTCATGGCTCCTCGTTGAGAAGGGGGACTCGTGAAGTGCATCCTATGAGGTGGGCGATACGTAACTGAAGCGGCAAGGTCGAAGAACTTCAGTTGTCTACGACCTCGCGGCGAATCTGGCCACCAAGCCCGGACAGTTTCTCGACGAAGTTGTCGTATCCGCGGTCGATGTGTTCGACATTGACGACGGTGGTGTAGCCGTCTGCGGCCATCCCGGCGAGAACGAGCGCGGCACCGGCGCGGATGTCGCAGGCATCGACCGGACAGCCACTCAGCCGATCGACGCCCCGGATGATCACGTGTTGGCCTTCGATCTGAACATCGGCACCCATCCGGTTCAGCTCGCCGACATAGCGAAACCGCGCCGAGTAGATGTTCTCGGTGATCACAGACGTGCCAGAAGCCCCCGACAGCAGAGCCACCATCTGCGGATGCATGTCGGTGTGGAACCCGGGATACGGCAAAGTGGCGAAATCAACCGGGGTGGCCCTTTCCGGACCCCGAACCGTGACCCAGTCGTCCCCGGCATCCCACTCGCAGCCTGCGTCGGCAAGCTTGCGCAGCTCCATCCTGAGATGATCGGGTACACAATCGCGAACCGTCACCTCGCCGCCGGTGATGGCGGCACCCACCAGGTAGGTCCCGGCGGCAAGCCGATCCGGCACGGCTCGGTGAACGGCAGGCGACAGACTCGGAACCCCTTCGATCGTGATCGTCGAGGTGCCGGCGCCCTCGATGGAAGCACCCATGCTCGACAGGAACGCGGAAAGATCCTCTATTTCCGGCTCACGAGCGGCATTTCCGATCCGAGTGGTGCCCTTCGCCATCACACCGGCCAGCAATAGATTCTCGGTGGCTCCGACCGACGGGAATTCGAAGAAGACCTCGGCTCCAGTCAAACCGTCGGGAGCGGAGGCATGGAGAACTCCGTGGACAAGCTCGAATTCGGCGCCCATTGCCTCGAGCCCTTCGAGGTGGATGTCGATCGGACGAGACCCGAAGTCGTCGCCGCCCGGCAGGGCCACCCGCGCCACTCCGGTGCGAGCCAGCAGGGCACCCAAGACGAGGATCGATGCTCGCATCCGCCGCACCAGGTCGATCGGCGTCTCGGGAACAAGGTCGTCGGGCACTTCGATTGTCACCGCCGAGCCGTCGAAAGTGCACTCGACCCCGATGTGCGCCAGCACCTGCCCCATGATCTCGACGTCGAGGATCCCGGGCACATTCGTGATGTGATGGGTGCCCGGAGCCAGCAATGTCGCCACCAGATGTTTGAGGACCGCATTCTTGGCTCCAAGAACCGACACCGATCCTTCGAGGCGCGCTCCTCCTTCGACGACGAACTGTTCCACGGCGGAGATTGTAAGGAGGAAGGAGACTGCCGAGCCCGTTCTGGGCCAGAGCTTCGCTGGACGGGACCAACGCGTCTACCCGGCGCTCGTCGGAACCCTCGTCGAGTTCCCCGTTTCCCGTTCCCCGAATCACGAACGCGATCGCCGTCTTTCGCAACAGGGCCCGATGGAACACGATTTGCGGGAAACGGGAAACGGGAAACGGGGATCGGAAACGCAGGCGTGCTGTCGATCTGAGCAAACAAGTAGCCTCATCGCATGCGCGTCGCCATCGCCGCCGATCACGCCGGTCTTGAACTCAAGGAGCAACTGACGCGGGCCACGGCCGCGGCCGGTCATGCGGTGACCGATCTGGGAACGCACACCGACGATCCGGTCGATTACCCGGACTACGCAGCCGCGGTCGCCAGGGCGGTGATGTCCGGAAAGGCGGAGCGGGGAATCATCGTCTGTGGCTCCGGAGCAGGCGCCTCCATCGCCGCCAATAAGATCCGTGGAATCCGGTGCGCCCTCGCCCACGACACCTACTCCGCTCATCAGTCCGTAGAGCACGACGATGCCAACATGCTCGCCCTCGGTTCGCGCGTCATCGGGCCCCTTCTGGCCGAGGAAATCGCCATCACTTTCCTGACGGCCAGATTCACCGGGGAAGAACGGCACGTACGACGGTTGCAGAAGATCGAGGATCTGGAGCGACTCTTCGCCGGAGAGGCATAGCAAGCGACCAGAACCTCACCGGTCTGCCGTTGTATCCAATGTCCGGTACCCGGTACGGACGAAAGAACGCGAGTCGCCGGGCTACTGGTTACCGGATACCGGCTAATGCCAGTCAGTTCCCAGATACGTCACGGTACGATTGCGCGCCGCTACGGCTCGCCCATGACACCCAGTCACAACCACCAGCAACATCCGAATCCAGACTCGGCGTTGCCGACACCCGACCTCATCGTTGCCGCCGGCGGAATCGTCACCCGCCTCACCGGCAAGGGCCGTCTCCAAGTCCTGCTGGTGCACCGCCCGGCTTATGACGATTGGTCATTCCCCAAGGGGAAAGTGGACCCCGGGGAGACGGAGGAGGCCGCGGCGCTACGAGAGGTACTCGAAGAGACCGGAGTGGAGGCTCGACTCGGCGACGAACTCGGAACGGTTGAATACACGGATCCGAAGGGAATTCGCAAGATCGTCCGGTACTGGGCCATGGACGCCCAGGGTGGAGACTTCGTCGCCAACAGCGAAGTCGACCAGATCAGATGGATGAGTCGACGCAAAGCCCTCGATGCCTTGTCCTACGAGCGGGATCGGGCGTTGCTGCAATCCACGATCGGCACCGCGTGATCTACATCGTTCGTCATGCCCACGCTGGCAACCGATCCAAATGGTCGGGACCAGACCACAAGAGACCGATCAGCCACAAGGGAATCCTCCAAGCGAGGGCTCTGGCCAAGTACCTCGCCAAACACGGTGCCCGCCAGATCTTTACCAGCCCATTCCTTCGATGCATCCAGACCGTGGCCCCGCTGGCCCACCGACTCGAGCTCGGCTACATCGACTTGCCCGAACTCGCCGAAGGCGCGCCACCCGAAGGAGCTGCGGCACTTCTGCGTACGGCCAAGAAGGGCACCGTGATCTGCTCCCATGGCGACGTGCTCGAGAACCTCGTCGCTCATCTAGCGGCCCACGGGGCACCGATCGATCCGAAGACGGAGATCCAAAAGGCCGGCATTTGGCGGCTGAAACTCGATGACGGGCGCGTCACCAAGGCGAAGTACATACCGCCACCGAGCGTATAGAGCAGCGCCCGCAGAGCGGCACGAACACGCCGGGAGTTCGAGGCCGACCAGGACTCGAACCCGTAGCGAATCTCCAAGGACGCCGGTAGAACGGCGGATCGAAGTCATCGGTGCCTCGGCGCCTGAAATCACAGACACCTCCAGAAGCCAAGGATTCTCGCGTATGCTGAACGTTCGATTCTGATTTGAGACCGAGAGGAAGATTTCAGGTGAGCGGAAAGGCACTTCACGAGCCGAAGGCTGATCGGCGTCAAGACCCGGCGTCACCTCCCACGGTCGAGACTCTGCGGGAGCGCATCACCGATCTCGAGCGAGAGCGCGACAACCTCTTGGCGACCCTCGCCAAGGACCAACCACTTCGCCCGTATCAGGTCGAGCTCATAAAGCTGCAAGATCACCTCGAAGCCACCCAAACTCCGATGATCGTCCTGTTCGAAGGTCGAGATGCCTCGGGCAAGGGTGGGACTATCCGGCGGGTCAAGCGATTCATGAACGAAAAGAGAGCCCGGGTGGTGGCGCTCGGCAAACCGACGGCGGAACAAAGGACCCAGTGGTACTTCCAGAGGTACGTCAGGCAGTTTCCAGCCGGGGGCGAAATGGTGCTGTTCGATCGCTCCTGGTACAACAGGGCACTGGTCGAGCCGGTATTGGGGTTCTGCACCAAGGAGGAGTACCGCGACTTCCTCAAAGGAGCGGTCGGCTTCGAGAAAGACATCGTTCGCCAAGGAACCGTTCTCGTGAAGTTGTACTTCAGCGTCGACAAGAAGACCCAAGAGAAACGGTTCGCCCGCCGCCGCAACGATCCTCTGCGCCGATGGAAGCTCAGCGAAATCGACCTGCAGGCCCAGGATCTCTGGGATGACTTCACCGAAATGAAGCATCGCATGCTGGAGCGGACATCCACTTCGGCGGCGCCGTGGACGATCATCCGATCGAACAGCAAGCAGAAGGCGCGCCTCAATACGATGAAGGTCATCCTCAACGCGGTCGATTACGCCAACCGCGATCCGGACCTCGACTTCACCACGGACCCTCAGATAGTCATCTCGGGCCGCGATGAGCTGGAGCGGATGGACCAGGAGCGCGACACGCTGGGCCGCCCGCGCCGCTAGCGAGGGTGCGGTCGCCGCAACGGTCCTGGCCGAAGGATGCCCGCAATCGGACACGAGCCGTTCAGCTGAGACCTTCGATAAACGCCGCGGTGGTCACCGTGAGCGAATCGAGAATGGCCTCTCGATCAAGACCGGTTCTCTTCGGTACGGCGAATCCGTGGTCGGCATCCGCAACGATTTCGAGCGAGGCGTGGGGAGCAGCATCAGTGATCCGACGGATCATCTCCGGCGGGCCCATACGATCCCGCTCGCCCTGGATGAACAGCATCGGAACCCGGCAGGATCGAAGATGAGACACGTCTCTGGGTTTCGTTTTTCCGATAGGAAGCAATGGATACCCCCAGAAGACCAGCGCCATCGCAGCCTATCCGGTCTCGGCGACGAAGTGACCTCCGACCCGCCCCCCCATCGACTTCCCGGCCACGACTACCGCGTCGACTCTTTCCGCCAGCCTGTCGAACGCCGCCGCATGGCACTCGAGCAGACGGCCCGGCCGATCGGGAGCCCGCCTGCCCGCCTCCATGTAGGGGTAGTCGAACGTGAGCGTGGTAAACCCGACAGCACCCAACCGACGCCGCAGCCCTTCCATAAACGGGTGGCGTTGGCCACCACCGGCTCCGTGAGCCAGAAGTAGCCCCACCTTCCCCTCCCCCGGTCCGGCCAGCAGCGCGGTGACCTTGGAGCCGGGCGACCATTCGATGCGTAGACGCCGGGTCATGAGGGAACGGTAACGACAGAGGAGTGAGGAGCGCGTTGCCGCGGTCCGAAGTCGGAGGGCCCCCCCACCAAAAGCCTTCGGCTTTTGACTCCCCCTCGAGGGAAGAGTCCTAATTGCTAATTGCTAATCGCTAATCGCTAATCGCTAATCGCGGGAGGTTCCGCAGGAACCGACCCACCCTTACCATCTCCCCGATGCCCATTCACGTATTCGATGATCCGATTGCGCTCGCCCGAGCCGCGGCGGACCGCATCGGCGCATGGCTTCGGGCCGAAGGTCACCGGACACTCGGCTTGGCCGGTGGCTCCACTCCCCGACTCACCTACGAGTTCCTTCGCTCGGAAGAAGTCCCCTGGGAGCGCACTCATGTTTGGCTCACCGACGAGCGGCACGTCCCGATCGAGCACCCCGAATCCAACTGCGGGATGGCACTCGAGTCGCTCCTCTCCCACATCTCCGCTCCCTTTCATCCCGTCGAATTCCACCCGGATCCCGAGGTCGGCGCCTCCGACTACGAACGCACTCTCCACCAGATGTGGCGGGATGTCGATAGCGAGAGGGGGACGGGCCTGATGCTGCTGGGCCTCGGAGACGACGGCCACACCGCGTCGCTGTTCCCCGGGACTTCCGCCTTGGCCGAAAACCAGCGGGACTATGTGGCCAACTGGGTGGAAGACAAACACACCTGGCGTCTGACCGCGACCCCGCCACTACTGGCGCGAGCCGACCGGCTGATGTTCTTGGTCGCCGGCAAGGCCAAGGCGAAGGTGGTGGAGGAGATACTCGAGCAGGAGGGCGATCTACCTGCGGCCATCGTCAGTCGAG
>JACZWZ010000030.1 GCA_022571885.1 Acidobacteriota bacterium
TTGTCGGATCCCGTCAGGATGCTGTTTCTGCATTTCGAGCAAATGGCGCCCCGACCATGATTCGAACATGGGACCCCCAGATTAGGAATCTGGTGCTCTATCCGACTGAGCTACCGGGGCAGGCTGGGGGCGATTCTAGCAAATAGCCCACCGGGCGCTATCCCACGACGTCTGAAATCCCCTGACCGACGCAATATCGATAACCCCTGTTATCAACCCGCATCTCGCCGCATAATTGAACCATGCAAGGATTCTTCGTACGCATGTTGATTACGATGCTCGGGCTGGTATTCGCCTCCGGCATCCTGCCCGGGGTCACGATCTCCGGAACGGGTAGCCTGTTGCTGGCCGCGATTCTCCTGGGCCTGGTCAACGCATTTGTCAGGCCTGTCGCTTTTCTGCTGACATTGCCGATTACGATTCTGTCGCTGGGGCTTTTCCTGTTGGTCTTGAATGCCGCCATGTTCGGCCTCGTTGCGGTGATGCTCGATAGTTTTGTCGTAGCGGGATTCTGGTCTGCGGTATTCGGCGCGCTGATTGTCAGCATCACGAGTACGGTTGCGTCATGGTACATAGGCTCGGATGGCCGGTTCGAGATATTCGTAGTTACGCGGCGATAACGAACGGTTTTGGATATTACTTTGTGCCGCCGCGTTGAAACGGCGCAATGCATAACAAATGGGAGAAGAGCGTGAATTTCAAGCACACAATCATATTCACCACAGTGCTGGTTGTTGCGTCGGGATGCGGGCAGGAAGAATCGTCAGCGGACGGTGATGCGGCCGCCGCCGCGTCATCTCCGGTCACCGTGGAATTGAGCGGTGGACATCCGGCAGCGCAAGCAGCGTCGACGCAAATCAGCGGCGATTACATGCGCGACATTGTCGCCGAGCTCTCCGACGACAAATACGAGGGTCGCGGCCCTGGAAGCCGTGGTGACGTTGCTGCGCGCAAATACCTGGCCGAGCACCTGGCCGAGCTTGGTGTTGAACCCGGCGCAGCCGATGGTGGCTGGGAACAGCCGTTCGACCTCATCGGTGTCAATGCTACGCAACCGGATACATGGACCTTCGACGGCCACGGCAAGTCGCTTACGCTGCAACAATCGGATCAGTTCATTATTGCCAGCGGCGTGCAGTCCGATCATGCCGAAGTTGTGGATGCGGAGTTGGTGTTCGTCGGGTATGGAATACAGGCCCCCGAATACGACTGGGATGACTACGAGGGTGCTGATATCGACGGTAAGATCGTGCTGATGATGAACAATGATCCGGACTGGGATCCGGAACTGTTCGCGGGCGAAACCCGGCTGTGGTACGGCCGCTGGGACTACAAGTATCTCACTGCCGCGAGACAGGGTGCTGTCGGTGCAATCATCATTCACACTACGCCGTCTGCCGGTTATCCGTTTCAGGTTGTGCAGACGTCGTGGACCGGCGAGCAATTCGAACTGCCGGCAGGCGATGAACCGCGCAGCCAGTTTCAGGCCTGGGTTACCGAAGATGCGGCGCGCGAGCTTGTTGCGATGGCGGACCTGGATCTGGACGCTTTGCGCGAATCGGCCTTCAGTCGCGACTTCAAGCCAATTCCGCTCGGCATCAAAACATCGGTCAGCATGGACATCGCGCTCAATCAGGTGCAATCGGCAAATGTGCTTGGCGTGATCCCCGGCAGCGACCCGGAACTCAAGGACGAGGTCGTCATTTACACGGCGCACCATGACCATCTTGGTATCGGCATGCCCAATGATCAGGGCGACAAAATATACAACGGCGCGAGGGACAATGCGTCGGGTGTCGCTCAGGTCCTCGCGATTGCAAAAGCGCTGCGGGCGCTGCCCGAAGCGCCACGCCGGTCATCGCTGATTGCATTGGTCGGTGCAGAAGAGCAAGGTCTGCTCGGCTCTCAATGGTATGCAGCCAACCCGACGTATCCGCCCGGAAAGATTGCGGCAAATCTGAACTACGACAGCGGCAATATTTGGGGGCACACGCATGACGTTACGTTTGTCGGCCTCGGAAAGTCGTCCATCGATCAATGGGTCATCAGGATTGCTGAAGAACAGGGTCGCGTGGTCAAGCCCGATCAATTTGCCGACCGCGGTTATTTTTACCGCTCCGATCAGTTCAACTTTGCGAAGATCGGTGTCCCGGCAATGTATCTCAAGCCCGGCACCGATTTTATTGACCGTTCTCCGGAATGGGGCAGGCAGCAGCAGGATCAGCACACCAATGTGGATTACCACCAACCGTCGGACGAGCTGTACGATAGCTGGAGTTTCGATGGCATGGTCGAAGATGCTTTGCTCGGGTTCTGGACCGGGCTCGCCATCGCTAACGCTGACGAAATGCCGATGTGGAACGAAGGCGACGAGTTCGAGGCAGCGCGTCTCGAAGCGTTGTCTGCCCGGGACGAATAAGCGACCTGGCGGCGCACCGGTCTGCGGTGCGCCGCTCCAGACTCCGATAGCCCAAGCCGAAGCACGCGCCGTACATCGATCATTTGCGTGTTTTTGTTATTAAAGTAAATTATCAATAAACCAACACAATAGATTGAATTAAAAGTATTAATTGCAGTGACGAATTACCTCAGATCGCCCGGCAAGCCAGCGGCCTGGTGCATGGCCGCCGCAATGCTGTTGATCACCAGTGCTTTCGTGAGCGCACAAACGCCCGTGGCGGAGCAGCAATTGAACGCTGTCATGGCGGAGTACTGGGATTATTTCCTGCGCGAGAATCCATTGGCGGCGACGCACGCGGGAATCTCCGAATTCAACGACCGCATGCCGAAGGTCACGCCCGAAGACCAGGCGCGCAGGCTCGAAGCAGAACGGCGATTCCTGCGCCGCGCGCGCGATATTGATGGCGAGGCGCTTGGCCTGAAAGGGCAGGTCAACGTGGAGTTGTTCATATGGGTGCTCGAAGATTCGATCGCCGCTTATGAACTCAATCTGTCGCGAATCCCGTTCAACACATTTTCCGGCTTTTTCATGAATGCGCTGACGGCCAGCAACGGCGTATTGATGGGAAGTGTCTCGGATTATGAGGACTACATCGCACGACTCAGGGACATTCCGCGCTACTTCGATGAGAATCTGGACAACATGCGTGCAGGCGTGCAATCGGGATTCGTACTGCCGCAAATCGTGATCGACGGCATATTGCCGACGATCAGGGCGCAGATTAATGACGACTCCGAAGACAGCCCTTTTTTCGAGCCATTGCAAGACATGGCCGGTGCAATTCCTGACGCTGTGAAGAGTCGTCTTCGTGAAGACGCTCGTGACGCAATTTCCAGTGCGGTGATGCCTGCGTTTGCGCGGCTGGCTGTATTCCTGGAAGGCGAATACCAGGCGTCCAGGTCGCTCGGTGCCGAGGATATGGTGGGAGGGCGCGAGTACTATGCGTTCCAGATCCGGCGCTACACAACGCTCGTCAACGTGACGTCAGATCAGATTCACGACATTGGTCTTACCGAGGTCGCGCGCATTCGCGGCGATATGGACGCGATCATCGAGGATCTCGCTTTTGATGGTGATTTCAGCGCGTTTGCGCAATTCCTGCGCACTGATCCGCAATTCTATGCGACGACGGCCGAAGAGCTGTTGAAAGACGTGGCGTACACAGCGAAACGCATCGATCACAGGATGCCGGCATTCTTCAAAACATTGCCGAGACAAAGTTACGGCGTTTTACCGGTGCCGGACGAGATCGCGCCGAATTACGTAACCGGGTCATACAACCCGGCACCTCTTGGTGGCAGTCACGGCGGGGAATTCTGGGTGAATACCTACGCACTCGATCAGAGGCCGTTGTTCGAGATTCCGGCGTTGACCCTGCACGAAGCCGTCCCCGGGCATCATCACCAGGGGGCGCTGGCACGCGAAATGCCGGATGTACCCGAGTTCCGTCGGGACCTGTATTTCAGCGCATTCGGCGAGGGCTGGGCGCTCTATGCCGAGAAACTCGGCGTGGAAATGGGCATCTATCGAACGCCATACGAGCATTTTGGACGTCTCAGCTACGAGATGTGGCGTGCCTGCCGGCTCGTTATCGACACAGGCATACACGCCAGGGGCTGGTCCCGGCAGCAGGCGATCGATTTCATGTCCGCCAATACGTCATTGTCTGCGGGAAATATTCGCGCAGAGATTGACCGCTACATTTCGTGGCCCGGACAAGCGCTCGCTTACAAGCTGGGCGAACTGAAAATCTGGGAAATGCGGCGCAATGCGCAGAGCGAACTCGGTGACGATTTTGATTTACGCGAGTTTCATGATGTATTGCTGGGCAACGGCGCATTACCCATGGCCATGCTCGAGGCCGTTGTTGACCGTTTCATCGCGGACAAACCTTGACAGCAGTGACCCGGCACCCGAAATTGATCACTTCGCGACGCTCGTCGCGTTGCGCCCTGAGCGTTTTGCCTGATAGAGAGCTCCATCCGCGCGGTGCAACCAGTCACTGGATGTCTCGTCCACCTGAAGCTCCGCAACGCCAAGCGATATTGTCACGGCTCGGTCAGGGACCAGTTCATTGACCTCGACGAGCGTCCGCAGTTGGTCGGCAAGATATGTGGCGCTCTTTATATCCTGTCCGTCCACGACGACAACGAATTCTTCGCCGCCGATTCGGTACATGCCGTCAGTAACCCGTATGCGAAGGTTTACGATTTCGGTTATACGCTGCAAAATCAGATCGCCGGCGGCGTGGCCGTGCACGTCATTGACGTTCTTGAAGTGATCGATATCGAGAAGGATCAGCGACACCGGCAAACGCTTGCGCTTGAATGCAGCAATGACCTCGGCGAGCTTGATTTCCAGGGCGCGACGATTGCCTGCACCGGTCAGTGAATCTATGGTCGCCATACTGATAAGCTGGTTTTGCTGGCGACTGTTCACCAGTGAAAATCCGTAGGCAAACGCACACGTGACGATGATTGTGATCAGAATCGTCATCGTGTGAAACGAGCTGCTCGAAGGCACGAGCTTCGGGATCAGCGCGGCCAGCGTCACAAGGGCCAGCAAAATCGCCTCTCGGGGCTTGATCAGGTAAAAGGCCACCATCAGGGCGGGGTAAGCCCAGTACACCTGTTGCGGTCCACGCAAGTACACCGTCGACACGACGCCGCTGACGCAGAGTATGGATATTGCGATGCTGGCGAAGCGGACCCGCTTGGTCCGATAGACCAGCGTGCCGAGAGCGATAAATCCCACGACAATGATGGTGTCGATCACTGCGACGAGCCATTCGCCAGCCATCATGCGCATCACCGCGAACGGCGCTACGCCCAGGGCAGCGATGCTGCTCAGGATCAATGGCAGATGACTTTCAAGGGTACTCTCGCCCGAGCCCGTCCTGGCAATATAGCTCCATGTCTCGGCGCTGGATTTTTCCTCATTCAATGGCTGGCCCCAGTTCCCCCACAAGCGGCAAAGTGTCTCAGAAAAAGCGCGGGCTCGCCAAGGGGCGGCCCGAATTATTGCCGACGGGTCGATAGATTGCGCTATATTGCCTTTCAACTGGTGCTTGGCAATTGGCTAAACACTCTGTTTCTACTAGGCTAAATGATCTTCACTGCAAGTGAGGAGGGGGGCAATAATGAAAAAAATACAGCTACTTGGAATCGGCCTGGGTTTGACGTTTTTCGCAGCGACGACAATCGCTCAGGATGACGATGAGCCAAAAACGTTCACCTACGCAACGTACTTTTATTGCAATGTGAACGATCAGGACAAGGTGGATGAAATCGCCGACCGGAATGCACCGCTGATGGACGAACAAGTCGATAAAGGGGTAATCAGCGGCTGGGGCTGGTTGGCTCATCACACGGGCGGACAGTGGCGGCGCATCCGTTATACGACGTCTGATTCACTGGATGGCTTGCTCGCGGCCCAGGATACGATCAATGAAGCATTCGAGAAAAAATATGGCGTGGATGATCCGGCGAATGAAATAATGGGTGCGGCCTGCCCGCGTCATGATGATTACATCTGGCAGGTCGAAAATGGAACCGTCGGTCAGGAGAGGGGCGAAGTCGGGTTCTCCGTTTATCACATGTGCGACATTAATCGTGAAGAGCGGGCCGATGAGATCGTTGCCGAGCATATCGCGCCGATCCTCAACCAGTTTGTGGAGGACGGCAAGCTGACGTCCTGGGGTTGGTTGTCTCATGTCGTTGGTGGACGCGTTCGCAGATTGCAAACAATGACTGCTCCCGATCTCAGTACATTGATGCAGGCGCGCACGGATGCCATTTCGGCAATCTATGACGAAGACAGCGAAGCTGGCGCAGAATTCTCCGAGATTTGCGGACCACACGTCGACTACATCTGGAATATTCTCCACCAGAATCCGTAACCGTGTGGACTTGCCAGTAAAAATGCCGGGCGTCAGCCCGGCATTTTTATCATTCTGATTTCAGTTATCGGCGCGATCTAACGCGATACCGTCAGGACCGCTTGAATCGGCTGAAAAATCCACTTTTCTTGGCGTCGTCGTCAGCGACGGCTATGGACTTTTCATCCAGTGTCTTCAACGATTGCGTCACGGACGTCGAAATCTGCGCTTCGATGGATTCGGGTTGATCGGTTGCGGGCAGCGGAGGCGGTGATGCCGCATTTTTCGCTGCAATCGGCGCAACCGAAGGCGCCGACTTTCGACGGCTGCCGGTGTTCAATGCCTTTACTGTTCGGAGACGTTGTGACTGCGTCATGCTGGGTGCATTGGCATAGGTTGGGGCTGTTGAAGTATCGATGGCCGGAGCAGGTGGCGCAGCAACGGCGCTCGGCGCGGCTTTGTTTGTTGGGGGTGCTTGAGGAGGAGTGGCTGGATCAGCAGCTGGTGGATTCGCTATCACCTGGGCTGCGACAAAATTGATCTCGTCGCCGAACAGCGTTTCTGCCAGCTTATCGTCCACATCTTCGATCGTCTTTGCCTTCGCGAGATCGGCAGCGATCTGTTGCAATTCGACAGGACTCAGCTTGGAGCTGTTGGCATCATTTGCGGCGGCAGCCTGGTCCGGGGTTGGTTTGTTCGTCTTGTGTTCATTCGATTTGTTGGCCTTGGCAGCGCGGCGTGCTGCCTGTTCTTCCTCAAGTTGTCGCAGTTCGAGTGCGGCCCGGTCTACTTTCACCTGTATCGAATCGTCCAGCGTAATTTCCGGAACGCCTGCCGGTTTGCCGTCTGCGGTTCCATTCGAGGTGTCAGGTTTGGGCGCTTCATCGTCTTCCGAATCCGGCCCCTGTCCCTGAGCGGCGGCCATCGCCTGTTCGAGTGCATCGAGGTCCGGCCGCAGTTCGGCCAACGTCGGATCGCGATCCCATGCCGGTACCTCTTTATTTTCTTCGGTGCCGTCGCTTGTTTTCGCTGGGGGCGTCGTCGGCTTTGACGGCGCCGGAGGATCTTCTTTCTGTTGCGGCGCTTCGTCGCCTGCGAGCTCGGGCTTGAGCACTTCGAGTTGTGGCAGTGTGTCCTGAATCAATTCGGGGATTGGCTCTTCGACCAGGCCGAATTCTTCCATTGCGGCACGCTTGATAAGCTCCAGGTCTACCTCGCTGGCTTTTCGTTTCGCCGCTTCGGTCAATACAGACTCGACGATCTTATTGACCGTGCGGGCAACGCCGCCACCGAAGGTGTGCAATAACTCAGTCGCACCGTCGGGGAATATGGACTCGAATTCGCCGCCGGCCAGCCGAAAACTGTGATTGAGATAGCCGCGAAGTTCTTCGGGCGTGAATGGGCGCACCGACTCGCGCAAGCGCGCGCGCTGATCGAGTCTTGCGAGTAATGGCAAGCCAAGGAGATCGTCGAGCGAGCCGTTGGCCATGAGCAGGATATTCGCGCCACAGGAAAAACCCGTGTCGGCTGCGGTCAATGCCTCAAGCTCGGACAATGTCTCCGGACAGGTCTTCGCGGTGTCTTCGATTACGATAAAAACACGAGAGTTTTGCGTTGCGAGACGGTCCAGCAGTTGCCGGAAAAATCGCAGTTTCTGAATGGTGCCAGGGGGTGCCTTGGCGGTCCCCAATTCAACCAGTAGCATTTCCAGAACGTAATCGGGGTCGAGCTTCTCGTCGCCGATTCGAACAATCGCGTTCTTACCGCTGATCGCATGCAGTGTCCGCGACACCAGTGTGGATTTACCGACTCCGGCGTGTCCTGTGACGGCGATAACCGTATCGGGCGCAGCGAGCGCATTCTTCATTCTTGCAAGGCTTTCGGCGGTCTGCGGGCTAACGAATATGTCGGCGCCCGCCGGTGTGCCCGCGAAAACCCGTGCGTTCAGTTTGAAGTGTTTTTCGTACATATCAGGTCGTAAATCGGTGGCCGTATGTTGATTCATTTGCGTCGAGAGCCAGCAGGCAGTTTGGCGTGAAGCTCTCCAAATTTCATGGGCTTATGTCACAAAAAGTGCATCTGGACAGGGCTTGAAACGGTGATTACGGGCCACAAATGGTCCGGAAGTGCAAGCGTCACTTCCCTGTCCCAGGCATCACATGCCGGGACCGCTCAAGGAGACACGCGCGGCGCAAAAAAAGCCTCCGCCAGCGATTCGGCGAAGGCTTGCTTTCGAGCAGCGTGGCGTGGACTGCTTTACTTTTTCGCGTTACGTTCCTTCGCCGCCTTGATGACCTCATCGGCCACATTTTGCGGGCACGGCGCATAATGTGAAAATTCCATAGAGAACTGGCCGCGACCGGAGGTCAGCGTGCGCAGGTGTCCGATGTATCCGAACATATCACCGAGCGGCGCATTTGCGCTGACGCGCACGCCGGTCGGGCCAGCATCCTGCGATTTGATCATGCCGCGGCGCCGGTTCAGGTCGCCGATGACGTCACCGACATTGTCTTCCGGCGTGAATACGTCGACTTTCATGATCGGCTCGAGCAATGCCACGTTGAGCTTGGGTGCCGCCTGGCGCACCGCTTGGATCCCGGCCATCTTGAACGACATCTCGTCGGAGTCGACCGCGTGATACTTGCCGTCGTAGACCCGCGCCTTGACGTCGACCACCGGATATCCGGCGGCCAGGCCTCGCTCGAGAGCCTCCCGGATTCCCTTGTCGACGGCGGGGATGTACTGCCGGGGGATCGAACCGCCCTTGATCTCGTTGATGAACTCGTAACCGGCGCCCAGTGTGTTGGGCTCGAACTTCACGAACGCCACGCCGAACTGACCGCGACCTCCGGACTGCTTCTTGTGCTTGCCTTCGACGTCGGCCCGGCCTTTGATCGTCTCCCGGTACGGGATCTTTGGCAAGGCTGTATCGACTTCGACACCGTGGCGGGTTGCCAGTCGAGCAATCGTCACTTCAAGATGGGCGTCGCCGAGACCGGACAGGATGGTCTGGTTGGTGGCTGCGGCGCGTTCGGTCGAGAGTGTCGGATCGTCCTCGATGCTCCGCGCCAGCGCGGTCGACAGCTTCTCTTCATCGTGTTGGGTCTTGGGAAACACTGCGTAGGACATCGTTGGCTTTGGCATCGTCATCGGCGCCACCATCACCCCCAGGCCGGGTGTCGTCAGTGTGTCTCCGGCGAGGGTTGTTTCGAGCTTCGAGACGGCAGCGATGTCGCCCGCCTCGACTCGTTTTACGTCTTCGTGCTCCTTGCCACGCATTGAGAAGATATTGTGCATGCGGCCTTTGGCACCCACCCGACGATTCTCTAGATCTACGTCGAGGTCGATATCTCCCCGGAAGACGCGGAACAGAGAGATCCGCCCCACATACGGATCCGACATGGTCTTGAACACGTATGCCACGACGCCCAAGTCGGGTAGCTCTTCCCCTTCGGTAAGGGGTGGCGAGGGACGTTCGGAGGGGCGGGGACCGTAGTTCACGATGAATTGGGCGAGCCGATCGATGCCGATGAGCTCCGTCGCCGACCCGCACAGGACCGGAAAGGTTGTGCCGGCAACCATTCCTGCGTGCATGCCGGCAATGAGCTGGTCTCCCGAAGGCTCGACCCCTTCGAAGTACCGTTCGAGCATCTCGTCGTCGGTTTCGACGACCGCTTCGACCAAACCGGTATGGAGCCCCTCGACTTCTGCCTGTAACGAGTCGGGCAGGGAACTCTCGGTGGCCTTGGGCCCGCCCGAGTAGGTGTACGCCTTACCGCCGACGAGGTTGGCCACTCCAGACAGGTCGGCCTCGGACCCGATCGGCACCTGGATCGGTGCAACCCCGGTGCCGAAGACCTCCTTCAGTTGATCGACCGTGCGAGAGAACGACGATCGCTCTCGGTCGAGCTTGTTGACGAAGATCGCCCTGGAGATCCCTTCATCTCCCGCTATACGCCACGCCGCTTCGGTTTGGACCTCCACCCCGTCGACACCGGATACTACGAACAGTGCAAGATCGGCTGCACGTACTGCGGCCCGCATTTCGCCGGTGAAGTCGCTGAGTCCGGGGGTATCGATGATGTTGATCTTGTGGCCGTGCCACTCGAACGGAGCCATCGCCAGGCTGACCGAAGATCCTCTCGAGATTTCTTCCGGCTCGAAATCGGTGACCGTGTTTCCGTCCTCGATGGAGCCCACCCGGGTGGTTAGCCCTGCGGTGAAGAGCAAAGCCTCGGCCAGGGCGGTTTTGCCGCTGCCGCTGTGCCCCAGGAGAACAACGTTGCGAATCTGATCCGAGCCCATCCGACCTCCGGTTGCGGGGTCGCCGAGTCTAGTGAGGCGGTATGGGCCGAAAACCGTGTGGTAGCTTGCTTTCTCAGAGGTCTTATGCTCGATATCAGAGCCCGAAAAAGGGTTACGAAACTCGCCGATCCGATCGCCCGATTCGCGGCCAGGCTCGGTCTCGGCCCGACGGCGATAACGCTGGTCGGTTTCCTTCTCGCCGTCACCGGTGCGGTGCTGATCGGTCTCGGCTACCTGGCAGTGGGCGCGGGGATTATCGGTGCCGGAGCCTTGCTGGACATTCTCGATGGCGTTTTGGCGCGTCTCACCCAATCCGAGACTCAGCGCGGGGCTCTGCTGGATACGTTTACCGACAGGCTCGGTGAGGTGGCGGCGTGGACGGGCGTCGCCTATTACGTCGGAGACCTGGCGGAGCCGGCGCTGGTGACGCTGTCGCTCATCGCCGTCTGCGGCTCGCTGCTGGTGCCGTTTCTCCGGTCAAAGGCTGAGCAACTCGGCGTCGACGGCAAGGGCGGCTTGATGGGACGGGCGGAGCGGCTGATCGTCTTGATCTTCGGCGTGGGTCTGGAGGACTTCGGTCTCCACACCCTCGAGCCGGCAATCTGGATCTTCGTCGCTCTGGTGTGGTTTACGGTTCTGCAGCGATTCGTTCGCACCTGGAAACAGCTGGAGTGATGCTCCGGCCGGTGACGTTGCTGATGTTGAGAGCGAGCCAGGGGCGTCGTCTGGCAAAGTCTGAGGACGAAGGCGTACTGGGTTGTACGCCGAGGACGAAGACGCAGCCAGCGGCGTCATCTGGCCGATCTCAGCGCGGCAAACGTTGCTGGTCGGGGCACCAGTGAAGGGTTTGGCCGGGTATCTCGGCTACCGAATATTCTCAGGACTCTTTGGCCTGGTGCCGGAGCCGGCGATGAGGAGAATCGGCTTCGGCCTCGGGTGGGCATCTTCCTTTCTGGCTCGCAACCGTCTTGCGATGGTGATGCGGCATCAGACGCGGGTACAGGGGAGTGGGATCGATGCCCGAAGAGCGGCCCGGCGAGCACTTGGATTCTACGGGCGCTATTGGGCCGAGACGTTCTGGGTCCGGCCGCGACGACGTCGGGAGATCCTCGACCGAACACACGTCGATGGGATCGAACATCTGCATAGAGCCCTGCAGAGTGGACGTGGAGTGATTCTGGCGCTTCCTCACATCGGGAACTGGGAGGCCGCCGGTCTTCGCGCCACCGCCGAGGGAGCGCGGGTGCTGGCGGTGGCTGAAGAGCTTGGCAACGAGCGGATCGTCCAGTGGTTCATCGAGCAGCGCAACATGATGGAGATCGACATCGTGATCGCTCGAGAGGGTTCGCGGGTGACCCGCCAGCTGTTGTCGCGCCTCAAGGAGGGCGGCGTCATCGCGTTGTTGTGCGATCGCGATATCAAAGGCGGAGGAGTGGAAGTCGAATTCTTCGGGGAAGTGACGACACTTCCGCCGGGTCCGGCAACGCTCGCCGAGCGAACCGGGGCTGTACTGCTCCCGGTCGGCACCTACTTCGGACCAGGTTCCAGCTACGACTTCGAAGTGAGACCGCCGCTCGACGTCGGTCCCGGAGATGATGCCGACGAACGGGTCAAGGCAACCACTCAAGCCCTGGCCAAGGTGCTGGAAGACATTATCCGTAGGGACCCCGAGCAATGGCACCTGGTTGGCCCCAACTGGCCGAGCGATCGATCGTGAGGGTCGGCGTCGTCTGTCCGTACGCCTTCGATGCTCACGGCGGCGTCCAGGATCAGGTCGCTCGAATAGTCGGGTGGCTGCAGTCATCTGGACATGAGGCGTGGGCCGTTGCGCCGGGATCGGGCGGGCCGGAGGGTACGAGGCATGTAGGGAGATTCGTATCGGTCCGCGCCAATCGGTCGCGGGCTCCGATCTCCCTCAACCCGATGGTCGTGAAGAGAGTCGCGGCAGCGGTGGACGACGCCGACGTGGTCCATATCCACGAGCCGTTCATGCCCCTTGTGTCCTTGGCAGCGACACTCGCCGATACGCCGCCAAAGGTGGGGACGTTTCACGCCGATCCGAGCCGAGTGGTTCGCGGGCTGTACCGGGGGGGAGGCTGGCTGCTGCGGCGCGTGGCACGACGGCTCGTAGTCACCACGGCCGTGAGCCGGGTGGCGGCAGACGCGGTCGGTCGGTTGACGGCGCCGATCATCGTGCCCAACGGGGTCGATCTGACCGCGTACGCCTCCGAACAAGACCGGATTCCGGGGAGGGTCCTGTTCATCGGTCGCGACGATCGCCGCAAGGGCTTGGAGGTGCTGCTGGAGGCGTGGCATCGGGTTCGTGAGCGGCACCCTGAGGCAACGCTGCACGTCATCGGTGTGGACCGAGGCGATGGTGCCGGCGGCGTTTCCTTTCTGGGGCGAGTGTCCGAGGAGCGCAAGCATGCCGAGCTCGGACGGGCCGCGGTGCTCGTGGCGCCCAACACGGGTGGGGAGAGTTTCGGGATCGTTGTGCTGGAGGGGCTTGCTTCGGGATGTGCGGTGGTGGCGAGCGACCTGGCGGCGTTTCGCTCGGTGGCCGGCGAGGCTGCCGCGTATGTAGATGTTGGAGATTCGGCTGAGTTGGGCTCGGAAATCTCGGCGATCCTCGAATCGAGTGCTCGTCGCTCCGCGATGGCGGTTGCCGGCGTAGAGCGTTCGCAACGTTTCGGGCGGGAGCCCGTGCTCGGTGGGTACCTGGCCGCATACGAGGCGGCGGTTTCCGGGGCCTGACGGAGCTGCCGGGTGTGATCTCGTCGTATGGGCTCAACCCGGGACGGGGCTGAGGGCTCGAGCAGCATCCCCAACAGATCTGCAAACGACACCGGCGAGTGCTGCCGTCGCCCCCATCTCGGTACAATCGGGATTACTGACGAAGGAGTCGAAGTGGATCAGGGCACCGAGCGCGTCAAGCGTGGTCTCGCCGAAATGCTCAAAGGCGGCGTGATCATGGACGTCACCAACGCCGAGCAGGCAAAGATTGCCGAGGAAGCGGGCGCGGTGGCCGTGATGGCTCTGGAGCGGGTCCCCGCCGACATCAGGCGCGACGGAGGCGTCGCCCGCATGGCAGATCCGACCAGAGTCGAAGAGATCATTGCCACCGTCTCGGTTCCCGTGATGGCCAAGGCCAGGATCGGGCACTTCGTGGAGGCTCAGGTCCTGGAGTCCCTGGGGGTCGATTACATCGACGAGTCGGAGGTGCTCACGCCGGCAGATGAGGCCTATCACATCGACAAGTGGCGGTTCAAGGTTCCGTTCGTGTGTGGCGCGCGCAATCTGGGTGAGGCACTGCGCCGGATCGGTGAAGGTGCGGCGATGATCAGGACCAAAGGCGAACCGGGCACCGGCAATATCGTCGAGGCAGTCCGTCACATGAGGACGATGAACGACGGGATCAGAAGGCTTCAGATACTCGATCAGGAGCAGCTGATGTCCGAGGCCCGTGATCTGGGTGCACCGTTCGACCTGGTTCGAGAAATTGCCGAGACCGGGCAGTTGCCGGTGGTGAATTTTGCCGCCGGCGGCATCGCCACGCCCTCGGATGCGGCGCTGATGATGCAACTCGGCTGCGATGGTGTGTTTGTTGGATCGGGCGTGTTCAAGTCGGGCGATCCGGAACAGCGGGCGAGGGCAATCGTGGAGGCGGTGACCTACTTCGAGGATCCCCAGATGATCGCCAAGGTGTCGCGAGGCCTCGGCGAGGCCATGGTCGGCATCGAGATCGACAAGCTTGCCGACGACGAGCGGATGCAAGAACGAGGCTGGTGACATCCGTGACCGTCGGAGTGCTGGCTCTCCAGGGGGACTTTAGAGAGCACGCAGCTGCATTGGAACGGCTTGGCGCCGCCGTCAGGCTGGTACGCACCCCCGATGACCTGGCAGAGGTGGATGCGCTGGTGATCCCAGGTGGTGAGTCGACCGCGATCGGCAAGCTGGCGGACTGGCACGGCTTGGTGGGACCGTTGCGGGAGAGGATCGACGCCGGACTTCCCGCCCTGGGAACGTGTGCCGGGATGATCTTCTTGGCGAGCAGCACCGTGGAGGGAACGGGCCAGGTGCAGCTGGGAGTTCTCGATGTGATGGTGCGTCGCAACGCATTCGGCCGACAGGTCGATTCCTTCGAAGCAGAGATTCCGGTGGTAGGTCTCGAAGATCCGGTGCACGGTGTCTTCATCAGGGCGCCGTGGATCGAGAAGGTCGGTGCCGGCGTCGAGATCCTCGCCGAGTTGGAGGGCCGTCCCGTCATGGTGCGGCAGGATTCCATCATTGCAACGAGCTTCCACCCGGAACTGACCGCGGACGGCCGACTCCATACACTCCTACTCGACATGATTCGGGAGGGTTGATGTCAGGGCACTCGAAGTGGTCTTCGATCAAGCACAAGAAGGCGGCGAAGGACGAAAAGCGCGGCAAGGCTTTCGGCAAGTTGGCCCGTTTCATCGAAGTTGCGGCGCGCGATGGCGGCGGTGATCCGGCCATGAACGCCTCGCTGGCGGTGGCGGTTCAAAAGGCCAAGGACGCTTCGATGCCGAACGACAACATCGAACGGGCCATCAAGCGCGGCAGCGGCGAGATCGAGGGAGCCGACTACCAGGAGGTCTGGTACGAGGGATACGCACCGGGTGGAGTGGCGCTCTATGTACACATCCTCACCGACAACCGCAATCGGGCAGCCTCAGATGTCCGGACTGCATTCTCGAGGAATGGGGGGAGTCTCGGTGAACCGGGATCGGTTGCCTACCTGTTCGAGCAGAAGGGCTACATCCTGGTCTCAGGCGACGAAGACCAGGTGATGCTCATCGCCCTCGACGCGGGTGCCGAAGACGTCAGGTCCTCCGGTGACCGATTCGAGATCATCACCGCCGCCGCCGACTTCATTTCCGTGCGCGACGCCCTCACCGAGGCGGGCATCGAGACCGACACCGCCGAGGTCACCTTGTTGCCCTCGGCGGCGGTCATGCTCGAAGAGGATGGGGCCCGCCAGGTTCTGCGACTGGTGGATGCACTCGAGGATCTCGACGATGTGCAGAGTGTCTACGGAAACTTCGACATCAGTGACGAGGTGCTCGAGGTCATCGCCGGCTAGCGCTGACGCAGTCTCCAGTCCCAGACCTGATCGGGCCTGGACGGCCGGACGTCCAGAGTCGAAACCGCGCCGGGTCTTCGTCGAGTCCCCAGTCCCCAGTCAGCACGTGCGGCATTCTTGACTGGTGACTGGTGACTGGTTACGCAATGTCCTCGTCATGACTCGAACACGCATTAACCTGATCGAACACATGTTTGTTCTCGGCATCGATCCCGGCCTATCCACCACCGGGTACGGGATCGTCGAAGTTGCAGGTCTTTCGATGAGCGCCATCACTGCCGGTGTCGTCCGCACCAGTCCGGGTGATCCGATCGCGCATCGTCTGCGCGAGCTCGCCGAGGATCTGGAGGCTGTGATCGCCGAGTTCCAGCCGGTGGAGGCGGCGATCGAAGAGGTGTTTGTGAACCGAAATCTGCAAACGGCGACGTCGGTCGGGCGCGCCTCCGGCGTCGCCATTCTCCTGGCGGCGAAGGCGGGAATCCCGATCGCGGAGTACACACCGTCTGCAGTGAAGCTGGCCGTCACCGGGAACGGTTCTGCCGACAAGCGGCAGGTCCAGGCGATGGTGGCGCGACGCCTCGGTCTGGATCATGCGCCGAAGCCCGCCGATGCTTCGGACGCCTTGGCGATCGCCATTTGTCACGCTCAGTGTTCGGGTCTGGCTCGGCTCGTGGCAGGTGAACGCAAATGATCGGCCGCCTGCGCGGGACTCTGGCTGACCGGAACGCTTCGGGGGTGATCGTGGACATCGACGGGGTCGGGTATGAAGTGATGATGTCGCCGCGTGACATCGGGGGGCTGCCTTCGATTGGAGAGGACGTTGTGGTGCACACTCACCTCCATGTTCGTGAGGACCAGATGTCGCTATTCGGGTTCACCGACTCCGCCGGCCGTGACCTGTTTCGGGTGCTGCTCGGCGCCAGCGGGATCGGGCCCAAAATCGCGTTGGCGATGCTGTCGACGTTGGGAGCCAACGACTTGCGTGCCGCGGTCCTCACCGATGATGTCGCCGCGCTCACTGCCGTTCCCGGAATCGGAACCAGGACCGCGCAGAAGTTGATTCTCGATCTACGAGCCCGGCTGGAACTACCCGATGGTGAACTCCCCGGCTCGGACTCCGGCCTTTCCTCGGTGCGCGATGCCCTCGAAGGACTCGGATATGCGTCGACCGAGATCAGGGACGCGACGGGGGGCCTCGATTCTTCGCACCCGGTCGAGGAGCTGCTGCGGTCTGCTCTGCAGCGGCTGGGTAGGGCATGAGGGAGGAAGGACTGCTCACCAGCGAGCCGACTCCGGAGGAGGAAGCCTTTGAGGCAGGCCTTCGGCCGCAAACCCTTTCAGAGTTCATCGGACAGATCGAGCTGAAGGAGAGACTCTCGATTTTGGTCGAGGCAGCTCGGGGGAGACGCGAGCCGGTCGACCATGTGCTGTTCAGCGGTCCGCCCGGCCTCGGCAAGACCACGCTGGCCTCGATCCTGGCGCGGGAGATGGGGGCTCAGCTTCGGATGACCTCTGGACCGGCCCTGGAAAGAGCGGGCGATCTGGCCGCCATCTTGAGCAACGTCGAAGCTGGTGACGTCATGTTCATCGACGAGATCCACCGCTTGCCGCGTGCGGTGGAGGAGATCCTCTACACCGCCATGGAGGACTTCCAGCTCGACATCGTCGTCGGGAAGGGAGCCGGAGCCAGCTCGATTCGCCTCGACCTCCCGCCGTTCTCGCTGGTGGGAGCGACCACCAGGGTGGGGCGGGTCTCGGCACCGCTGCGGGATCGGTTCGGTTATGTGGCCCGGATCGACTTTTATCGCCCGGAGGACCTCGACGAGATCGTGCGCCGTTCGGCCGGGCTCATGGAGATCGAGGTCGAGCCAGAGGGTGCAGCCATCATCGCTGCGCGAAGTCGAGGGACTCCCAGAATCGCCAACCGTCTGCTGCGGAGGGTTCGGGACTTCGCCGATGTGCGTCGGGACGGAGTCGTCGATCGGCAGACTGCCGAGGAGGCATTGCAAGTATTCGAGGTGGACGAAGCGGGTCTCGATCGAGTGGACCGTGCCATCCTGGAGTCGATGATTCACAAGTTCGCCGGTGGTCCGGTTGGGCTGTCGACCCTGGCCATCGCCGTTTCCGAGGAGCAACAGACCCTTGAGGATGCTTATGAGCCGTTCTTGATCCAGACTGGCTTCCTGCAACGCACGCCGCGGGGGAGAGTGGCAACCGCCCTTGCATACCGCCACCTGGGATTGGACGTTCCGGCCGCTATCGAACAGGGGAAGCTTCTCTAGGAAGTCTCCAGTCATCAGTCCCCAGTCACCAGCAAGAAACAGCAGGCTCTGACTGGCGACTGGAGACCGGGGACCGGAGACTCAGGAATGAAGACCTCCGACTTCTACTACGACCTCCCCACCGACGCTATCGCCCAATCGGCCATAGAGCCGCGCCATGATTCCCGGCTTCTCGACACGCGTACCATGTCTGATCATCGATTCCTGGGCTTGGCCGGGTTGCTAGAAGCGGGAGACCTGGTGGTCGTCAACCGGACGCGAGTTCGTCGGGCCCGGCTGACCGCCAAGAAGCCGACCGGGGGCACGGTCGAGATCCTGTTGCTTCGAGCGCTGGATGACGGGCGTTGGGAAGCGCTGGGCAGGCCCACCAAACGTCTCGGCGCCGGCTCTGAGCTTCTAATCGGTGATATGCACGTTGGCGTGGTGACCGATCCGGTCGACGGCCGTATTGTGATCGAGGCCGCCGGCGACTTGGGGGCGCTGGCGGAACGGGTAGGCGAGGTGCCGCTGCCACCGTATTTCACCGGGAAGCTCGACGACCCCGACCGCTATCAAACCATGTTCGCCGATCGTGTCGGTTCGGCAGCGGCCCCCACAGCCGGATTGCACTTCACCGAAGAGGTGACGCGCCGACTGACCGAACGTGAGGTCGGGATCGATTGCATTGAGCTCGAAGTGGGGCTCGATACCTTCCGTCCGATCATCGCCGAGATCCTCGACGATCACGAGATGCACTCTGAGCGGGTCACCGTGGGAGACGCCACAGTCGAAAGGATCGAAGCCACTCACCGCCGAGGGAGCAGGATCGTGGCTATCGGGACCACCGTGGTGCGCGCCTTGGAGAGTGCGGCCGCCGGTGGGACCCTGAGGCCGATGTCCGGCCCCAGTTCCCTCTTCGTTCGTCCCGGCTATCGATTCCACGTCGTCGATCTGGTGGTGACGAATTTCCATGTCCCGAGCTCGACGCTGGTGATCATGATTGCGGCGATGTTGGGGGATCGGTGGCGCGAGGTGTACACCACAGCAATCGGTCGCGGCTACCGCTTCCTCTCTTTCGGAGACGCCATGCTTGCCGAGGTGCCGCGATGACCGCGGTTCGGTTCGAACTGGTGGATGCCGACGGTCGGGCACGCACCGGCTGGCTGCACACGCCACACGGCACGGTTGCTACACCGGCCTTCATGCCGGTCGGGACCAGGGCGACCGTGCGCAACGTCGGAGTGGACGACCTTGCTGCAGTGGGCGCCCAGATAGTCCTCGCCAACACGTATCACCTGATGCTGCGACCGGGCGACCATGTGGTGGAGTCGCTTGGCGGGCTGCACCGATTCAGTGGGTGGGATTCGCCGATGCTCACCGATTCGGGTGGGTTCCAAGTCTTTTCGCTCGATCCTCAGATCGACGAAGACGGTGTGACCTTCTCTTCGACGTACGACGGCTCGGTGGTTCGACTGACTCCCGAGGATGCGGTGGCAGTGCAAGAGCGACTGGGCGCCGACGTGGCCATGGTGCTCGACCACCTAGTCGGTCTCCCGGCCCAGCCTGAGGTGGTTAGGGATGCGATGGAACGCACGCTGCGCTGGTCGGAGCGCGCCTTGGCGGCACATTCTCGTGAGGATCAGGCCCTGTTCGGAATCGTCCAGGGGGGAACCGATCCCGACTTGCGGGCCGAGAGTGCGGCGCGGACTGCTGCCATCGGTTTCTCCGGATTCGGAATCGGCGGGCTCAGTGTCGGTGAGTCCGACGGCGAGCGAGCGACGGCGCTGGATGCGGTGCTCCCTGAGCTCCCGGTGAGCGCCGTGCGTTACGTGATGGGCCTGGGCGATACCGAGGGGGTTCTCGACGCGGTCGAACGAGGATGCGACCTGTTCGATTGTGTATGGCCGACCCGGTTGGCACGTCATGGGAAGGTGCTGTCGCGTCTCGGGGACTATTCGATACGCCGCGCCGAATTTAAGACCGATTCCACCCCGATCGATCCCGATTGCGGGTGCTTCACCTGTCGCACGCATTCCAAGGGGTACCTGAGGCACCTGCGGATCACCGACGAGTTGCTGGGGCACCGGCTGCTCAGCATCCACAACCTCGCCTACACCCTTGGTCTTGTCGCCGACACCCGGGTGGCGATCGCCTCCGGCCGGCTCTCGGGCTATCGCGACGATTTGAGGAGGTCGAGAGCGTCGCGAACCTCCGACTGACGACGACGCACTATGCTGTTGTCGTCCCGGTCCTAGGGTTGGCCGGGGCA
This sequence comes from Acidobacteriota bacterium, assembly GCA_022571885.1. GTDB lineage: Bacteria > Actinomycetota > Acidimicrobiia > Spongiisociales > UBA11373 > JACZWZ01. The sequence goes on from JACZWZ010000030.1 coordinate 20,281, forward strand.
TCTCGCGCAGCACCCAAAGCGCGGCCCATCCGGAGGACCGATGTTCGCTCTGTCTCAATACCAGTTGTCTCAATACGATCTGCTTGCCTATCAGGCCGAATCTGAGCCTGCGGCCGGTTCTGCATGGCAGGTCTTGCTCGTCTATGCAGTCGTTATCGGTGCGCTCTTCTACTTCCTGATGATCCGGCCCCAGCGCAACCGGATGCGCCGGCATCGAGATCTGGTCGGTGGACTCGATGTTGGTGATCAGGTGACCACCATCGGCGGCATTTACGGAACGATCGAACACATGGACGACGAATCGGCCGTTCTTCAGATCGAGGGAGGTGGCCGCATTCGGGTCGCCAAACATGCTCTGGCTGGAAAGGTCGGCGAGTAGCGCTTAATGTCGCGTCGATCTGCGGTCATCTCACTGGCACTGACCCTCGTCATCGCGTGGGGCTCGTTGGCTCTGACACAGGCGACCGGGACGACGCCTCTTCTCGGGCTCGACCTGCAGGGTGGTTTCTCTGTGGTGTTGGAGGCGCCGGAGGATGTGGCACCCGAGGTGCTCGAAAAGGCAGTCGAGATCATGCGGCGTCGGATCGAGGCGCTCGGCAACGTCCAGGAGCCGGAGATAGCGGTTCTCGGTTCAAACCAGATCGAGGTGCAGCTCCCCGGTGTCACCGACCGCGATCGTGCCCTGGCGGCGGTGGGGCGCACCGGTCAACTCGAGTTCCGGCCGGTACTGGCCGTGGGCCCGATCGCCGGACTCAGTCCCGTCTTCACCAGCTTCGGAACTGCTACGGCTCCCGATTTCGATGCGAGCGACGACACGTTGCCGATCATCGATTCCACCACAACCGTGCCCGGTGGGTCGAGCGAGGAATCGGCGACGACCCTTGCCCCCGATGAGACCACCACCACCATCTTCGACCCCAAGGAAGGAGTGATTCTTCCCGGGGGCCTGACGTGGTGTGATGAAGGCGATTCGCCTGGGTGCGTCGATCCTTTGACGGGCCTCAGCGTCGATCCGGCTCCGAGTCAGGAAGCCTTCCTGGCAACCGATTTTGCCACCGGTGGAGGGATCATCTATTACCTCGGTTCGGCCGCGGTGATCGGTTCCGACCTCGATGGAGCCTCGGCTCGATTCCAGGGCAGCGGCGGCGGCGCCGGCGGTCACCTGGGCGGCAGCCTTACCGGGGAGTGGGTGGTTGTGATCGATTTCAGCCGCGAGGGAGGCGATAGGTTCGCCGAGACAACCAAGCAGCTCGCCTCCTACCCGATCGGCGATCCGCGGCGCCAGTTTGCGATCGTGCTCGACGGCATCGTCCAGTCGGCGCCCCAAGTGGCGAACACGGTCGACCCGGAAGTGGGTATCAGGGGCGGATCAGCGGTCATCACGCTGGGTCAGTCCGATGATCAAGAGGGTGAGGCGCAGGACCTGTCTATCGTGCTCCGCTACGGCTCGCTCCCAGTCGCCTTCGAGCAGGCCAGCGTGCAGTCGGTTTCTGCCACTTTGGGTTCCGACTCTCTGCGAGCCGGCCTCGTCGCCGGACTTGGAGGTCTGACGCTGGTTGCAATGGCGATGATCCTCTACTACCGGGTATTGGGCCTGGTGAACGTGATCGGCCTCACCGTGTTTGGAAGTCTGTTGACCGTTGTGTACTCCATACTGGGCGCATGGCAGGGGGCAACCCTGACCCTGGCTGGTGTCGCCGGAGTCATCGTGTCACTCGGCATCACCTCCGACTCCTACATCGTGTACTACGAACGGATCAAGGAAGAGGTGCACAAGGGTCGTTCTATGCGCTCGGCGATCGATCACGGCTTCCAGCGGTCGATCCGGACGATCCTGACCGCGGACACCGTGTCCTTCTTCGCTGCTGTGGTGTTGTTCTTCCTGGCGGTAGGTTCGGTGAAGGGGTTCGCCCTCGCCCTGGGAATTGCAACGGTGCTCGACGTTCTGGTGGCGATTTTCTTCATCAGACCGGCCGTCTCCCTGGTGGCGCGCTCCAGATTGGGAGAGGGCGGATCGTTCAGCATCCGTGGAGCGACCGGCGTTCCCCGTGAGGCCACCGAATGAGCACCTTCGGCCGTATGTACCGCGGAGAGACCCATATCGACTTCGTCGGCAACCGCAACAGGGGGTTCACCTTCTCGGCGGTAGTGATCGGCGCCTCTCTGGTCAGCATGATCTTCTTTGGGTTCAACGTGGGAATCGATTTCGAGGGGGGCACCGTCATCGAGATGGAGAACCCTGCCGGAGCCCCTTTGTCGGAGGTTCGGGATGCGCTTGCCGATCTCGGCATTTCGAATGCGAAGGTCCAGAGTCGGGGGGAAGGCGTCCGGATTCAGACCGAGCAGCTTTCGGCAGAAGACGAGCAGGCAGTTGTGGAGGCGATTGCTGAGGTCGTGGGAGAAGATCCCGACCAGGCCAGTCGCCAAACGGTCGGTCCTACATTCGGCCGCCAGGTGGCCGAATCGGCGATCCGTGCCTTGGTGATCTTCCTGCTGCTGGTAGCCGTCTACATCTCGATTCGACTCGAGTGGAGGATGGCTTTGTCCGGAATGCTGGCGCTGGGCCACGACCTGGTGTTTACCGCCGGGATCTACTCGATGGTCGGCTTCGAGGTGTCTCCGGCAACCGTCATCGCCATTCTCACCATCCTCGGGTATTCGCTCTACGACACCGTTGTCGTGTTCGACAAGGTGCTGGAGAACATCCAAGAGCGTGGAGACAAGCAGACGATCTCGGCCATCGTGAACATGTCGATGAACCAGGTGTTGATGCGGTCCATCAACACCTCCCTTACGAGCCTCCTCCCGATCGGCAGCTTGCTGTTCGTCGGTTCGTTCCTTCTCGGAGCGACGACACTCAGGGAGTTCGCCTTGGCCCTCTTCATTGGAGTCTTTGCCGGCACCTATTCATCGATCTTCGTGGCCGCCCCGGTGCTGGCCAGGTGGAAGGAGCGCGAGGAGCGGTGGCAGCGGGTGCGCCGCCGCGTCGAGCGAAAGGGTGACGAAGATGCGTTCGCAGTGACTCATGGCGAGGCCGGGACCGTTCATCAGACCATCGCTCTCCGGTCGGGGGCTACCCCGCGGCCACCCAAGAAGCGCCGGAAGAAGCGCTAGGCCAGACCTGGTCTGATCTGGGTGCATCGACGGGTTTTCCGTCGTCTCGTCGTACCGGCGTCGAGTCGCCAGTTCCAGACGTCGCCGCGTTGTTGTTGTTCGACGGATCTGCCGCGCCGTCGCGTTGGGGCGGTCGAGTCCCGGTCTCCAGCCAGAACGCGCGACGCCCTCTCGGCACTGGTGAC
>JACZWZ010000151.1 GCA_022571885.1 Acidobacteriota bacterium
CGGGGTGCGCGCCGTAATCACTCAGGAGGACGTGCCGGGCCTGCCCACATTCGGCCAGGACCACCAGGACCAGCCGGTCTTATGCGACGGTGAGGCTCGCTATTGGGGTGAACCCGTTGCCGTGGTCGCCGCCGACGACCCGGAGTCGGCACGTCGTGCCGTGGATGCCATCGTCATCGAATGGGAGACACTGCCGCCGATGACCGATCCGGAGGTGGCCGCAGCCGGCGGGGACACCTTCCGCCAGATGGAGATACGGCGAGGAGACCCGGATGCCACCGGCTCCGTTGTGATCGAAGGTTTCTATCAGACGGCGACCCAGGACCAGGCCCCGCTCGGCCCCGAGGCCGGCCTGGCCGTTCCCGACGGCTTCGGTGGCCTCGACCTCTGCGTCACCTCGCAGTGGATTCACGTCGATCACCGACAGATCGTCGCTTGCCTCGACCTGCCCGATGAGGCGGTCCGGTGCCACCCGACCGGGATCGGTGGAGCCTTTGGAGCTCGCGAGGACATCTCGCTCCACATCCACATCGCCTTGCTGGCCTTGCGGACCGGGCGTCCCGTAAAGATGGTCTACAACCGAACCGAGTCGTTCGCAGGCCACGTCAAGCGACACCCGGCACGCATGTGGTACCGCCATGAGGCCGACCCCGATGGCCACCTGGTAAAGGTGACCGCCAGGCTGCTGCTCGACGGTGGGGCCTATGCCCACACCAGCCCCGCCGTGCTGGCCAACGCATCGTTCTTTACCGTCGGACCGTACAAGTGCGACAACGTCTTCACCGAGGCCGCGGTGACCAGGACCAACAATCCGCCTGCAGGAGCAATGCGGGGGTTCGGGGCGGTGCAGACCTGCTTCGCCTACGAAAGTCAGATGGACCGCCTGGCCGAGGCCATAGGTGTGAGCCCACTCGAGATACGGAGGCGCAACGCCCTGGCGACCGGTGATCCGCTCGCCACCTCGGGTCAGATCATCGAGGGTTCCCTGCCGACGCGGCAGATCATCGACGCTCTCGAATCTATACCCCTGCCGCCCGATCTCACCTCCGACGACCCGCGCCGCCTACCCGGGGGCACCGGGCTCACCACCCCCCGGTCGGCCGTGCGGAGAGGCATCGGGTATGCCGTCGGCCTCAAGAACGTGGCTTTCTCAGAAGCCTTCGACGACTACGCCGATGTCAAGGTTGTGCTGACCGACTCCGGTGCCGAAGTGCACACCGCGGCGGTGGAGGTCGGCCAGGGGCTGGTCACCATCTGCCAGCAGATCACCCGAACCGTTCTCGGGATCGAACAGGTGGCTGTGGTGTGGAGCGACACTTCACAAATCGGCTCCGCCGGTTCGACCTCCGCCTCACGCCACACCCAGATGACAGGTGGTGCGGTTCATGCCGCCGCGGTCGGGCTGCTGAGCAAGATCCTCGAGATCCACGGGGGCGACGAACTCAACGGTGAAGGGGTGTTTGTCGACGGTCGACTCATTGCCGATCTTGGCGAGATCTGTGCCGACGGACCGGTGGAGCACTCGGTGCGGTTCCGTCACCCACCGACCGAAGCGCCGGATGAATTCGGTCAGGGAAATGTTCACGCCGGATTCTCCATCGCGGCTCACCGAGCGGTGGTCGATGTGGACGTCGAGTTGGGGCTGGTGAGAGTGGTGCAAGTGGACACTGCTCAAGACGTCGGAAAGGCCCTCAACCCGCAAGCCCTCGTCGGACAGATCGAAGGGGGGATACTTCAGGGCGTCGGGCTGGCCGTTATGGAAGAACTCGTCATCGAAGAGGGCGTCATCCGCAACCCGACCTTCACCGACTATCTGCTTCCCACCTTCCTCGATGCCCCCAATGTCGAGATTCGGATGATCGAAGAGCCCGACCAATGGGGGCCGTTCGGCGCCAAGGGGGTCGGTGAGTCTCCAACCATCAGCTCGACACCGGCGGTGGTGGCCGCCATTCGAGCGGCCTGCGGGCAACCGCTGACCAGGGTCCCGGTGCGGCCGCAAGACATTGTGGGACTCGATCTGGACGCGTGAGAAGCGATGATCGCTTCGACCTCGGGGTCGGGACCCGGGCCGTCGAGTTTCCCGTTCCGGACCTCTTCGAGAGGACGGCCCACGGACGTACCTGGCCGTGTGGCGTGAGCGCGTCTGTCGAGTTGTCCGTTTCCGGTAAGAACCGCCTGAAGTTCCTCGGGATCACGGGAGACGGAGGCAATGTCAAGCCACGGACCGGCGCGGTGGGTCGATTAGCTTTCCCATATGACACCCTCTGCGACCAACGCACCGGGGACTGTTGCCGGCATCATCCTCGCCGCCGGTGCAGCCGAGAGAATGGGCGACTTGAAGCAGCTGCTGCTGCACCAAGGAATCGGTCTGCTCCAGCACGTGGTGAATGTCGCCGAAGCCTCCCGGCTGGATCAGATCGTGGTGGTCACCGGGGCTCACGGCGACGAAGTAGAGGCGTCACTCCGCCTGGAACGAGCGACGACGACACGCAACCGCGACTTTCGCCGCGGCAACATGTCGTCACTAGAATGCGGGGCCAAAACGGCGGCTGATGCTGATGCTCTGATCCTCCTCATGGGTGATCACCCTGGAATGCGAGTCGAAGTCGTGGATCAGATGGTCGCACTGTGGATCGAGAGCCGGCCCTGGGCCGGGGTGACTGCATACTCCGACCGGCTGGCACATCCGTTCCTTCTTTCACGACGGGCGCTCGACGAGGCGACCGCTCTAGGGGGTCCCAAGCTCCTGTGGCGGCTCCTGGCAGAGGACGATACCGGACGAGTGGCGCACCTTCCGGTCGAACATCCGGCACCGATCGACGTCAACACCCCGGCCGATTACGACCGACTGACCGGTGGGTGAGTCGGGAGGCCGGAGCCAGGAATCGGGATCCCAAAACTCGGGACTTCGAGACTTCCGGCTTCCAGCCTCAGTCCTCTTCACGGAGCCGCACCGGGCCGGCTCGTTCCGGTTTGATCCCCCCACAACTCGTGATGAAGGTTCGGACCCGCTCCATGTCGACGCCGACCTCGCCGGTGGGCATGAAATCGGGACCGATCCTGACCCGGCGGGCGGCACCGTCCACCCCGACCAAGACGATCGGAACCTTGGCGGCTAGAGCGATCCGATAGAAGCCCGACTTCCAGTACTCCTGCTTGCTCCTGGTGCCCTCCGGGGTAATCACCAGCACCAATCCGTCGGCAGCATCGAACGCCGCCACACTCTGGCGGATCACGCCCGCTGCCCTGCTGCGTTCGACCGGAATGCCGCCCAGCATCCGAAAGAACCAACCAAAGGGCCTCTTGAACAGGGTGTGCTTGCCGAGCCACCGGATGCGGACACCGAGCGCCGGTGCCACCAACATCGCCAGCGGGAAGTCCCAATTGGAGGTGTGGGGACCGGCGGCAACAACCATTTTCGGGTGGGGTGGCAGTTCTCCGTCGAGCCGCCACCGAAACACGCCCAACACCGCCCGTGCGATACGTCTGAGCATGTCGATCAACCCCCGGCGTCTTGTTGGGCCCATTGTGGTCTGCCAACAGGCTGTACATATCCTGGCGCTGATGACAGAAGACCGGTCAACCAGTTCTCATCCGCCGCCGGCCACCGGCTCGAACAGGTGATCTCGGGTCTGTCGATGACGCGCCCGGTGCATCGCATCGGGATCGAGATGGTCACTCGCGATCAAGCCCCGGAGATCCGCCACACGATCTACTCCGCCGGGAAGACCAGCGAAAGGGTCCTGGGCTTCACCCACCATCATGGTGAGTGGCTGGAATGGTGTAGTCCTTAGTCATTGGTTATTGGTCATTAGGTCAGAACCAGAAACCCGACTTTCGGCCTCCGACTTCTTTTTTCTGACTGGTTACTGGTTACTGGTTACTGGGACGTTTCCCGGTCGCCGCAGCGTTGTGGTTCTCATGGCAGGTCCCAATCCGATCTCAGTGCTGTGGTCGATCCTGAAGGCACGACGACTGGCCGCTCCACGGCCGCATGGCTCGGGACGGTTCGAGCACAGTTCTCTCGACCCGATCCTCGCCGCGGCGGCAGAAGGGGTCGAAGCCCTGCAACCGCAGGCCGACGCGCTGCGGGCCTATTTGGACACACTCGCCACCGTCGATCCGGACGACCTCCACCGAGATGAGGCGCTCGCCTTCTGGATCAACCTCTACAACGCGGCTGCCCTCGACCTGGCCCGCCGGGCGCTGGTCGAGGGGCACGACTCGGTGCTGAGGATCGGCGATGGGTTCAACGCTCCGGTAGCAACCATCGCCGGCGAGGAACTATCTCTCGAAGGAATCGAACACGGCAAGATCCGTCGCTTTGGTGATCCACGCATCCACGCCGCCCTGGTGTGTGGTTCGGTGTCGTGTCCGACGCTGCGATTTGAGGCCTTCAGCGGGGAGCTGCTCGACAAGCAACTCGACGATCAAATGAGGCATTTCCTGGCGGCGGGCGCTTTCGTTGCCGACCGCACTGCAGGGGTGGCCCACCTGTCGAGAGTGTTTCGCTGGTACGGCGCCGACCTCGTCCGGCCTTCTCGCATGCCCACCCTTCTGCCCTCGTCCAAGCGTCGCATCGCGGCGGCTGCCGCCAAATGGTTGACCACCGACGATGCCGAATGGTTCGACACCGCGCGTCCCGCCGTCAAGTTCCAGAAATACGACTGGGGTCTGGGATGTGCGGTCAGGCGTCGCGAGTAGTCGCCTTCGTCAAACCCCCCACCAATCGGCCTGCGGCCGATTGACTCCCCCCAAAGGGGAGAGTGATCCAACTACCAGGCCATCGGGCGCAAACCGCGAGAGATCACCCTTGTAGGGACGTCCTCCTGGACCGCTTGACGCCCAGAGAAAACGCCGCCAGCGCCACAAAGGCCGCGCCCATGTCGTACGGGAGAACCAGCCGGTTGAGCTGGGAGGCCTGAAGCAACCAGCCACCGTCGGCGGAAAACCCGACGGTGTCCAGGTAGCGCCAGATCGCCCAGACGCACACGACACCGAGGACCACCGCTCCGGAAATCGCTGCTTGGGAACCGAATCTCCTTCGCAGACCCAATGTGAGCGCGGCGACAGCCCACCCAATATCCAAGGACGACAGCATCTGGAGGAACTGGAGCGATGGATCGTACCGAAGCGCGGCCGAAGTGGCCAGAGTCACCAGCCCGGTGGCCCCGGCGACCATCACGACGACGCTCACCCAGGTCAGGGCGCGGCGAGCTTCCTCGCCCATGGTGAGGCCATCGAACCACGGCTCGTCGGCCAGAGGTGCCAGATGGAAGGTGAGGCCGATAGAAAATGCCACCAGCAGGCCTAGGTGCACGGTGACGGTCAGGAGTGGATCGTCGGGCTGGGGGATCATGAGGGACGGAATAGCGGCGACGGATCCGGTCGTCATCCAAAGCAGAGTCGCAGTGAGGGCGCGTTCGACTCGGGTCACAATCGCAGAGTACAAAGATCCCGCATCACCAGTCACCAGTCACCAGTCAGAAAACAGAAGTCGGGAGTCGGGAGTCGGGTTTCTGACCTAAGGACTAACGACTAAGGACTAAGGACTCAGGTGACCGCGATGCCTCGTGCCGCTGCGATGCGGGAACGAGCGAGTTCTAGATAGGAGGCGTTGTTGTCGTATCCCACGAAATGCCTGCCGGTCTCCACCGCGGCGACGGCGGTGGTGCCGCGATGGCGGAGCTCGTGGCGGTGGCGTGGAAGCACCGCAACGTATACATCGAGATCGGCGCGGTGGCGCCGAAGTACATCGGGACGCCGGGCGGGGGCTGGGAGACGCTGCTGCAGTTCGGCAACACGCTGCTGCAGGATCAGGTGCTGTTCGCCACCGACAACATGATCCCGTTTGAGCGTGCCGTCAGCGAGTGCAAGCAGCTGCCGCTCAAGCCGGAGGTGATGGAGAAGTGGCTCGGCGGCAACGCCGCCCGGCTGCTCGGGCTGTCCTGAGCCCGGCCGGGAAGACTCAAGTGCGGCACTGAGATGGAGGTCGAGATGGACGAGGTCGAGTACGAAGTCAGTGGCCACATCGCGCGGCTGACGCTGAACCGTCCCGAGAAGATGAACGCCATGACCGACGCGCTGTACGCCGCCATCGGCGAGGCGGTGAGAAGCGCTGCGAGCAATC
>JACZWZ010000152.1 GCA_022571885.1 Acidobacteriota bacterium
GATGCGTGGAGGAGGACCTCAGGCTGAGGGCGCTGCGGGTTCTCGAAACCGGAGCACCGGAGACTGTCACCTACGGGGTCTCCGATCAGGATGCCTTCGAGGTGGGTCTGGCCTGCGGTGGGACAATCGAGGTCTTTGTCCAACCGTGGTGAACGAGATTCTTGCCGCTGCCAGGGCCCTGACGGCTGCGGGTGATCGAGGAGCGATGGCGACTCTGATCGACGGGCCTGAAGCCGGTCGAGCGGTCCTGGTCGACGAGGTCGGTGTGATATTGCAGGGTCATGATCTGCCGGCCGCCGTCGCCGCGGTGGTACCGGCGGTTCTCGAGCAGGGGAAGCCGCGTGTCGCAGAGGGCGACGACAGCAGCTGGTTCATCGAGCCGGTGTTACCTCCTCCGAAGCTGATCGTTTTGGGAGCGATCGCTGCCGCCGATGCGTTGGTTCCGATGGCGATTGCGGCCGGATTCGCAACGCACGTCATCGACATCAGAGATTGGCTTGCCGATGAGGGGCGATTTCCCGGTGCCGCCTCGGTGCGGTGTGGGGTTCCGATCGAAATGCTTCAGGAGGTGGGGGTCGATGTCGCCACCTCGGTCGTTTCATTTCTGCACGACGCCCGACTGGAAGATGAGGTCCTGATCGAGTCGTTGAGTAGACCCGCCCGCTACACCGGGTCGATGGGCTCCGGGAAGAGCTCTTCAGCCAAGCGAGAACGGCTCGCCGCCGCCGGGGTCGACCCGACCCTGTTGGACCGTCTATGCGCTCCAATAGGTCTGTCGATCGGATCCAAAACACCGCAGGAGATGGCGGTGGCGGTATTGGCCGAGGTAGTCGCAGTCGGCGGTGGCCGCGGCTGAATACGCTCTTACTCCTTGAGGAAGGATGGCATCGTGAATCGTCGCCGCGTAATCAATCCGGCGGGCCACTATCCGCCGATTCGGTCGTACTACTCGCAAGCGATTCGAGTCGAACACGGCGCGCTGCTCTTTACCTCGGCGGAGGCCCCATTCGACGTGGACGGGGGCCTGGTCGGAGAGGGGGATGCGGCAGTCCAGATGCGTCAGTGTTTGGAGAACCTGGCGATCACGGTCGAAGCTGCAGGTGGCTCAATGGATGACGTGATTTCCATGGACGTGCTGCTGGTGGATGTCGACGACTTCGAGCGAATTGCACCGGTACGGGAGGAATATTTCCCGAGTGATGGTCCGGCCGCCTTCCTCGCCGCGGGCCTGGTGTTCCCGATTCCGGGAATGTTGCTGGAGATCCGGGCGGTGGTCGCCGTTCCCTAGGAGTCTGCTGAATGATGCCGTTGCTCACATCGGCGGCCAGGCGCACCAATCGCAAGGACCCCGGTTCGGCCACTCCTTGTCGGGAATGGCAGAGCCGAGGACACAGCTAGTGGGGATGCAGGGTCGTCGAGATGAGTGACATGCATTGTTCAGCAGACTCCTCATCAGCCGCCGTGATGTTGGCGGTGGACGAGGTCGTCGATCGGCTTCCGACCCCGCATGCCTCCGGCGCGTCTCGCCTCCCGCAGTCGCTTCTCGCCTTCTTCGAAGGGATGGCCGATCGCAATCGCGTATTGGCAAGAGAAGCCTTCTGGGAGTTCGAGCACTTCAGCCGCCGCATCTTGGTGATGCAGGGTGATCGGACATGAGCCGAGCCCCAGGGCTGCCGCGGCGAGCATCACGTTCTGAGCGACGCGACCGATGTCGAACGGGTTTCCCTCCGGAGTCTGGACGAGTGCGAGTGTGGCCGTCGAGTTTCTGATCGGATCGGTGAAATCTCCCGCGGCGGCGAGCGCGGCGAGCCGATCTCCGTCTACGACGATGAACTCCCATCCCTGTCTGTTCTTGGACGATCCGGTCCACCGAGCCGCCTCGAGGATGGCGGCCATCTGCTCGGGAGCAATGAGGTCTTCAGTGAAGGCGCGAACTACCCGGAGTCCGAGAAGGCGCTCATACATTTCTGGGGAATTGTCGATCAGGCTCATGCGGGAACCCTACCGGCGAGGCCAGATCGCAAAGACGAAACCGCCGGCGGCTCCAACGGCGCCAAAGACGACTGCCTCGACGACCGCACCCCCGCTGGGGAGGAGTGAGGGGCCGGTTAAATGTTCGGTGACGCCGAGGCCGGCGGTGGCGGCGTAGGCCAGAGCAAGGCCAACGGTAGTTGCCACCACGGCCGTCGCCGGTCTGAGCCGTCGGTTGAGAGCCGATCCGACCGGAACGACGATCGTGACCAGTACCGGTGCGAGGTGATATGTGATCGTCGGGTTGGCGGATGCCAAACCGACCCAGAGGATCGTGAGCCCCAGGCCGTAGAGCGACGGTCGGATGATGGTTTTCATTTTGTTGTGAACACCGAATGGGCGGGGAGGCTTCCTTCCCAGTCATTCTCACCAGTCTGGAGTCTGGAGTCACCAGTCACCAGTCACCAGTCAGAAGTGCAGATTCCCGAATGAGTCTGTCGTCTGTCATCTGCACCCGTCTCATCCCGTCAGCGCAGCAATCACCTTTTGGGCGATTGGTGCCGCTACCGACCCACCGCCACCGCCCCCTTCCACCACGATCGCGATCGCGAGGTCATCCCAATATCCGATGAACCAGGCATGGGTTTCTGGATCGTCTCCGTCTCCGAACTCCGCCGAGCCAGTCTTGCCGCGGACGCCGACTCCGGCGACCGCGGCGTTGGTCCCGGTGCCGGACCTCACTACCTCGAGCATCATGGCGTCGAGAGACGACATGGCGGATCGTTCGAGTTCGATCCCTTCGGCACGGATCGCCCGAGCAATCACGGTCGGAGGTCTCCAGGTCCCAACGGCGATCGCGCCCGCTACCGATGCCATATGGATGGGACTGGCCAGAACACGTCCCTGGCCGATCGAGGCGGTGGCCAGTTCGGCGGTGTCGAGGGGCCGCGGGAAGGAACTGATCGCCGATGGAACTCCGAGGTCTGGTTCGACTCCGAACCCGAACGTGGCCGCGGTCTCTTCGAGCGTGGCCGCGGTCAAGGCGTCCACGGCCGCGGCGGCAAACGTCGTGTTGCAGGATGCCGCGAAGGCCGCCGCAAAGACGATCGTTCCGAGATCGGAGTCACCGGCGTTGCGAATCGACCGTCCCCCAAGGGTGACACCGGACGGGCATTCCACTTCGGTGGCGGTGGTGAAGCCGTTCTGGAGAAGACCGGTCGCAGTGACCACCTTGAAGGTCGACCCGGGCGGATAGGTGCCGAGCACGGCCCGGTTGAAGCCATCCGACGGCGGCCAGCTGGCGATCCCCCTCACCTGGCTGGTAGCCGACTCGATCACTACTACGGCAGCCGGAAACTGGATGTCCCGCAAGGCTTGCTCGATGGCCGTTTGGACGGTGATGTCGATCGTGGTGAGGACATCCTGCGGGGTGGCGGGTTCGATTACGAAGAGGTCTTCTACGTTCCGTCCGAATTTGTTGATCCGGACGATGGCGGTCCGGGGCCGGCCCGACAGCTGCGACTCGAATTCCGCTTCGATCCCCGTCTGGCCGACCACGTCGGTGGGTCCGTAGGGAAAACCGAGTCGATCCAACTGGTCGGCAGTGATCGGGCCCACAGACCCGATGAGGTGCCCGGCGAAGTCGTTGCGGTACGGGAGCCGATCCGACCCGTCTCTGATGATGACGCCGTGGAGAGCCTCCAACTCCTCTCCAACGGTTGCATACACCACTAGCTTGATATGGCCGACCGGAACGAACCAGTCGGGCTGCACAGCTGGGCGTCCCAGCTCCTCGGCAACGGTGGCCGGATCGATTCCTGCGAGCCTGGCGAGTTCGGACTTCAGCGCGTCGAGGTCGTCGATGCGGGAGGGGACGACGCCGACCACCTTGATCTCTTCGACACCTGCCAGCGGGGTGCCGTCGGCGGCGAGGATCGAAGCTCGCGGGAGCCACGCTCGGTCCACTCTGAGAGTGTCTCCCGGCTCGAGCGATGGATACAGGGTGGCGGTCGACCAGATGCTCGTCCACGGCGAGCCTCCCACCAGGGTGACGGTGGTTTCGTATGACCATGGTCCTACTTCGATGAGGTCGAGTGTGAGCCGAACTGTGATTTCGGCGGTGGTTTCAGTGAAACGGTTGCCGATGACGATGAACGATCCTCCGGCAAGCCCGATGGCACTGGCCCAGTCGTCGAGTTCCCTTTGGATCGTGGCCGGTGGATCGGTCCCCAGTGAGGCAATCGCAAATCCGTCGCGGGCGAGAACTGCGTCGTAGAAGCGTCCGGCGGTTTCGACCGCCGCCAGCCTGGTTTCCTCGGCGACGACAATCGTCGAAGACGTGGCCACCGGTCGCGTTGTGGTGTCGGCATCAGGATCGATGCCGGTGCCGGCAGCACACGCAGACAACACCAGGGCCAGGGTGACGAGAAGTGGGCGCATCAGACCGATGGTACGGGGCCGTCGCAAGCGTGCAGCGTGCGCGGTCGCGTCCTGAGTCCTCGGAGCCGGAGGGTCCCCCCTCCAAAAGCCTTCGGCTTTTGACTCCCCCTCGAGGGGGAGTAATTCTCTCTTGCTAATTGCCGACAGAGCGCCGGTGCCTCACGCGTTGTGTTTCAGGGGGGTAACAATGCCGGATGCGTTGGATCGCCGCGGTGTCACTCGTGGTCTCCGCCTGTGCATCCGGCACCGGGGTGGATGCGTCGTCCGTGGTCGCCTCGACATCCGGTCCGTCGGTGTCGACCTCGCTTCCCTCGACGACTTCGACGGTTCCTCCTACGACGGTTCCTCCTACGACGGCGGCGTCCGCTCCATCAGTGTGCAAGGGCTATTCGGAGCCGGTGGCACTCGGGTCCATTACCGATCCCGATCTGATCGAGGTGAGCGGCATCGCCATCGGATCCGAAGGTGTTATCTGGGTTCACAACGATTCGGGTTCTGCTCCGCGGCTCTGGGCTCTGGATGACTCGGGAGCGGTCCTGCGCACGGTGGCGGTTTCGGCGAGGAACATCGACTGGGAGGACATGTCGATCGGGCCCGGTCCGGATGGAGTCACCTATCTGTACCTGGCGGACATCGGAGACAATTTGGTGCGAAGGGTGTCGGTGACGATTTATCGGTTTGTCGAACCGGCCTCCTCCGATGACCGAGCCGAAGAGGTCGAATCCCTTTCGGTCACCTATCCGGGCGGTCCGGCAGATGCTGAGTCGTTCTTTGTCGATCCCAGGACCGGCGATTCGTTCATCGTGACCAAGACTCCGACGGGACGGTCGACCACCTTTCGGATTCCGGCCGGGGCGTGGTCCCAGCCGTCGATCGAGGCCCAGCAGGTGGCAACCATCGATCTCGGTGCGTTGTCGCTGGTCACGGCAGGGTCGATCAGTCCAGACGGTTCTGTCATTGCTCTTCGCACCTATCTGGACGTTTGGCTGTGGGAGCGTGGTGCCGGCGAGACCGTTGCCGATGCATTGCGCGGGGTTCCATGCAGGGCTCCCGCTGCGGCCGAGCCGCAGGGTGAGGCATTGGGATTCGACGGAAACGGCTATCTGACCATCAGCGAGGGTGTCGGCGCAGTGATCTATCGGATTGGGCGGTGAGTGTCTACTTCTTCGACCCTGCGATCAGCACAACACCGGCCCCGAGTGACACCCAAGGCGCGATCCCGAGGAATTCGAAGACATCTCCCAAGGCTCCGCCGGAGTCGCTGATCCCGCGGTACATCTGAAAAGGAACGCTCCGGTGATTGCGACCGCCAGGATCCCCATCAGCCTCAGCAGCGGTGGGTTGGGTTCTTGATTACTGCCAGGGCGAGGGCGATCACCGCCACCGCAATAATTATCCAGCCGAGGTATGGAGAGCCCGCCGCGTTGAGGTCCCACAGGAACGAGAGGGCGACGTCGAGTGAGTTGACAGAGGTGAATCCGCTCACCCACGGCAGGAAGGCAGATAACAGCAGTGCGGCTGCTCTGATGAGGGGAAGCGGACGCAACTCGATTCCTCCCAGCTTCACGGTTGACGAGGTAGCCGGCGCTGTGGCTCCAATTTCCTGGAGTCGCCGCGCATCGATCCATCCCGTCCAGTCATTTGAGCCGACCACCCGCGCCCAATCTCCTCGCTGCTCGGTGACGACCAATTCG
>JACZWZ010000153.1 GCA_022571885.1 Acidobacteriota bacterium
TCTGTCGCGTTTAGTGCCCGACGGTTGGTTGGATCACTCTCCCCTCTGGGGGGAGTCAATCGGCCGCAGGCCGATTGGTGGGGGGACTCACCAAGTCGCGGCAATCCCGCTGCCTACCGGAGCACACCGGCTCGGCGAACCGACTCACGGGACGCATGATCGAGTGTCTACACAACGTGGCGCAACCACCCGGTGAAAGGCCATTACGACATACAAGACGCGTTGGTCTGACGGAGACGACGACCAGGTGCCCCCCACCAGCTCGCTTTGCTCGCTGACTCCCCCCAAAGGGGAGAGTCTTCGGGAGAGAGTGTTCATAAAAGAGAGCCGTCGGCCCTCTCGGACAACCCGACACCTCGAGGGGGGTAGTCGGCGCAAACGATGGGGCTGAGCTTCACCCCTTGTGGGTGACGCCCCGTCACCCACAACGCAGTCACAGTGCGATCGTTCATGTCACATCGATGAAGGAGGCACCGAATGGCCAGCAGCCTGACGGTCATAACAACCCCGACCATGGATGGAGCCGACGAGATTCTGGAAGAGATCTCGCTACTCCAGAAGATGGAGTTGATCAAGGTGGCAGACGCCGCCACCGTCAAGCGCAACCTGGACGGCAAGCCCAAGGTCAAGCAGGCCGTTAACCTCGTCGGCCAAGGGGCACTCGGGGGTGCGTTCTGGGGGATGTTGATTGGCTTCTTGTTTCTAATGCCCTGGCTGGGTGCTGCCATCGGTGCCGCCTCGGGAGCGCTGAGCGGAAAGGCGGCCGATTTTGGCATCGACGACGCCTTCATCAAGACCGTCGGCGGCCGCATCAAGCCGGGAACGTCGGCGCTGTTCTTGCTGACTAGTGACGTCGTGCTCGACAAGGTGGCCGATGCGCTCAAGGCGTACGAGTTCGAGATCATCCACACCAACCTGCCGGCCGAGCAAGAGGCCGAGCTGAAAGCGCTCTTCGCCGATTCTTAATCGGCCAACACCCGAATGAAACGAAAGGGTGGACCTTTCCAGGCCGCTGCATTGTTGAGCGAGCATCTGGCTCGGCACCTTGAACCTGGAGGACAGCAAACTGTTTGACGCGATGCGCCGACGCTTTCGGTCGTATTTTCAACGAGAGACGCTTGCAAAGGACGCCGTAGCCGGGCTGGTCCTGGGCGGTCAAAGCGTGCCCGACGGCCTGGCGGGCGGACTCCTCGCCGGTGTCAATCCGGTGTATGGGCTGTACGGCTACCTGTTCGGCATGCTGGGCGCCGCATTCGTCACCAGTTCGGAGTTCATGACGGTGCAAGCGACGGGGGCGATGGCCGCGGTTGTCGCTGATGTTTCGGAGGTCCACACCGGCGACGCTGGCGGCGCGCTGTTCACGTTGGCAATCCTGACCGGCGTCGTGATGCTCATCGCCGGATTCTTCAAGCTCGGTTCGATCTTGCGCTTTGTCTCGAACGCGGTGATGGTCGGGTTCATAAGCGGTGTGGGGATCAACATCGTGCTCGGTCAGCTCAACGACTTCACCGGTTACCAGGCGGTGGGGTCGAACCGGCTGGTACGAACGTTGGATCTCCTGTTTCATCCGTTCCAGGTAGATGCGGCGACGCTGACCATCGGCCTGCTCACCATCGGGCTCGTGCTGACGCTGGAGCGCACCCGACTGGGGTCACTCAGCCTCTTGGTGGCGGTCGTCGGCGGTTCCGCATTGGTGCCTCTTCTTGGCTGGGACGTGGCCCAGTTGGGCGACATCGTGTCGATCCCCGCCGGGCTACCCGGTCCACGGCTTCCACTGTTCAGCGAGATTCCGGCTCTGATCATTCCGGCGATCTCTTTGGCGTTCGTCGGGCTGGTGCAGGGAGCCGGCATCACCGCCAACTTTCCCAATGCCGACGGTACCTATCCCGACGCCTCGCGTGATTTTATCGGCCAGGGCGTAGGCAACCTCGTGGCGGGAACGTTCCAAGGCATGCCGGTCGGTGGATCGATGTCGGCAACCTCGATCGTCAAGGGCGCAGGAGCGCAGACCCGCATGGCACAACTGATCGCCAGTGCGGTGATGGCCGTCATCATCGTCGTCTTTGGTGGCCTGGTCGACCGGACCGCGATGCCCGCTCTGGCGGGTCTGCTGATGGTGGTCGGGTTCCGTACGGTGAAACCCGGCGAGATTCTCGCCGTGTGGAAGACCGGCCAGGTCTATGCGGCCACTATGGGCTCCACGCTGGTGCTAACGGTCCTCATCCCACTCGATTTCGCCGTCCTGGTCGGCGTGGGGATGTCCACGCTTCTCTTCGTCATCCGACAGTCGAATGATCTCGTTGTCAAACGCTTGCTCGTCGACGAGTCCGGTGTACGCGAGGTGGAGCCTCCCGCCGAGGTTCCCTCCGGCGAGGTCGTCCTGCTTCAACCCTATGGAAGCCTGTTCTTCGCCTCCGCCGCGGTGTTCGAGAGCCTTCTCCCTGAGGTGACGGCCACATCTCGGAACTCGGTCGTGATCGTACGACTCCGCGGGCGCACCGACCTCGGATCCACCCTGACCGAAACGCTGGCACGCTACTCCGAGGCGCTGCGGGCCGCCGACAGCAAGCTGATGCTGGTCTCCAACAACCGACACGTGCTCGACCAGCTCGCCGTCACCGGCGTTACCGACGAAGTCGGCGACGAGAACGTCTACCAGTCCGACGAGTGGTTGGGCAGAGCAATACAGCGCGCCTACCAAGACGCTCAAGCCTGGATCGCCGAACATGCGGAATGACTTCACCAAAGCACTTTGAACCGCTTCAGGCGGTAGGCGACCCGGCCGCCGAGGGCTTACACCTCGATCGCCGGTAGCTCACAGTTGCCACGTCACGATCATCCACCCGATGACATAGCCGACACCGTTGAGCGTGACGTGGACTGCAAAAGGAGAAAATACGCTTCTGTCGGCCAGTCGCAACCAGGTGAACACCAGGCCGACGATTGTGATGCCGGTCAAGGTACCCAGTAGTGCAAGGGGAGAAGAGTCCAACGCAAGGTTACGGTCGGTCTCGAGCAGCTCCATTGTCGACAGCACGTGCCACAAACCGAAAACGGCTGTTGACAGAACCGCGGCACGCAGCACCGAGGTGGTGCGTAGTAAAGCTCCGAGCAGGACCCCGCGGAATGCGATTTCCTCGAATCCAACTGTGAGCGGTATCTCGATGAACACCTTGTGGGCGCCCGTCCATGCCGACACCCCGACAAAGCGGGCGTCGGCTAACAGCTGGCGACTTGCCGGGATCGCGGCCAGCAGTGCCAGAGCCGCCAGAACGATCCCTGCCGCCGCCAGACCCCGACCCAAGCCTCGTAGGCGACGCCCGCCAAATCCGATATCGAACCACGACAGTCCTGAGCCACGAGCCAGCAACACCAACCCCAATGCGATCAGCACGCTCGACCCGACGTGCGCCCAGGCGGGGATCACCAGCTTGAGGAGCACGTTGTACACGCCGAGCACGATGATCACCACCAGGCTCAGGTGAGCAGGTGTCCCGGTCGAGGCTGAGTCTGGATTCCTGGTCACGAGTTCATACCGGGTTTGAAGCGACAGGCTTTGCGACCCTGGCCGGCTGCGTTTTTCGCCAAACGAGAAGGGTCACGACGCCCAGGATGACCTGTGGAAAGTAGCTGAGGCCCCGCCACAGGAGCACCGAGGCGACCGACTCAGGGTTTGAGGCACCGAAACTGACCAAGATGGCGACGAGCGCAGCATCGACCGTACCCAAACCACCGGGCGTTATGGGAACGAAACTGGCGAGCCTGGCCAGCCCAAACGCCACGAAGGTTTCGGCAAGCGTCACCTGATGGGTGGACCCGGTCTGGATGGCGGATATTGCCACGAAGAGTATGGCGAACTGGGCAAGCTGCATCAGCAGGTTGGTTAGCGTGACCCGGGCCCATCGGGCACGGATCACCTCGACGGTGGAGGCTCGAAAGTCCGAGAGCGAATCCGCAAGTGCAAGCGTCCGGTCCCTACCCGCGAGCCGGAACACTGCTTGCACCGGAATGGCGGCCAAGTCTCCGATTCTGCGGGCGACGGTATCGCTGCGAAATGCCACTATCAGCAGATAGACAATGACGGCGCTAAGAACGACCACGGCGGCGGCGATGGCGAGTTTCGATGGAGAGGCGCCGCCGGTGAGCAGGCTGATGACAACGGCGATCACCGGCAGTAGGACGGTGACGAGGATGTTCCACGTGGCGGTTATGCCGATTGCGGCCGCGGCCTGGCTCGCCGGTACCCCGAACCCGCTCAGCATCGAGTATTGGAGGCCGAGTCCCACGGCGCCGCCGGCGGGTACCACATTGCTGACCATGAAGGACGTGTGGCGTACCACGAAGGCATTCCCAAGCGAGAGCCCCGGCAACGCCGCTTGGAAAGGCCAGACGTAGACGATGATGTTGAACAGAGTGGTGATCGAGAGGGCGGCGATCGCCACCACCGACAGGTGTTTGACCGTCTCCCATGCGTCGCCGTAGTCGGCAAACTGGGGGAGGAGCACGGCGAACACAAGAACGACGACGCCGAGCGCGATGATCCCGGAGATGATCTGCCTGCCTCTGCCCGACCGAGGCCGGGCCTTTTGCGAGGACTCCATACGTGCCAACTCCCACATTCGATTGAACGTCGCGCCCGCCGCGCTGCGGACCGAGTCGTGTGTCTCCCGAATCAGCAGATCACCCGTCGCCACGACCCTTCTCAGAATTTTTTGCAAACAGATCCGCCGCCTCACCGGTCTGACCGCGCTCCGGCGTGGTGGCAGGACAGCGAGGCGGTGTAACAGGTCCTGGGGCGGTCCGGCCAGGTTCAGCGGTTCTAGACCGGGGACTGCGAAGCACCCCGACCCTCGGCCTCCTTTCTCCCGGTTGAAACCTCTCGACCAGGGCTCGGCGAAGCGGTGCCGGTTCCCAGATCACTCGCCGTCGACCGCGCAGCAAACTCCTCGAGAGTGGCATCGACCTCCGCCCCGAGCAGGATGGCGGTCATCATGAGGTAGACCCACAGCATCGTCACCACCGCGGTACCGAGCGAGCCATACGCCGTGTCGTACCTGCCGAAGTTGGCCACATAGACGGAGAACGCCGCCGAGCCGACCAGAAACAGAAACGCAGCAACTCCCACGCCACGCGTCAAGAGGCGGGCCGGCAGCCTGCTCGTCGGCGCAACCCGATAGATGGCGCTGAGAAGGATGGCGATCAAGACGGAGGCAACCGGCCACCTGATCACGCCTATCACCCAACGCAACGTTCCGTCGACGCCAATCGTTTCGAGTGCTGCCGGTGTGGCTGCCACCAGAGACACAATGGGTATCACTAACAGCAAGGCGGCGACGGTGCGTGACAGTGCGAACATTCTGCGCCTGAGATACGGTCGAGCTTCCAGGCGGTGGGCGACGTTGATGGCCCGGAACAGGTGGGACACCCCCGACGACGCACCCCATCCGGCGGCGACGACGGCAATGAGCAGGCCGATGGTCGATACCTCCGTCGAAGCATCGATCAATCCCCGTACCGCGGTCGTGAGCACCTCTACCGTCTCGCCCGGGATCGTCCTCGATAGCTCCTGGAGGAACGACTCGACTGCCGCCGGCTCGCCGAAAATCGCTACCGCGAACACCACCATTGCCAAAAGCGGCACGATGCTGATCATCGCCCAAAACGACACGGCTGCGGCGTACACCGACATCGAGTGCCGCGAGTATCGCTTGAAAATTTCAACGACTAGCCCGAAACCTCTCGAGTGAGGCTCCCGGCGGCCGAGGTGGCCTGTCACCGTTGATCGGCGGTGCCGGCGCTACCGGTTGCCGACCACCTCTTTGCGAAGTTCGTTGCTGCTGGTGATCCGGCGCCGTGGATGACCAGCCGCCGTGGCGTGCTCGGCACCGACTTCATCCGTGGGCGTGACGTGACCGTGACTGCATCCGGTAACCCCCGCTTCCGGCGTGCGATGCCAAGTCGATCAGAAGTGCCGAGGTCAGCCAAACCCAGTCCCATCCGGCTACCCCGTTGGCGGCAACGAGGGCGTAGGCCAGAGTTGTCCAGGGCGCTATCAGAATTCCGACGAGGGGCCACCAGAACGAGTC
>JACZWZ010000031.1:0-10782 GCA_022571885.1 Acidobacteriota bacterium
TCGGACGAGAGGCAAGAGCAGGCTCAGCAGGCAGCCGTAGCGCTGGCCAACCTGCAACGCCTCGCCAATTGCTTGGATGCCCTGCCGGAGCAAGCGGCGATTGGAGCGTGGACCGGGCATCTGGCTGAGTTGCTGACGCAGTTGGGCGTAATCTCCGGCGAGCGGTCTTCCGCGGCCTGGGCCGTTCTGCGTAAGGCACTACGCTCGCTCGATCTGGTTGACGCTTGGTTGCCCAATGATTCGCTGTCCGACGATCTACCGTTGCTAGGAATCGACGAGTTGGTGGAGTTGGTGGAAATGGTTGCCGAGGACCAACGCCTGCCTGCCGCCCACGACGCCGTGGGGCGGGTGAGGGTGCTGACCGCCGAGTCGGCCCGCCATGAGTCGGCTCCCCACGTCTTCCTGGCTGGACTGAGCGAACAGGCTTTTTCCAGCTCGGACCAGGCCGGCCGGCCCGACCCCGACGGCGATCCGCTACGGAGCGGCCAGCCGGACGACTCGCTGGCTGAACAGCGCTCCCTGGCTGAACGGGGCGACGCGATGTACTTGTTCTACTCCCTGGTGACCCGCGCCGACGAGAGCCTCACGTTGAGCTACCCGGCGATGGACGAAAAGGGACAACAACTGCCGCCCAGTCCGCTGCTGAGGGAGCTAGAGCGTTGTTTCGGCCCGGCGGGAATACCCGTGACGACGCAGCCTTTGGGAGAAGTGCCATTAGGTGAAGTAATCGACGCGGACGAGCTACCGCTGAGCCGCTCGGCACACCGCCAAGCGGCCGTGGCTCGAGCGCTCGACAAGGATCAAGCGTGGCTGGCGGGCATCGTGTCACAGCCAGTCTCGGTCGGGGCAGGAATCCTCGACGCCATCGGTTGTATTGCTTCCCGTGCCCGCCGCGACCAGTTTGGCGAGTACGAAGGCCTGCTGCTCGGCGAAGCGGCCCAAGCGGCGCTGGCCCGTCGGTTCGATGGCGAGCACCTCTGGAGCCCCAGCCAGTTGGAAGGTTACGCGACGTGCCCTTTTCGATTCTTTGCCGAGCAGTTGTTATCGCTAGAGCCGCTGGGGGAACTCACCCTGGCCAGCGACGCCGGACGACGCGGGAGCCTGCTGCATCAGGTGCTGGCCACGGTTCACCAGCAACTCAGCGCGCAAGCGGCCGAATCACCGGAGGACCAGTCGTGGCAAGCGGACTTGGCTGAGCGATTTCGTCGGGTGTTGGATGCCGAGGTGGCGGCCACGCCGCTGGGCGGTTTGGAGCAGTCGTTGCGCGAAATCGAGCGTCGCCAAATCGAGGCCTGGGCGACTCCATACGCCCAGCAGGAAAACGACTATCGCAACCGCTGGCGCCATCTGGACGAGCCGCCGCGGGCCACCTATTTCGAAGTCCGATTCGGTCCGGAAGTTCAGTCCAGCGCAACCCGGCCCGAACAGGATATCTCGACTCCCGTGCCCTTCGAGCTCGACTTGGGCGACGAGCAGATCCGTATCACGGGGCAGATTGACCGGATCGACGTGGGCCGGGTGGGCGAGGTGACCGTGTTTAACGTCATCGACTACAAGTCTGGCAGAGAGGTGCGCCTGAAAGACGAAGCGGTGCGTGCCGGGCGTCAATTGCAGTTGCCGCTGTACGCACTGGCGGCGGAAGAGTTGCTGCTGGCCGACCAAAGGGCGGAGGCCTTGGCCGCGGGGTATTGGAGTATCCAAGGCAAAGGCTTCGAGAAAGGGGCCCTGGAAATGCGCCAGGTGGAAGGCCACACGATGAGCACCTCGGAGCAGTGGCAGCAGCTCCGCCCCCAAATCCTCGCCACGGTTCGGCAACTCGTAGCGGGCATCCGCGGCGGGGATTTTCCCGTGGTCAACGAAGATCAGGAGTGCACCCGCTGGTGCCCTCAGAGCACAATCTGCCGCGTCGCCCAGATTCGCAGTTTGGAAAAACAATGGCCGCCCGCGGAGTCCCCTAGTGGGGAGTCAATCCTGAAGTGAGGGGTCTGAGATGATGGAATGTGAGATGTTAGATTGATGATGTCAGAATCGCAGAGTATCCGAGTCTCTGAGTTCTGACATCATCAATCTAACATCTCACATTTAACATCCCTAACATGGCATAACAGCATTGAAGGACCACTGACTAGTGAGCCTCGAAACCGCCCCCACAATCCTGACCGGCGAGCAGACCGCCGCCCTGGCCGCGCACGATCGCACCGTGTCGCTGGCGGCGGGGGCCGGCTGCGGCAAGACGTTTGTGCTCACTGAGCGGTTTCTGGCCTATCTCGATCCGCGCGTGTTGGAGCCGACCGCCGAACTGCACGAGCTGGTGGCGATCACCTTCACCGATGCTGCGGCCCGCGAGATGCGCGAGCGAATCCGCCGCCGTTGCTACAGCCGGCTGCAGGAGGCTTCCGAGCCCGACGAGCGGACCGCCTGGCAACGGCTGATTCGAGCGATGGATGGGGCCCAGATCAGCACGATCCATTCCTTCTGCACGGCCCTCTTGCGCAATCACGCCGCCGAAGCCGCGGTCGATCCGCGGTTCGACTTGCTCGATCCGCCCGCGGCCGAACTGCTGCGGCTGCAAACGCTCGACGACCGCCTGCGCGAGCTGCTGCTGGCCGGCGACGAACGGGTGATTCGGTTGGCCACGCGGTTGGGACTGCGCAAACTGCGCGACAGCATCGCCGACTTGCTAGGCAGGAACATCTGGCCGGTGGTCGAGAGTTGGAGCGACGCCACGCCCGACGGGCTGGTTGACGCCTGGCGAGCGTTCTATGCGGAGACGGTCGTTCCGCAGGCAGTCGCCGCATTGGTCGAGGCCGAGCCGATCGTCCAGTTTCGCCAAATGTGTCTTAACGCCGACGTGTCGCGGCCCAGTTTTGCCGAGCACGTCCAGCGGGTGTTGCAGGCCCTCGATCAACTCGCCGAGGGCGATCCGGTTCGGATTCGGCGGATTCAGGTCAGGTTCACCGACATGGTCATTCCCGGTAGCGACTTGGAGACATCCGTGTTTTCGTCTGACGGGGGTTCGTTCATCTTTGAGACCACCCGCCCCGACGGCAAGGTCGTGATGATGGGAGTCGTCGAGGTGAAGTCCGGCTGATGGCTCGTCTCCGACTGTTCGCCAATCTCCGAGAGATCGCCGACACCACTGAGGTGGATGTTCCCGGCTCGACCGTTGGTGAGGTGCTGAACCGAGCGACGGAGATGTTTGGCGATGATTTTGGGAGAGCCCTCGCCGCGGCCCAGGTGTGGGTCGATGGGACTCAGGCGACCATCGAGACAACGGTTGAGGACGGAGCCGAGATCGCGTTGATTCCGCCCGTCTCCGGCGGTGCGCTGGCCGTGAGGTCTCCCATCCTCGCCGAGATCGGCTTGACCGGCTTCTTGACTGCTGCCCTCTTCCTGGCCAACTCGTTATCGCTCCAATGGCTGTCGGTGGCGACGGTTCTGGTTGGTGGACTGTGGGCCTTTGATGTGGTCGGATCAGGGGAACGAAGGGGCCTCAGTGTCGGCACCGCTCCCGGCCTCTTTGGAGTGCTCGGTGGAGTCCTTGCCACCTATCGGTTTGGCGCTCCCGGGATGGCTGCAGCAACTGTTGGGGTGACGCTGCTCGTGCTCGTATGGGGAGTGATCAACCCGAATTTCAGATCAATCGAATCGATTGCATCCGGCATTTCCATCGGGACCACGGTGACCTTCGGCTCGGCTTCGTTGGTGTTGCTGAGGCTCCGATCCGAGGAGGAGGCAGCTGCGTTCTTGTTCGTGGCGGCCTCCGCGATCGCGGTGTCATGGTTGAGCGACAGAAGCGACATGCCGGTGCTCGATCCTTTGGTGGCGATGATCGTTGCCTCGATCACGGCGGGTGCCATTGCCGGGGCGGTGTGGGCACCCGACTTGCTCAACACGGTTGCCGCCTCGGTGGCCGGCGCTTTGGCGCTGGTGGCGGGACGCAACATGGGAATGTTGGTCCGTGTAGGCGGTTTCTTTGTTGCCGGCCCCGTCCCCGGAAACCTCCACAATCTCGACGGCCTCTTTATGGCCTCGGGCCCGTTCTGGTTGTTGCTGACTGTTCTGGGGTAGGTGTTAGGTGTTAGGTGTTAGGCAAGACGCGTGTCTGATTCTGCCTAATCCCTAATCCCTAACCCCTATCTCATCCAACGCCATGAAGAATCGTTCCATCTCGGCGTGAGTCCCGGTGTTGATGCGGAGCCATCCGTCGGGAATGACCGGCCGCACGATGACGCCGCGTTGTAGCAGTCCCTCATTCACCGCGGCCGCATCCTCGAAGGAGGCGTAGACGAAGTTGGTCTGGCTGTCGGCGACCTCGGATCGCCTGTGGCGAAGCCCTGAAGTGAGGTAGGCGATGCCTGCTCGGTTGGCATGGTGGCGTTCGGCCACCCGATCCTGGTGCTTGAGCGCCTCTACCGCCGCCACTTCGGCCAGGTTGCTCACGCTGAAGGGCAATTGGATTCGTCGCAGCTGGGCGATGTTCTGCGGGGCGGTCACTGCGTAGCCGACCCGAAGTCCGGCGAGCGAGTAGATCTTTGAGAACGTCCGGGTCACCAGCACATTGCTGCGTTCCATTGCGAGCGGCAGCATCGATCGGTATTCCTCGGCTGTGGTGTACTCGTGATATGCCTCGTCGACCACGATGAGGATGTCATCGCTGACTGCGTCGATGAACCGTTCCAGAGCATCCCCGGCAACCACGGTGCTGGTGGGGTTATTGGGATTGCAGATGTAGACGACGGTGGTGTCGTCTCGGATCGCCGCCTGCATGGCGTCGAGGTCGTGTCGGTGTAGGTCATCGAGGGGGACCTCTAGCGTGTCGGAGAAGATGGCGAGCGACCCGATCCGGTACAGCTCGAACGAAGGCCAGGCGTAAACGGCGCTCGTCGCCGGGCCGCCCATCGACAGGGCGCTGATGAGAGTCAGTTCATTGCTGGCGCCGCCGCACCAAATCCGTTCCGGTCCCACGCCGAGATGATCGGCGAGGGCAGCGGTCAGATCCGGTTTGGCGTTGTCGGGATAACGATTGAGTCCACCGAGGCTGGCTGCAATGGCCTGCTGTACCTCAGGAAACGGTGGTTCGGGGTTTTCGTTCGAGGCAAGCTTTGCGACTTCCTGGACGCCGAATTCCGCGGCTACGTCAGCGATCGACCGCCCGGGGCGATAGGGCTGGATACGTTCGAGATCGGATCGGAAACGGGGCGGCATGAGGTGACACCGAGGCTACCCGCGTTGAGTCGCTCTTCGGGCCCGGCGGACGTTGCCCGTTCCCCGTCTCCCGATTCCCGAATCACAAGAGAGCATTTGGTTCCGAACCCGATCTGCAAGATCGCCCGCCGCCGCAGGTGACGATTGCCCGGGGCCGGTGTAGCCGGTCACGATTGCCGCCGAACGCAGTGAGGCGAATGGTCTACCGCATATTGCTTGTTGCCCACTTCACTTCGTCGCATTTCGTGCCGATGGAATGACACGAATATACGGGTGCCCACCATACGATGCCGATGATGACTTCCCCCTGGCGGAGGATTGCGACCGCGGTCCTCGCGTTCACCCTCGTTTCGACCACCGGACTGGCTCCTGCGGCTTCGCAGGTCACCGAAGAGGACGTCGAAGCGGCGAGGATCTTGCGCGAAGCCGCTGCCGCGGAGCGGGCTGCCGCCATTGAGAACCTCGATCAGGCGGTCGCTGCCTACGAGGCCGTCCGCGGCGAGCTGGAGGCCCTCACCTTCGCCGTCGGTCGGCTCCGGGGACGTATCGGCGAATACCAGGACGAGACCCGTGATCTTCGGGACGAGGTGCGGGCTCGAGCCGTGCAGTCCTATATGAACGGTGATGAGCGCGACCCGGTGGCACGGGTATTCTCGCCCGAAACCGTGCAGCAATCGATCATTGCCCGCGAGGTACTGGCCCAGGCGGTCGAGTCGGAGGCGGAGAGACTCAACAGCCTGGCGGCGACGACTGCGGAGATGGAGCGGCTCAAAGAGGAACTCGACACCGACACCGCCCGGCTCTTTGAACTTCAAGCCGAAGCGGACGCCATAGCCAACCGGATGAACGACCTCTACCAGGTGGCCGATTTGGTCTACGAAGAGGTCGACGAGGGTTTTCACGAGGTCAAGGCGGAGCGGGAGGAGCAGGTCCGCAAGGAGGAAGAGGCACGGCGTCAGCG
This sequence comes from Acidobacteriota bacterium, assembly GCA_022571885.1. Lineage (GTDB taxonomy): Bacteria > Actinomycetota > Acidimicrobiia > Spongiisociales > UBA11373 > JACZWZ01. Next base: position 6,170 of record JACZWZ010000031.1, read on the forward strand.
GGAGCTGATGCAAGCCGCCCTCCAATTGCCGGCTGAGGGCGTCCCCGAGTGGGTCACTCCCGGGTTTTTCTGCCCGGTCGGAGGTTCGTCGTGGTTCTTGAATACCTGGGGTGCTCCTCGTTCGGGTGGTCGGACCCACAAGGGTGTCGACATGATGGGACCCCGCGGGACGCCACTGGTCGCGGTCGCAAGCGGGATCGTCAGAAAGTCGTATGGATCGCTCGGCGGGAACATCGTGTGGCTGTACGCAGACCACGGCGTCAACTACTTCTACGCCCACCTCGACTCCTACCCGGGGGGGATGGCCGACGGCCAGTGGGTGGCGCGTGGCCAGGTGATCGGATACATGGGAGACAGCGGTAATCCGCGTCCGGGGTCTTACCATCTCCACTTCGGTATCTACCCGGGTGGATTCACCGCGGTGAACCCGTATCCTACGGTGGAGCGGGTCTGCCCCTGATCGGTCGGCCCGTCCTTCTAGCGTCCCGACCTGCAACGTTTGCCGCGTTCGGAGGCAGACACAAGAGTGCCGCCCGGAGGGCGGTTCCACCATGCGGAGGCTCTTCGAATCCAACAGGCTGGAAACGTCGGAGCTAGGCATCTGCCTTGCCCTGCACATCACCAGCGCCACCGGCCGGGGCACTACCCTGTGAGATCGTGAGCCAGAGCAACCGCCGCCGGATAGACCGAGTTCAGGACGAGGACTTCTTCGCCGAACTCGATGCCGTGTCCGACAATGAGGTGAGGGACCGACGCATGATGTGCGACGACCTCGATCTCGAGCTCTCCTACTACCGCCGGATGTTGCACGGCCGGATGGACCTCATCTCATTCGAAATGCGACGCCGTGCCGGTGAGGAGGAGCAGTCACTTATCGAGGCCCTGCCTCGAATCCTTGCCGAGGGCGCATACACCTCATCGCCGGGGCTTCCGTCGCGGCCGATCTCCTTCGAGATCCCCGACCTTCCCCGCCAGGGACGCCGCATCGTCGACAAGGCGCTCGACGGCGACTTCATCGCCAGGCTCCATTCAGTCGAGGATGCAGAACTGGGCGAGACGCAGCGGTTCCTGCAGGAGGTCGAGGCCGAGGTGTCACGGCACCGACGGATCGTCCACGGTGCCCTCGATTCGCTCCAGGAGGAGCTGACCCGTCGTTATCGCGAGGGTTCTGCCGACGCCGACGAGTTGCTCGCTTCCGAGTGATCGTCGGGTCGGTCCGTTCGGGGCTAGTCGAGACCCGGCACCAGGTCGTGGCTGTCGCCGTCGACGAGTCCGGATCGGTGATCGCGTCACTCGGCGACGATTCGGACGGGGACTTCTTTCTCCGCTCCACCCTCAAGCCGCTTCAGGCGATGGTCTCCCAAGGCAACGGTGCGGCTCTCGATCCGGAGCAGCTGGCAATCGCAGCCTCCAGCCACAGTGCCTTTCCGGTGCATGTTGCCCACGTCACCGACATGCTGTTGAGTGTCGGGTTGGATCACCAGCACTTGCGGTGCCCGCCGGCTCGGCCCTCCCGATCGACTTCCGACCGGTTGTGGGCCGTCCGAGGCCGAGTCGACAAGGAGAGGGTGTTCCACAACTGCTCCGGCAAGCACGCTGCCATGTTGCGTGCCTGTGTCGCCAACGGGTGGTCGCTCGAGTACACCGACCCGGATCACCCGCTCCAGCGAGAGATCGTCGCGATCGCCTCCGAGTCTTCCGGCCGTTCCGTCGAGCCCACCGGAATCGACGGGTGCGGTGTTCCGACGCTCCGCTGTGATGTCATCGGTTTGGCCAGGATCTTCTCGCGACTCGTCAACGACCCGGAGTTAGTCGAAGTCGCGGCCGCCGCCTCACGAATCACACCGCTGACGGTTGACGGTTCGCGACCTGAATCGGTGCTGGCTCGCTGGGTACCGTGCATCGTCAAGGGAGGGGCGGAGGGCTGCATCGGACTCGGGATGCTCGAGCATGGTGTCGCCTTCGCCGCCAAGTCATGGACCGGCCTCTCGGCGCCGGCGATCGTCGGGTTGATCGAATTGATGGATCGGGTAGGCGTCATTCCGGAGTACCCGCGGTCCCGACTGGCGCCGATCGCTCGTCCAGACGTGCTCGGCGGCGGCACACGGGTGGGAACGCTGCAGCTCCTCGACGAATGAGCGGTTGGGATCGGCTCACCGGGAATCCGCTCGCTCCTTACGTCGGCCCATTTCCCCATCGTCCCTTCCTCGAAGTGGCTGCCCAACATGGAGCAAGTGGCGACATCTGCATCGTCGGCGGCGGGGTGAACTCGATGGCGTTGGTGGTCTCTGAGGGCGTGGCTCGATTCGTCGGTGATCACCATCTCACCGACTATCACTCGCCGCTGGGTGTCGATATGGAGGAACTGGTGACTCTGCTGTTGGCGGGCCTCGGGGGGGTCCGGTTCGATCTGGACTCGCTCCCACCAGAAGCCGCAGATCCGTTGCTGGCGGCCTTCGAGGCGGCGGGACGCACGGTGGTTCGATCAACAGACGAATCCTGTCGAGTACTCGAACTCGCAGGTGCCGATCCGGAGGGATGGGAGTCGGTGCTTCGATCGAAGGACCGGCACGAGGTGAGACGGAAGCGGCGTCGATACGAGACAGCTAGAGGTGCGCCGGAGTTTGCCACCGGCAGGGAACACTTCAGCGCCTTCGTTGGGTTGCATCGAAGGTCGATCGGCGACAAGGGTGACTTCATGACGGACCAGATGGAAGGCTTCTTCGGAGACTTGCTCCAACTGCCAGCCGCTCGACTTGATGTGTTGCAACGCGCCGATGAGGTGGTAGCCGCAGCCGTCGGGTTCGAGGACGACGACGGTTACTACCTCTACAACTCGGCCTACGACGTCAGCCTGGCGTCGCTGTCGCCCGGGATCATCCTCATCGACTTCCTCATCAGTCGGGCAGTCGCGGACGGCAAGGGCCGTTTCGACTTCCTAAAGGGCACCGAGATCTACAAACGGCGGTTGGGAGCCGTGGAGCGACCACTGTTCCGGTTGGAGGTGGCCGCGTGATCGAACGGGTCGCCTTCTTCTCGGTGCACACTTCGCCGCTGGCGGCGCCCGGATCGGGCGATGCCGGCGGGATGAACGTGTATGTGGATTCGGTGGCTCGAACCCTTGCTGCGATGGGGATTGCCGTCGACGTCTTCACCGCCAGAGTCGATGACGGATTCGGCGAGGAGACGGAGGTGGCGCCGGGGTATCGGGTAGTGCACATCGAGGCGCCCGGTCGGGACCGAGCGGAGCGGATCGGCGTATACGCCGAGGGTGTGGCGGCCTGGGCGATTCGCCACCAGGCGAGCTATGACATCATCCACAGCCACTACTGGCTGTCGGCGTGGGCCGGCGTGCTGCTCGAAGAACCGTTGCAAGCGCCGCTGGTGATCTCGTTCCATACGCTGGGGAGGGTGCGCGACGTCGGGTCCGGTGAGCCGCCACCGCCGCTACTTCGGCTCGCCGCCGAGACCGAGGTCGTTGCTCGCGCTGGCTGCATCGTGGCCTCCACCCCCGCTGAAGCAGCCGATCTGATGGAGCACTACGCGGCCAAGCCCGAACGCGTCTGTGTCTCGCCTCCCGGCGTCGATCACGGGGTCTTCCATCCCGGTGCTGCCCGCCGTTCCGATCTCGGATTGCCCGGGGGTCCGCTGGCGGCCGTGGTCGGCCGGGTACAGCCTCTAAAGGGTATCGACGTGGCTATCGAAGCGATCGCCGGCATTGCCGACGCTCGGCTGGTAGTCGTGGGCGGTCCCAGCGGCGAGGTTGGAGATCGCGAGCAGGACCATCTCAGGACGCTGGCCGACGACTTGGCGCCGGGCCGGGTGGATTTCCTGCCGCCGATGAGTCACGACGCCGTGGCCGATCTGTATCGCTCGGTCGACGTGGTCCTGATCCCGTCCCGCGCTGAATCATTCGGACTGGTGGCGGTGGAGGCACAGGCGTGTGGAACACCGGTCGTCGCTTCACGGGTCGGGGGTCTTGCCTTCTCGGTCGCCGATGGCGAGTCGGGGTACCTGGTCGACGGCAACGACAACGCCGATTGGACCAAGCGAGTCTTGGCGATCCTCACCGACGATGTCGTGAGCACCAAACTGAGCGCGGGAGCCATCGTCCACTCTTCGGGGTTCTCCTGGAATGTCACCGCCGCTCGCCTCTTGGAGCTGTACCAGGGCTTGGTGTGAGACCCTCGCTTGGTGAAGGGCTGGGCGGTCGCGAAAAGTACTCTTGAGAAACTTGTCCAGATGGCTTGTGCACAACCCCCTGTGGATTGCTGTGGATATGTGGAGAAGCGGCTCGGGCCTAGGGCGGTTGACTGCGGACGGCGGGTTCCTGATCAAGTACCCGCCCAAAGCCGCGAAAAACCTCGGTATTTGGGCCCCTTGACGCTCGGCGGATCGTTTCATATCTTCGGAAAACAAGGCCCAAGGTGCCGATACGACAGTCCCGGTTTGGGGAAGTGCGGGAAGGTCGTGGAGGTTCCTTGGGCCTTGGTTCTTGGTGGGCGGCTGCCGCCGCCTCCCCAATAAGCAATAAGGAACCACCACTCCCCCCTTGAGGGTGATCTGTCGCGGTTCGTGCCCGACGGTTGGTTGGATCACTCTCCCCTCTGGGG
>JACZWZ010000031.1:10792-23049 GCA_022571885.1 Acidobacteriota bacterium
ACAAGACGCATGATCGAGTGGCTACCCAACCTGGCGCAACCACCCGGTGAAAGGCCACTACGACATACAAGACGTGTTGGCCTGACGGAGACGAAGACCGGCTACCCCCCACCAGCTCGCTTCGCTCGCTGACTCCCCCAAAAGGGGAGAGTATTCAGAACAGAACCGTCGGCCCTATCGCGCAACCCCACACCCAAAGGGGAGAGTGTTCAGAAGAGAACCGTCGGCCCTATCGCGCAACCCGCCACCCTCGCGGGGGAGTCAACGACCATAGGTCGTTGGAGGGGGGTCCTCCGACTCCTAGGACCCCCAGAGCGACTCCCGCCAATGGCTCTTCGGGCTTGACACCCGCCGTTACTCGCACCATCATCTCGTCTCCATGAAGGCGCATCACACACCTCGCACCCGTCTCGGGTTCCTCGCCTTTTCCTTTGGCGCGTAAGCGCCGTTTACCCCCTCCCCGCTGACCCACTCCTTCCACCGCTTGCGACGCGCCCAGAGGTGACCACGTGGATTCCCCAATCTCGCCCGACGACATCGAATCAATTAGAGCCGGCATAGACGAGGTCGATGCCGGCATCCTCGAATTGCTCGCTCAGCGGCGGACCTTCAGCCTGCGGGTGGCCCGCCTCAAGGGAACTCAGGACGCCCCGTCACGTGACCTGTTGAGAGAAGAAGATCTCATCGCCGAGCGCATTGCGGGTGGACTCGATCACGGCCTCGACACCGGGTTGATCAACTCTTTGTGGCGCGAGATCATCAACGACTCCGTCAGGGTGCAGCGCGAATTCCTGGGTAGGAGCGAAGTCGACCGCGACAGCTTGACGGTGGCCATCCAGGGGATCGAGGGCTCATACAGTTCGCTCGCCAGTCGCCAGTTCTTCGATGCCAGAGGCATCACCGATCTGTCGTTCGTGCGATCTGACACGTTTGCAGATGCATTCGAGGCGGTGATCGATGGTCGTGCCGATGTCGGGGTGGTCCCGATCGAGAACACGACGGCCGGCGCCATCTCCGAGGTCTACGACTTGCTGCTGGAGAGAGAGCTGCATGTGATCGGAGACACCCGCTACCGGGTACGTCATTGCCTGCTGGGCCTTCCCGGAGCATCGGTTGCGGCATTGCGGCGGATCTACGCCCACCCGCAGGCGGCTGCTCAGTGCTCGGATTTCCTATCCGGTCTCGAGGACTGCGAAGTGATCGTCTTCGGCGACACCGCGTTGTCTAGCAAGAAGATCGCCGAACTCGGTGATTCCACCGTCGGTGCTATTGCCAGTGAGGATGCGGGCAGGCTGTACGGACTGGACGTGTTGCTGACCGGCGTTGCCAACCGCGACCAGAACTTCACTCGATTTGTGGTCTTGTCGACCGAGGCGGCCCATATTCCTGAAGGCGTGCCCGCCAAGACCTCGATCGTGATGGCAGTCGGCAACCACCCGGGGGCGCTGATGGACGCTCTCGCCGTGTTTAGAGATACCGGCACCAACCTCGTAAAGCTGGAGTCGAGACCGATACCGGACAACCCGACAGATGAATTGTTCTATCTCGACTTCGAGGGAGCGGTGGAGGATCCACCGGTGGCGGCGATGCTTGAAACCCTCACCACTCACGTCCACTTCCTCAAGGTCCTCGGCTCCTATCCGTCGCGGGATCTCAGGTCGCGTGCCCCTACGGCTGCGCCGAATCGGAATCCGACCCGTTCCGCACCGGTGGAGGAGCCGGCGAAGCCTTCCAAGCCGGTGGGCTACAAGTTGGGCAGCAGGGGCCATAAGAAGCGGAACACCATCGTCGAAGTCGGTGAGGCTCGTATCGGTGAGGATCGGCTCGTCATGATCGCCGGACCATGTGCGGTCGAGTCGTGGGACCAAGTGATGGCGGCTGCTCGGGCGGTCAAGGATTACGGGGGGAGCATCCTGCGAGGAGGCTGCTTCAAGCCGCGTACTTCTCCCTACAGCTTCCAGGGTCTCGGTTTCGAGGGACTCGAGATGCTGTTCGAAGCGGGCAAGGCATTCGGTTTGCCGGTCGTGACCGAGGTGATCTCGCCTGAAGACGTCTCGGCGGTAGCAGCCAAGGCCGATGTCCTCCAGATCGGGGCTCGCAACATGCAGAATTTCTCGCTGTTGTCGGCGGTGGGTCGATCACACCGGCCGGTCATGCTCAAGCGGGGGATGAGCTCATCGATCGATGAGTGGCTGCAGGCGGCCGAGTACATCCTGGCCGAAGGCAATCAGCAGGTCTTCCTGTGCGAGCGCGGCATCCGGACCTTTGAAACGTCGACGCGCAACACGCTCGACCTGAGCGCGGTCCCGGTACTGATGCAGCGCACCCACCTGCCGGTGATCGTCGATCCTTCGCACGCTGCCGGCGAGCGGCTGCTGGTGGCTCCACTGGCGCATGCGGCCGCGGCCGTCGGCGCCCATGGGATCATGGTGGAGATCCACCCCGATCCCGATAATGCTCTCAGCGACGGACCTCAGTCACTCGAATTGGACCAGTTCGGTAGGTTGATGGACAGTTTGGGTCTTGCTCGGTAGGAGTGAGGTTGGCGCGTCGGCCTCAAGTCGGGTAACACCTCCACCAGCGGTTGTCGGGGAACCTGCACACGGGTTCGAATTCAGCGGTTACCACCTCGTTGCGAAGGCCGAGCAGTATGCCTGATCGCTCCAAGCAAGTGTCCTTGCCGACGGCCGCAAACTGCAGATTGCCGTTCTCCAGGACGTGGATCCGGTAGGTGCCACCTTGATCGGGTTGATCGCAGTGAAAGCGGAGGCGGGTCTGGGTGATGAAGGCATCCGTCCCTTCGAAGACGGTCGCAAGCACTCCCATCGGGCGGTCAAAGATCAGCTCCGCACTCGATGAGATGTGGATCGTCCCGTCCTCGAAGAACAGGAAGTACATCGGCTCGCCGACCCCATGACGGAGGTAGATTCCGCCGATGTCCTCGAAGGAGCCGATCGGGCCGGGCGGGAGAGGCTGCACTTCCTCGGTGGTCTCGGGTGAGGATCTGATGCCGATCACCAACACGGCCAGTGTGATGGCGATTGTAATCAGCGGGCCTTTTCCGCCGAAGGGTTGGCGGCGCTCCCGCGCCCGGTCACCAGGGTTTCTCCCCGACGCAGACGGGATGCGTATGAGTTGTTGATTACGGGTCATGTGACCTCAGTCGGAGTAGCCGCCCGACCGACTGCCCCCATTGCCGTTCATTCCTTCAGATCCCAAACATCAGATCCCGCAGCCGGAACCGTTGCAAGTCGAAGGTTGCGAGGTCCATGGTGACCGAGCCCAGGCGCAGGCCGCGCATGTCATCGCCAGAGTTGGTCACCACCCGCAGTGCGTTGTCGCTGTGATCCAGAACCCCGAGACCGAGGCAGAGTCCTTCACCGTCCTGAAGACCGACCAGCACGCCGCTGAGCTTTGCTTGATCGAGTCCAGCCGGAAGCGTTGGGGCAAACACGGTTTCGCGGACTCGCCACCGCTGCAGCGGTTCGGCAAAGGCGGCGGCGAGCTTCTTGGCACGGTGAGTGCGACGTGAGTCCGGTGAAGCCGGCAGGACATCGGGGTCGACCGGGGCCGTTTCGACGTCGGCGGAGAAGAACCTTCGGAGCATCCCTATCACGGGCTCCAATTCGGCACCACGCTGCAGGCCGATGACCACGTCGGGGCGGACCAGTTCCATCGTGTGATATTTGAGTGTCTGTCCGATCACCCCCGACACCGTGCCCGTGGTGTCCACGACCGTGAGATCAGCCTCGAGGCGCGCTGCATCTACCAGAGCCGCCGTCGCCACCACCTGCTGCAGAACCACCCCTTCAGCCGCGATCGACCCTACGAAGTGGAGGCGGTCGGCATTGGAGAGATCTTCGAGGTCGGCCTGAGTTCGCACCAGCTTCATTCCGGTGCAGGTGGGAGGCCCGCAAGTCTTCTGATCGGTGTCGGCATCGACGTAGGCCACCGTTTTGCCCGCTGCCAAAGCAGCCGCCAGCAGTCTCCGGGCAAAGGTGGTCTTGCCGGTGTCGTGAGCGCCGAGCAGCATCACCACGCCCCGTCTACGAGCGAGATCATCGAGCAGTGGCGCATGGATGTCGTCTGGCACGGCGCTCCCTCGGGTTGTCGGTGCTGCACTCTCAAGGGTAGTTGTGAGAGGAGCAAGCGGGCACGCCGGTATCCTGCGCGACTCGATGGCGACAAGACCGATTTCCTTCTTGAGCGACTTCGGACTCGAAGATGAGTTCGTCGGAGTGGTGCACGGTGTGGTGGCGCGAATTGCGCCGGATATCCGTGTCATCGACGTCACCCATGACATTGCGCGTGGCGACGTCCGTGCCGGTGCGCTCGCACTGTTGCGTGCCGTGCAGTACCTGCCGAATGGGGTCGTGATGGCTGTCGTCGACCCGGGTGTGGGGACGGGTCGCAAGGCGATCGTGGCCGAAACCGAGTGGGGCCATTTCGTGGGCCCCGATAACGGCCTGCTCGCTCCGGCGGTGGCGATGGTCGGTGGCGCCCAACGGTTCGTCTCGCTCGAATCGGAGGAGTTCCAACTGCCTCGAGATGGTGTGACCTTCGACGGCAGGGACGTATTCGCCCCGGCTGCCGCGGTGCTGGCGTCCGGCGAAGCCGCGATCGGTGATCTCGGACCCGACCTCGACCCTGCCTCGATCACTCCGATGCTGCTCCCGCTGGTCGATCACGACGGTGGCACCGTGTCGGGTGAAGTATTCTGGGTGGACTCATTCGGCAACGCGCAGACCAATGTGACGCCCGAGGACCTTCACCTCGCCGGCTTGCAGCCCGGTTCGACCGTCGTGGTGCGCATCGGTGCCGCCGAGCACGACATGCTCTGGGTCAAGGCCTACGGCGATGCGCCCGAGGCCGTGGTACACATTGATTCGTACGGGTTGATCGCGATTGCGGTACCCGGAGGAAGGGCCGACCAGGAGCTCAATATCTCGGAAGGTCTGTCGGTCGCCTTCAGGTCACCGACAGCAGCTGAATGACGAACAGGATGCCGGCGACGGTGAGGAGCAGCATGAGGAGGACGATTGTGAGAGCGGTCATCGGTCGCATAAGGCGTTGGACGTTACCGGAGACGGATGCCATCCCGACCTGCACCGAACCCTCTCGGTGATGCGGTCTGTTCGCTTCATCACCCGTCGCACCTGCGCCATCTGCGCCGAGGCTCTGTCTCTGGTGGCGGACCGGGTCGGCCGGAGGGGTTGGGACCTCGAGATCGTCGACGTCGACGATTCAGGTGTTGCCGCCGAATTCGGCGATCGGGTACCGGTCGTGCTTCTCGATGGGCACGAGGTGCTGGCCGGCCGGTTCGGTCGTCGAGAAATTCGACGGGCCCTGCGCTGATCGGGGATCCGGGAACCAAATCGGTGGCGTCAGACGTCCGATCTACATGATCAGACGGCATCACCTGACACTTTTCCTCGCCCTGCTGCTGGTGTTCGCTGCCTGCGGCGAGGAGCCGGTCGAGTCCAATGGCGGGGACGGCGGCGCCCTGGGCCTCGACGGTACTTGGGTTTTGGTGGCCGCCACCGTCGACGGGACGACCCTGGCACTCAGCAACCAGTACCGGGTCACGATGACGATCGATGGCTCCGAGATCAGCGGCCGCGCCGCATGCAACGGCTACGGCGGCTCTGTTTCCATCGAGAACGGCACCTTCTCCCTCAAAGAGGTCTTCGTGACATCGATGGCCTGTGAGCCGGAGGTCATGGAGATCGAGTCGACATTCATGCAGGGCCTTTCCGGCGTCACCAGCGCCACCCGATCGGGCGACACCGCCTTGCTGACCGGCGCTGGGGTCGACTACAGGTTCGAGATCGTGCCGCCTGTTCCGACCGCAGATCTGATCGGGCCCACTTGGGTGCTCGACGCCATCATCCGGGGAGATACGGCTGTCTCCACCACTTCCACCGCCGACCCTGCCACTTTGTCATTCGACCCCGATGGGACCTTCACCGGCGGCACCGGTTGCCGTGAGATCTCCGGCGAGTACGTCGTGGCGGGTGACACGGTGCAGTTCACATCGTTCGGCGCCGCCGGCGAATGCGGTGGCGAGGTCGAGGTGCAAGACGGCCAAGTCATCGCCGTGCTCGAGAGTGGATTCACCGTCGGGATCAACGGCAACCGGCTTACGGTGACCGCCCCGGGAGGCGACGCACTCTCCTATCGGGCGGAGCAGTAACCGGCGCCACCATCCGGCTGAGGGTTTCCCCAGGTCGGCCGCGATGCAGGCGGTGGGGCAGGTGTCGCGGCCCGCAGCACCCTGTCGGAAGATCACCCCCCGGGAGTTCGGGTCGAGCTCGGTGTACACAGCGGCGTTCCCCGATTACGATCGCCGCCGACAAATGGGGGTGTGGTGCATCCATTTACCTTTCTCGCCTGCACATACAACCTTGGGGGCTCGTTCGGCTGGCAGCAGCGGCGCCGGCCACTGGAGCGGTTTCTCGAGCAGCAGCGCCCCGATGTGCTGTGCACCCAGGAGCTGTCGCCGGAGGCCTGCGAACTGATCAACGATACCTTTCCTTGGACCCGGCGTGTCGAGGACCCGTTCACAGGGTGGACCGAGGAAGGCAACGTGTTCTGGGACTCGCGTCTGTTCCACCTCGTCGAATACGGCGCGGAGGACATCGGGATTCTGGAGGCCAACCGGCGCCTGTTCTGGGTACGGCTGGGCCGCGAGGCCGGAAGCACGATCGTGGTGGCCACAGCTCACCTCAGTTGGACCGGCAACCTGAGGGAGGTCACCGAGCGGGTCAACGTACGGGTTGCACAGGCGGAGATGGCCGCCGGCTTCCTCGAGGGATTGGCTCACCCCAAAGAGCCGGTGTTGCTCATGGGCGACTTCAACGATCACATCCACCCACTCCGGATGTTGCGGCTTGCCGGGTTCGATGACTCGTTCATGGCGTTGGGTCGCGAACCCGTCATCACCTATCCGGCATTCTCGATCGCCGGGCAGTCGCCCGAAGTGCTCGACTGGATGTTGCACCGGGGCCCGATTCGCCCCGCCCTCACCAGCGTCGTGGACTTCTACGTGGGTGGAGTCGCGCCGTCGGATCACAAACCGATAGTCACCGCCTACACGATGATGGAAGGGGACGAGCCGTGACCGCCGGCGCCCTCTCCCTGATCCTCGTCGCTGCGGTGCTGCACGCGACCTGGAACCTCCTTGCAAAGCGCAGCGATGCTGGTCCGGAATTCGTATGGCTCGTCGGCGTCACCTCGGTGGTTGTGTGTACCGCCCCTCTGGTGGTGCTGTTCGTGATCACGACACCCTCCTTCGGGGGGCTCGTTCCGTTGTTCTTGGTCGGCACCGCGCTACTGCACTTGGGCTACTACCTCACCCTGCAACGCGGCTATCAGGCGGGCGACCTGTCGCTTGTGTACCCGTTGGCGCGCGGCACCGGACCGGTCCTAGCCATGATTGGCGCGGTGCTGATCCTCGACGAGCGCCCCAGCCTGCTGGTCGTCGGGGGAGCCGGCCTCATTGCCGTGTCGGTCCTCGCCCTGGCCGTCGAGGGCGGAAGACCAAGCGGCGAGCGGGCTACCCCCATGCGGGCGGTGATGCTTGCACTGCTCACCGGGCTATTCATCGCTTCATACTCGTTGTGGGACAAGTACGCAGTGAGCACCGTGGCGGTCAGCCCGCTCATGCTCGTATGGGCCTCCGCCCTCGGCCGCGGCACACTCCTCGCTCCTCGAATGTGGGCTCGGCGGAGAGTTGTGCGGGACCTGTGGGCACGCTCGCGCCGCGAGATCATCGCGGTGGGGGTACTCGATCCGCTCGCCTATCTGCTGGTGTTGGTGGCGTTGCGGTTCACTCCGGTCAGCCATGTCGCTCCTGCCAGGGAGATCAGCATCCTCTTCGGCATCTTGATCGGATCTCGTTTCCTCGGGGAGCAGAAGGCCGGCCGGCGCCTCAGCTTCGGCGGAGTCATGGTCCTGGGTGTGATAGCGCTGGCGGTGGGGTGAAACGCAGGGCGGAGAGCGGTCGTGGTGTGACCCCACCACGCGGCGATGGCTTCAGCTCGACGCGAAAGGTGTGAGGCGGCTCTCTTGAGTGGGTCTCTCCATGTTCGACCGAAGAGGTGCCTACGCCGCCAGCACTCCTGTAAATCGGAGCGGCTGATGACGGTCGCCCATGATGGCGCGTCGACGCCCGCCCACCAATAGGTGCTCCGACGGCATCGGCGCGGCCCGGCTGAGCGAGTCGGCGCAGAGGCCGATCAGTAGAGCTTGCCCCAGCCCCCGGTGTGGAAGGTGACCTCGGGCTCGGATACGACTCCCGCTTCCTTCATCACCGCCCGCAATTCGTCGGACCGGAGGAAGGACCGCAGCGTGTCGAACGACTCCGCCTGGTGGTACACGAGCACACGCGAAGGGTCGTCGATGGATCGGTTCGCAGCGTGGCCGATGATGCCATTCGAACGCTGCAGCTCGTCGGCCGCGTCGTATCCAGCCAGCCAGGCGTCGAAATCCTCAACATCGTGGCTGATGATCATCGCTGGCAGTTCACGGTCCCAGATGATGGCCTCCCGAACAGGTGTCATCCACATGAACTCGGGCTGACTTGTGACACCGGCCTTTTCCATCAACGACTTGACGTCGTCCGACGTGACATAGGCCTTAGCGCTGTCTACGTCTTCCATGGCGAGGTAGATGCTCAAGCTGTTCGGATCATTCTCGGCTCGGTTGATGTGGTGGCCCACATAGCCTTGCTTCTGCCGGCCCTGCTCGTTGGCATCGAACACGGCCTTCCAGGCGTCGAAGTCGGCTACTTGATAGCTAATTATCAATGCAGCCGAGGGCAACTGGGTGGGATCTGTCATGAATACCTCCCTATGGGATTGATGCGAGAGCTACTTTGCTCGGCGCATGGCCTCGCGGCCATCGCAAGCCTAATGATCGACTTCAGTCGGTGACGGTGCGCCCTGAAGGCTCTCCATTCGGTTCCTAGGCTCTGGGGGCATGTCGACGGTCCGACGCCTGCAACAGTTCGGGGAGACGGTGTTCACCGGGATCACCGAACTGGCCCGCGTCCATGGCGCGGTCGATCTCGGCCAGGGCTATCCGAATTTCGACGGCCCCAAATTCGTCAAGGAGGCGGCGATCGAGGCGATTCGAGCCGGTCACAACCAATACGCTCGTATGTACGGCGAGCCGGTGCTCAATGAGGCTATTGCACAACGTTTCGAGATGGACACCGGGCTGACCGCCGATCCCGATACCGAGATCACGGTGACCTCGGGTTGTACCGAAGCTCTGGCATCGGCATGTCTCGGATTGCTCGAAACCGGCGACGAGGTCATCATCTTCGAGCCCTTCTACGACGCGTACGTCGTGGACACGGTGCTGGCAAATGGGGTGCCCCGGTTCGTGACTCTACGTCCGCCCGACTTCCGATTGGATCCGGACGCGATCGCTCAGGCGATCACCGGCCGGACCCGGGCGATCATCGTCAATACGCCTCATAATCCCAGCGGTCGCGTTTTCGACCGTGAGGAGTTACAGGCGATCGCCGATCTGTGCGTCGAGCACGATCTGATCGCGATCAGCGACGAGGTCTACGAGCACATGGTGTACGAGGGTGAACACATCTCGCTGGCCACGTTGCCGGGCATGTGGGAGAGGACCGTGACCTGCTCGTCGCTGGGGAAGACGTTTTCGCTGACCGGCTGGAAGATCGGTTGGGCGACGGCCCCGGCGCCACTGACCGACGCGCTGCGGGCTGCTCACCAGTTCGTGACCTATGCCATCTCGACACCGTTGCAATACGGGGCGGCGGCAGCACTCAGGGTTGAGGAGGACTATTACGACGAACTACTGGTCGCCTACCGGGAGAGGCGCGATGTCCTGGTTGCCGGTTTGTCCGCGGTCGGATTCGAACTGCTCGAGCCTCAAGGTGCCTACTTCGTGTACGCCGACCACACTCCCTTCGGATTCGCCGACGACGTCACCTTCGTCGAACACCTGATTCGGGAGGTGGGAGTCGCCGCCATCCCACCCAGCGCCTTCTATCACCACCCTGCTGACGGCGCCGACTTCGTCCGATTCTCGTTCTGCAAGGAGATCCGGACCCTGGAGGCCGCGCTCGAGCGTCTCGGGGCTCTGCGACTATAAGCCCTGACCTTCCACCTGCCGACGGGTTCGGATTGCTCACCGGTGGTCGGATTCCGGGTTTCCGAAGCGGGTATATCGTGCGCATGTGAATGCGACTGTTCCCAAGGTCACGGTTCAGCGGCTACCGGTGTACCTCCGGTGCCTGGAGGGCCTGTCGCCCGGGCAGGAGCACGTGTCCTCAGATCAACTTGCCCAATTGGCCGGGGTGAACTCGGCAAAGGTGCGAAAGGACCTCAGCTATCTGGGCTCCTTTGGAGTGCGCGGTGTCGGATACGACGTCGAGCATCTCAGATTTCAGATCCGGATAGCACTCGGACTGGAGGAGGATTGGTCAGTCGTGATCGTCGGCATCGGCAACTTGGGGCGTGCCCTCGCCAACTATGCAGGCTTCGGAGATCGTGGGTTCAATATCGTCGGGCTGTTCGATGCCGACCCCGCCAAGGTCGGGACCAAGGTAGATGGATTGGCCATCGAGTCGCTCAAGAACCTCGAGCGGTCCGTCCGTTCCAAGAAGGCATCGATCGGCCTGGTGACGACCCCGGCTGCTGCGGCTCAGGAGACGGCCGACGTATTGGCTGCGGCGGGCATTCGGTCGATTCTCAACTTCGCCCCAACGGTGATCACGGCGCCGGACGGCGTATACATCCGCCGAGTAGACCTATCCACCGAGTTGCAGGTGCTCAGTTTCTATCTGCATAGAAGAAGAAGCGATTAGCAATTCGCAATAGGGCTGCAGATTGCCCGCTTGCGATCGCCCGCCGAGCGCAGCGAAGCGATTGCCCAGAGCCGGCGATGACCGTGGCTTCGCCAGGCTTCTCTTCCTGAGGACTAATGACTAACGACTAATCGCTAATTCTGCTCGGCTTCGTATCGACTCATGGCGGCGACGAACATGACGAACAGAATGAGTGATCCCAGCATGAGTGCCCCGGGCAGGATCCTCAACTGGAAGGCGTTGAGGCCCTCGACGAGGGTCGGGCGGAGGCCTCGCGGGGCGTAGAGCGTGTAAAGCAAGCCGACGATTGCCAGGAACCCGAAGAAGGCTGCGCCGGAGATCAAGAATGCCAACTTGCGGCCGAGGTTGGTGTAGCTGATGAGGAAGATCGACCCGGCAAACAACGCCAGAGACACTACGCCCACGATTATGCCGCGGACCAGTACTCCGGGCTGAGGTTCGCCGTTGGGCCCGACGTTGTTCTTACCTACGAGGTTCTCATACAGCACGTCGAGTGCAGACCGGATCTGGGGGAACAGCATGGCAATGACGAGCACAGCCGTCACGATCCCGATCCACTCGAATGCAGATAGGCCGCGTTCGTCGGAGCGGATTCGGCCGATGATGCTGTTCATCGCAGGGCCCTCTCAAATCTGATGATGAGCATTAGATCGTTCTCGGACAACACCGTTCCGAAGCCCGGCATCCACCCTCGTCCGATTCCGTTGAGCCCGTACGATTCGCCGGCCACCGACCCCTTGATCACGAAGTCGAGGTGCGATTGCTCATCGGGGAACTGCACCGAGGAGCGGCCATCTCGGAGTGACGGCCCCAGTGCACCCGAACCGGCTTCTTGAGTGAAGGTCACACCGGCGGAATATCCGGCGGTGTGGCATCGAGCGCAGTAAGCGTTGTAGAGGCCGGCGCCTCGTTGAGCGTCGGCGACGCTTCCATCGAACTCGGCTGCGGCGACTGCCTCGAAGTCGATGGCCCAATGCCGGTTCTCGACAGCGTCTCTGACGAATTCGAGCCCGGCGTTGGCGGTGGTTTCCAGACTCTCGCGGTTATCCAATGTGAGACGAAGCGTGCGGATGATGTTCTCGAACTCATCGACGACCACTTCGATCTGCTCCAGGTCCGGGATGGCGGTCAAGCCATCGGCGGTGGTGAATGCTCTGCTGGGATCGAAGTCGAGTCGGCCGAGCTTGATGGTCGCGTCCGACGAAGGTGCCGCGGCGATGATGTCGGCGATGACCTCGTTGAGCGCTATTTCGGCGGCATCGCTGACGCCATCCCGATCGCTGTCGGTTGGTGACTCGTTGGCGCAGGGAACGTCGACTGCCGCCGCCGTCTCGGCGGTGCAAGTACCACTTCCGGACAGGATTCCTTCGAGCGTCGCAGGGAGACCCTT